>JADLBD010000012.1 GCA_020847975.1 Bryobacterales bacterium | reverse complement strand
TTGATGCTCCGCGAGGTCCAGACCATGATCGCTCAGGGTGACTTGTCTCCGGAGATTGTCCGGCTGCACTGGTTTCAACGGGATCCGGGAAGCGGAGAGACAGCCGTCACGACAGCGGAACTCGACGGGAACGGCGCATTCGGCGATTGGCCTGAAGACTTTGACGCGATTGCCATTGATTCGGAGAAGCGCTATCTCGATGCCGTCGAAGCGCGGAGCAAGTATTCGTGAGTGAAAGAAAATCCAGGCGCCTTGTTATCGACGCCTGTGTCGCTCGTGCCGCCGGCGGCAAGGAGAGGGGAGTTTCATCGAAGTGCCGGCACTTCCTTGACGAGACTTTGAGGATCGTGATCGCATGGTGATGACCCCCAAACTCCGGCAGGAATGGAACAAACATCAATCGCTCTTTGCAACCAAATGGAGAGCCAGCATGATTGCCAGGAAAAAGATGGTTCCCATCCAGGATTCGGAAGATGTGACCTTGCTCATCGAAGTTCAGGATGCGGCTGAATCCGGTGCAGGGCGGCGCGAGATGACCAAGGATATCCATTTGATGGAAGCGGCGCTTGCCACGGATCACATTGTCGTCACTATCGAGCGCGATTCATTCGCGAGGTTTGAGCGGATCAAGGCTAAGGTCCCTCGCCCCGCCGGTGTTCGAGTGTTCAATCCAACCTCCGGGAAGCCGCTGTAGACACATGTGTCATCATATTCATTTCTCATGGAAACATTGAAGCCCGGCAGTCCCGAGGAGTTGGCGGCCATGTTAGGCGAGGCCGGTTCGGCGGGGAAGAGTGTCGAATTATTGGGCAACGGCAGCAAGGGCAGGGCGGGAGGAGCCGTCGTAGCCGCCCAGACGCGCATCTCGCTCTCCGGGCTGGACCAGGTTCTGATGTACGAACCAAGGGATCTTACGGTGAGCGTCGGAGCAGGCATGCCGTATTCGCGTTTCACCGAGATGCTCGCCAAAGACGGTTACATGGCGCCGCTCGATCCGCCGTTTGCCGCCGAGGCGACGGTGGGCGGCGTGGTGGCTTCGAACTCGAGCGGGCCGCGGCGGCGTTTGTTCGGCACCGCGCGCGACCTGGTGATCGGCATGAAGTTCGCCACCATCGAGGGGAAACTGGTGCAGTCGGGCGGCATGGTGGTGAAGAACGTGGCTGGGCTCGACATGGGGAAGCTGCTGATCGGGTCGCTGGGCACGCTGGGCGCCATCGCCGTGCTTAACTTCAAGCTGATCCCGCTGCCCGCTGCCTCGCGCACGTTTCTCTTCGAGTTTGCCGGTCTGAACGAGGCGATCGCCCTTCGGGACCGTATCCTGAACGGCGTGTTGCAGCCCGTAGCGATCGACCTCTTGAATCCGGCCGCAACGCAGGGACTGGGGCGCAAGGGCTGGCTGCTGGCGATTGGCGCGAGCGGCAATGAGGCCGTGCTGCGCCGCTATGCGCGGGAACTGGCGGGAGGCGAGACAGTGGAAGGAGAGGCGGAGCGCGTTTTTTGGCACTATGTTCGTGAGTTCACGCCACGGTTCATGGCGGCCCACCCGGATGGGGTCGTGGTGCGGAGTTCGCTCGTGCTGTCCGAGATGGAAGCGGCGCTCCAACAACTGCCTGGCGCAGTGGTGGCGAGGGCAGGGAACGGGGTCTGCTACTCGCATTGCGAGAGTGCGCAGGACGCGCGGAAGGCGCTCGAGACAGGGCGCGCGGTGATGGAGTACGGGCCTGCTTCCCGTGACGCATCGCTGGTCATGTGGCCGCGGATTGACTCCGGCTTCCCGGTCATGCAAAGAATCAAACAGATGCTCGATCCGAAGAGTCTCTTGAATCCTGGAAGGTTCTATGGCCGTTTCTGAACTGCCGATTCTCCGGGATCTGGATAAGCCGCAGCAGAAGGACCTGGACCGCTGCGTGCATTGCGGTCTGTGTCTGAATTCCTGTCCCACGTACCGGGTCCTGGGAATCGAGATGGATTCGCCGCGAGGACGCATCTACCAGATGGTGCAGGTGCATAACGGCGCGGAGATCAGCGCCTCCTACCAGGAGCATCTGGACCTGTGCCTGGCGTGCCGGGGCTGCGAAACGGCGTGTCCTTCGGGCGTGCAGTACGGCCGGTTGATCGAGGCGGCGCGCGCGGAAATCGAAAACAAAGTGCGGCGCCCCTTTCTGACACGGTTGCTGCGCCGGTTCGTCTTCGGAAGCCTGCTGCCGTCGCCGGCGCTATTGAAAATGGCGGCGGCGGGCATGTACGTGTATCAGAATTTCGGGCCGCAGGCGCTGGCGCGCGGTCTGGGCATATTGAAATTGATGGGGAAGATGGGGGAACTCGAAAAACTTGCCCCGCCGGCGGAGTTCCCTACTTTCTTTTCCGCGTATGGGAAAGTGTTTCCGCCCGAAGGCGAGCGTAAGCACAAGGTCGCCCTGCTCGGCGGATGCATTGCCAACATCAGCTTTGCCCGCCTGAACGAAGCGACGGTGCGCGTGCTTCAGAAGAATGGATGCGAAGTCCACGTACCGCGGGGGCAGACATGCTGCGGGGCGTTGCACGTACACTCCGGTATTCGTGACGATGCGCGGCGGCTGGCGCGCCAAAACATCGATGCGCTGCTCGCCGGAGGCTTCGATGCGATCCTTACGAACTCGGCGGGCTGCGGTTCGACGCTGAAGGAATACAACGAACTGCTGGAGCACGATGACGCTTACAAAGCCGGCGCGGAGAAGTTCTCGAGGCTGGTGAAGGATATCAACGAGTTCCTTGCCGCCATCGGTCTCAATCCGCGCATGGGCAATCTGCCGCTGAGGGTGACCTATCAGGATTCCTGCCATCTGGCGCACGGGCAGAAGGTGCGCACGGCTCCGCGGCAGTTGTTGAAGGCCGTGCCGGGGCTGGAGTTTCAAGAGATGCCGCTGTCCGATTTGTGCTGCGGCTCGGCGGGCATCTACAACGTCCTGCAAACGGAGATGTCGATGCAGGTTCTGGGGCGCAAGATGGAACTGGCGAATTCCGTCCCGGCGAATGTCATTGCCACGGCGAATACAGGCTGCATGCTGCAACTGCGCGCCGGTGTGGCGATGCACGGCAAGGGACAACGCGTGGCGCACGTGATCGAAATCCTGGACGAGGCGTACCGCAAAGCATGACGAAATTTCTGCTGCTGCTGGCGGCCGCAACGGCACCGGCGCAAACGCCGGAGTCGCTGCGGGCAAGGCTTGTCGAAACGCGCCGTGACTTTCATATGCACCCGGAACTCTCCAACCGCGAAGAGCGCACGGCGCGGGTCATCGCCGGGCGGTTACGGGCGTTGAAGTTTGACGTGGTGAAGACCGGCGTGGCGCGTCACGGAGTGGTGGGAGTGCTGAAGGGAGGCAAGCCGGGACCTGTGGCCGCCTGGCGGGCCGACATGGATGCGCTGCCGGTTCAGGAGAGCAATGATGTTTCCTACAAATCGCTGAACAAGGGCGTGAAGCACGCCTGCGGGCACGATGTGCACATGGCTGTGGCGCTGGGGATCGCCGAAGTGCTCGCCGGGCGGCGTGCCGAACTGGCGGGGACGGTGAAGTTCCTGTTCCAGCCGGCCGAAGAGGGAGCGCCGGTGGGCGAGGAGGGCGGCGCGGCGTTGATGATCAAGGAAGGCGCCTTGGATAATCCGCGGCCGAAGGTCATCTTCGGACTGCACACGGGGACGATGGTGCCGGTGGGCATGGTGGGCTACGCCTCCGGTCCCGCGCTCGCTTCCGCCGACCAGTTCAAGATTCGAATCTTGGGAAAGAAATCCCACGCGGCGTGGCCGCATCAGGGCATTGATGCCGTAACCATCGGAGCGGAGTGTGTAGTGGCGCTGCAGTCGATTCGCAGCCGGCAGATTGACCCCATGCAGCCGATGGTGCTCACCATCGGCAGCTTTCATGGCGGGAACCGCAGCAACATTGTCGCGGAGAGTGTCGAGATGGAGGGCACAGTACGAACGTTCAACGAAGGGGTCCGCGAGAACGTGCGCACGATGATGAAGCAGACGCTCGCCGGTTGCACGGCCGCTCATGGGGCGAAGTTCCAACTCGAGTGGCAAGGGATGGCCTATCCCGTGACGGAGAATCCGCCCGCCCTTGCCTCGTGGGCCGCGGGAGTCATGAAAAGCAGTCTGGGCGCCCAAAACGTGATGATCACTCCCGGAGTGATGGGGGCCGAAGACTTCTCCTATTTCCAGAAACAGATCCCGGGATTTTTCTACTGGCTTGGCGGAGGGAACGCCGCAAAAGGCTTCACCGCCGGGAATCACACGGCGGAGTTCGACGTGGACGAGGATGCGCTGGTTGTGGGTGTGAAAACCGGCGTCGCCTTGCTGACGGCGGCACTGGGCGATAGCGGACCGCCGGCTACACCAACACCGTAAAGGCTGTTTCGGTACGCTCCACCGGGCGGTACAGGGTATCGCGCTCGACCGGCTCGCGGCCGGCCGCGCGGATGAGCCGCAGTAGCTCGCCGCGCCGGAGCGATTGCGAAGTGGTGGCGCCGGCGTCGTGGTAGATCTTTTCCTCCACCACCGTGCCGTCGAGGTCGTCGGCTCCGAACCTTTGGGCGATCTGGGCGATGCGCGGAGTCATCATGACCCAATAAGCCTTGACGTGCGGGATGTTGTCGAGCATGAGGCGCGACACGGCGATATTCTTCAGGTCATCGAAGCCCGTGGTTTTCGCGATGTGCTGGAGCGGCGTGTTATCGGGATGGAAGGCGAGCGGGATGAAGGTGACAAAGCCGTGCGTCTCGTCCTGCAGCGAGCGAAGTTTTACGAGATGGTCCACGCGGTCGTCAGCCGTTTCGATGTGGCCGTAGAGCATCGTGCAATTGGACTTGAGCCCCACCTGGTGGGCGATACGGGCCACGTTGAGCCACTCGTTGCCGTCGATTTTGTGATCGCAGATGATGCGGCGCACGCGTTCGCTGAAGATTTCGGCTCCTCCGCCGGGCATGGAATCCATGCCGGCGTCGCGGAGGCGCTCGAGCGTTTCACGGATGCCGATTTTCTGGCGCTGGGCAAGGTAGGAGATCTCCACCATCGTGAACGCCTTGAGGTGGACTTGCGGATAGCGCTGTTTGAGTCCGCGCAGCATCTGGCAAAACCAATCGAGCGTGAGTTCGGGGTGCAGGCCGCCGACGATGTGGAACTCGGTTGCCGCCTCGGAATAACCCTTGCCGGCCACCTCCCATACCTGCTCGAGCGACATCGTGTAGGCTTTGGGGTCGCGAGCCTTTTTGCCGAAGGCGCAGAGACGGCAGGAAGCGACGCACACATCGGTCGGGTTGATGTGGCGGTTCACATTGAAGAACGTGGTGTTGCCGTGCAGCCGCTCGCGCACGATGTTGGCCATGTGGCCGATGGCCAGAATGTCCTGCGAGCGGTAGAGGGCCACGCCGTCCTCGAAGGTGAGCCGTTCGCCGGCCTGCACTTTTTCGAGAATGGGAAGCAAGCGCTGATCTTCGAAATTGGGTTCCAGTTGCATTCAGGTTGATTCCGGGTCAGACTCCGCGTTGGAAGAACACGATATCCGCGGCCCAAAACACAAAGAATAGCATGCTGACCCAGCCATTCACGGTGAAGAAGGCGGCGTTGACGCGCGAGAGGTCATGCGGTTTGACGAGTCCGTGCTCGTAGAGCAAGAGGGCGCCCACGATTGCGGCGCCGAGCCAGCTTGCGGGGCCGAGGCGAAAATCCACAACCAGCGCGGCAAGACAGAACAGCATGGCCGCGTGGAAGAGCCGCGACACCCAGAGCGCTCCCGCAATCCCGAAGCGCCGGGGAATGCTGAACAGCCCGGATTGGCGGTCGAAATCGTAATCCTGACAGGAATAGATGATATCGAAGCCCGCGGTCCAGAGGGTGACGGCAGCCGTGAGCCAGAGAATCCTCGCGTCCAGTGACCCGCGGATGGCGATCCAGGCGGCTGCGGGGGCGATGCCGAGCGAGAACCCAAGAACTACATGCGAGAGCGAAGTGAAGCGCTTGGTGAACGAATAAAAGAAGATGACGCCGAGCGCGAGCGGAGCCAGTTTCAGGCACAACGGATTGAGCGCGGCTGCCGCCGCGAAGAATGCCCCCGACGAAACGGCGGTGAAGCCCCAGGTGAACTTGCGCGTAAGCAGTCCGGCGGGTATGTGGCGCATTTTCGTGCGCGGATTGCGCGCGTCCACTTCGGCGTCCAGCAGGCGGTTGAAAGCCATCGCCGCCGAGCGCGCTCCTACCATGGCGAGCACAATCCAGGCCAGTTTGGCCGGAAGTGCGGTGAGCGGGTATCCATCCTCGCGCCAGGCGAGCAGGGCTCCGGTGAGCGCGAAGGGCAGGGCGAAAACGGAGTGCTCGAACTTGATCATATCGAGCGTCAGGCGGACCCGGTGGAGGAAAGAGGACATTTCAGAGTTTTACCCGAGGACTGTTACCATTTTATTTCATGCCGCGGATTGCTCTCATTGCGATGATTGGATGGATATGGATGACGGGATGTAACCGGCAGGGTTCCTCGGAAGACGCGATTTTACTCAAACCGGTGACGCTGCCCGGCGGACAGCGGGTGATGGCGGAGGTGATGCTGCGGCCGGAGGATATGATGCGGGGCATGATGTACCGCTCGTCGCTTGCTCCGGATCGCGGGTTGTTATTCGTGCACGCGCGTCCCGGTAAATACACCTACTGGATGCACAACGTGCGCATTCCGCTGGACATCATCTGGATGGACAGCGGGCGCCGGATTGTGGAGATGTCGCTTCATACGCCGCCGTGTCTCGAGCAGGACCCGGTGAAGTGCCCGCAGTACGGGGGCAAGCAGGACGCGCAGTTCGTACTGGAACTGGCGGGAGGAATGGCGGCGAAATATGGTCTGGCGGTGGGACAGATTTTGAGTTTCTAAGGCAGGTTCATGGATCAGGAACAGATTCGACAATTGCTGGAGCAGGTGCGCTCGGGCGCGGTGGATGTGGACGCGGCCATGGCGCGGATGAAGCACATGCCGTTCGAAGACCTGGGATTCGCCAAGGTGGATCATCACCGGGCGCTGCGGCAGGGCGCGCCCGAGGTGATCTTCGGGAAGGGCAAGAGCCCGGCGCACGTGCTGGGCATCGCCGAGAAACTGCTGGAGCGCAGCGCGAACCTGCTGGTGACGCGCGCTGATGAGGCAGCCGCCGAACGGCTCATCGAGCGGTTCCCCGAAGGAGAGCATTTCCCGCTGAGCGGTGCGTTTCGCGTGTGGCGGGATCGGACCATGCGCGGGAGGGGGAAGATTGCGATAGTGTGCGCGGGAACCAGTGATATTCCGGTGGCTGAGGAGTCACGGGTCACCGCGGAGGTGATGGGGAACGAAGTCGAGTCCATTTACGATGTAGGGGTGGCGGGGATCCATCGCCTGTTGCACAACCTGGACCGGCTGTCCGAGTCGAAGGTTTGCGTATGCGTAGCGGGGATGGAGGGGGCGCTGCCGAGCGCTTTGGGAGGATTGGTGGCATGTCCGGTCATTGCTGTGCCGACCTCGGTGGGCTATGGGGCGAGCTTTCACGGGCTGGCGGCGCTGCTCGGCATGCTCAACAGCTGCGCGAGCAATGTGACGGTGGTGAACATTGACAACGGGTTCGGCGGCGGATACGTCGCCAGCCTGATCAACCGCGCGTGAGAGGAGGCCGCATGGAGCGCGTCTGCTTTATCCTGCAAGTGAAAAAAGACCATCTCGAGGAATACCGCGAACGGCACAAGACGGTGTGGCCGGAGATGCTCGAGGCGCTGCGGGAAACGGGTTGGACGAACTACAGCCTGTTTCTTCGGGAGGACGGTTTGCTGGTGGGATACCTGGAAACGCCGGATTTTGAAGCCGCCCTTCGCGGGATGGCCTTGCGCGAAGTGAATGAGTGGTGGCAGCGGCAGATGGCGGATTTCTTCGAACTGGGCGGTGAGCACGCCGACCGGTCCATGGAGCGGCTCGAGGAGGTGTTCCATCTGGCCTGATATTCAGGCGCCGGCTGCGGCACGCTTCTGTCTTGCTGCCATTGGCAGAGCCTTCAGTTTGTTGAGAAAATCGCGGCGATCCACCAGGTAGTACATCTTGACCCCACCGTCTCCGCCCGCGAGGTGGTGAGTGAGTTCTTCCAGGATATCCGCGGGGCTGTGGGCCTCAATTCCACACAGGCGTAAATAGCCGGACAGGCGGAGTTTCCTCACCAGTTCGGCCAGCGTCAGGCGGCCCTCGAAGGTCAGCCCGCCGCTCATGCGGGAACGGCTGAGGATGTACTGCACGGCCATCACCTCGTGGTAGAGTGGGGCGGCAAGAAAAAGGCGGCGGTTGTCGATCTCCCAACCCTCCTCGAGCCGAATCGAGCGGCGTATGGTGTGGACCTGCTCGAACACTTCGCGCCAGTTTTCCTTCGGGAGTTTGCGCTCGAGAAACGCCTCCGTGACGGCGGGAATCCACCCTTCCTGATCGGGCCGGAGGGAGGCCATGCGCTCCAGCCAGGAAAAGAAAGCCTCGTCATGGGAATGTCTTTCCTCGAGGACGGCGAACGAGCCCTTCGTGTCCATCAGGGCTTTCACTAATTCGCGCCGGAGGCGGTCCGTGGCTCGTCCGCCTTCGATGCGGTAGGCGAGGATACGGGCATACCGGCGGCTGCTCGAGTCGCAGTAGGGGCAGTGGGCCTTGGGGCCTGCGGGAAGAAAATACGGCCGGACCGGGGTATGGCTGGTGAGTTCCTGCACCGTAGGGGTGTAGCTCTTCATTTCCTGCGCGGCTTTTCTTGCCGTGAGGCCCAGCACACGGGTGAAGACCCCGGAGACACAGGCCAGGCAGACGGTGCGCTCGAAGGGCGTCACCGTGTTCGGCGGGAACGAGGAGAAATCAGGGGGCTCGGCGACAGCAGCTTGTGCCATGGGTCTCCTACTTTTTCAGAGTACGCCAGAGTGGGAGCGTGTGTGCAGGGGAAAGCGCGGAAGAAAATCGAAAACATGATAATCGATAATTTTTATTATTGATGTGAGAATCTTTTGAAAAAATAAGCTATTAAGCGCTTGACCGGTCGCCGGGTCGATATATACTTGTCTGCAATTGCGGCCTCCTTCCTCTGGGCTTTGGCCGCGTTTTCTGGATGAGAGGAATAGCCATGTCCCGCTTCGGAACTATCCTTCTGCTTTCGACCGCGATGAGCGCGTCTCTTTTTGGTCAGGCCTTCACCGGATCCATTTCCGGTCTGGTGACGGACTCGAGCGGCGCCATTATTGTCGGCGCCGCGATCACCATCACCGACATCGACAAGAACTCCAACTATCGCACCACATCCAACGCCACCGGCTTTTACTCGGTTTCGCAGCTCCCTCCGGGCAACTACCGTGTAACTTCAGAACTCCAGGGATTCCGCCGCTTTGTTGCCGACCGCCTGCCCCTGACGACACAGCAGCGTGTGACCCTCGATATCACCATGGAAGTGGGAGCCGTCACCGAGCAGGTGGAGGTGACCGCTGAGGCGCAGCTTCTCGAATCGGCCACGGCGACGCTGTCCGGCCTTGTCGAGAACAAACGGATTCTCGACCTGCCGTTGAATGGGCGGAACGTTTACTCGCTCGCCGGTCTCGTGCCGGGAGTCTTTCTCGTCAGGCAGACCGGAGGCGTCGCGGACACGTTCACGGCGAACAGGTTCATCGTCAACGGCGGGCAGGAATCCACTTCGGACATTGTTCTCGATGGCGTCACAGCGACGGTCTCCCACAATATCACCAACATCCCCGCGGTCAGCGCGATTCCTTCGGTGGAAGGAATCCAGGAGTTTCGCATTCAGACGAATGCCTTCGCCGCCGAGTACGGACGCTCGGGCGGCGGGCTGGTAACCCTGGTGACGAAATCCGGCACAAACGTTCTGCACGGGTCCTTGTTTGAATTTCTGCGAAATTCGAAGCTCGATGCGAACAACTTCTTCGCCAATCGCGCGGGTCGTCCTCTGGCCAGCTTCAAGCGCAATCAGTTTGGCGGATCGCTTGGCGGCCCCATCTCGATTCCTAAGATCTACAACGGCAAAGACAAGACCTTCTTCTTCGTTCTCTACGAGGGGCAGCGCATCCGCGCGGCGAGCATCGCGCAGCACACGGTGCCGAGCGATCTCGAGCGTTCCGGTGATTTCTCGCAGACATACGCGGCCAACGGGCAGATGCGGCTCATCTACAATCCGTTCACCACGCGGCCCGATCCGTCCCGGCCGGGGCGCTTCCTGCGCGACGCATTTCCGGGCAACCGCATTCCGCTGAGTATGATCAGCCCCGTGGCGCTCAAGTCTCAAGCGTTCTATCCGCAGGCGAATTCACCAGGGCTTCCGTTCACCCATCAGAACAACCTGGTGCTTCAGGACGCTTACCCGCAGCCGCAGGACCGCGTGGAATTCAAGATTGACCACAACTTCAACGACCGCCGCCGGATGTTCGGCCGCTACACCTTCATGGACTCGGTTTATTCCAAGCCGAACTTCTGGGGGAACCTGGCGGACCCCGGCTGCTGCGATCCGATGAACCAGAGGCTTCAGAACCTGGCGCTTGATTACACGGAAAACATCGGTACGACCATGGTGCTGAACCTGCGCTACGGCTTGGGGCGAGTCTCCGGCAACCGGGTTCCCTGGTCCGCTTCCTTCAAGCGGGAAGATGGGTTCAAGGTGGCGGAACTCGGCCTGCCTACCTATATCGACAATATTTCCGATCACCGCGTTTTTCCCACCATCACCATTCAAGACATGACGCAGCTTGGACCAAACGGCGGCGATATCTACTTCATGGGCGACACGTCCCATTCCATGATCGTCAACCTCTCCCGCGTCCAGGGCCGTCATTCGATGAAGTATGGCATTGACGCGCGCTTCAACTACGTCAATTACGGCCAGCTTGGCACGCCCAGCGGCAACTTCGCGTTCAACCGCGATAAAACCCAGGGGCCGGACCCGCGCACGCCAACCGCTGTCGGCGGAGCCGGCTATGCGAGTTTCCTGCTCGGGTTCGGGACGGGAAACATCACGCACCAGATCCGGCCCGCGAACTACAACCGGTATTTCGCTTTTTACGTGCAGGACGACTTCAAGGTGAACTCGAAGCTCACGGTCAACGCCGGTTTCCGGTGGGACTTCGAAGGCGGCGTGACGGAACGGTTCGACCGCATTACCGGCATTGATCCGTACGCCAGGAATCCGCTGGCCGATCAGCTCCACATGGATCTGAAAGGGATCGCGTTGTTTGCGGGTGGTTCCCTCGGGCGGCGGCAGGTGCGGCCGGTGGTTCCCACGCAGGTGAATCCGCGTTTGGGGATCGCCTATCAGTGGAACGACAAGACCGTGATCCGCACGGGTTATGGGATCTTCTTCGGATTGCCTTCCTATGCCGCCAGCAGCGGATACACGGGCGGCGCATTTTCGGGCGGGACCACATGGATATCCACCCTCGATTCCGACGGCATCACGCCGTCCCCCACGGCGCCCTGGACCAATCCGTTCCCGAACGGGTTTACGCTTCCACTCGGCAGCGCCGCCGGACCGAATGCCGCGCTCGGCCAGGGACTGGGCGGCGGATGGGAGCCTTCGCTGCGCCCCATGTACAACCAGCAGTGGAACTTCACCATCCAGCGTTCGCTGCCCGGCAATGCGGTTTGGGAAATCGCCTATGCCGGCAACAAGGGAACGCGCCTCTCGCAAACGTATCAGTTCAACCAGTTGGACCCGGCGCTCCTGTCCATGGGGGATCAGTTACTGCAACAGGTGCCGAATCCGTTCTACGGCATCATCAACCCGGCCTTCGCTCTGGGAGCGCCTACGGTGCAGCGAGGAAACCTGCTGCGTCCCTATCCGCAATACGCCGGAGTCAGCGCCACGAACGCCGGGTTTGCCAATTCCAATTACCATGCCTTACAGAGCCGTTTCGAGAAACGCTTCTCGATGGGGTTGAGCTTTCTCGCTTCGTACACGTTCTCCAAGACCATTACCGACGCGGCGGACGGACTCTGGAATCGGGCGGACCTGATCCGCTCTTACTACTGCCGCTCCTGCGAGCGCGCCGTGTCATCCTACGATCAGCCGCATCGCTTCGTTGCCAACAGCACCTACGAACTGCCCTTCGGCAAAGGCAAGGCTTTCGGCGGTAGCTGGAACCGGACGCTGAACGCCATTGCCGGGAACTGGCAGGTGAACGGCATTTTGACGCTCTCGCAGGGCCTGCCTCTGTTCAATTTTGGCGTCGCCAACGATACCTGCTTCTGCTTTGGCGGCAGCCAGCGTCCCAATGCAACTGGAGCCAGCCCGCAGACGGCAAACCAGACCATCGACAGGTGGTTCAACACGGACGCCTTCAGCCAGCCGGCGCCCTTCACGTTTGGCGACGTGGGGAGAACTGTGAGCGGGGTGAGGCAATCGGCCGCGCACAATCTCGATTTGTCGGTGTTCAAGAGTTTCCAGCCCGTGGAACGGATGCGCATCGAATTCCGCGCGGAGGCGTTCAACGCGACCAATACCCCCATTTTCGGCTTGCCGGGAACGGTCTTGGGGAGCCCGACCTTTGGCGTGGTGACCAGCCAGGAAAACGGTCCGCGGCAGGTGCAGCTTGGGTTGAAGGTACTGTTCTAGCAGCCTGCTCTGGATTATGATATTCGGAACCGCTCATCCCTTCGGGGCCAGGCGGTGTTCCATCTGGGTGAGGTCCGCGTCAAGTGCGCGGGCCGCTCATTTTTTTCAGCCAAAGGAGAATCCGAATGCGGATACTGATGATGGCCGGCTGCGTTCTGGCTGCCGGAACAATTTTGTTTGCCGCCGGCGATGAAGCGGCTTTGCGGAGTGCGATGAAGGAAATCGGCCCCACGTGCTCCGGTCTAGGCAAAAAGATCAAGGCAAAGGATGCCACGGCATCCGCGGATGCCAAGAAACTCGTGGCTTCGTTCAGTCCTGTGCACAAGTTCTGGAAGGCACAGAAGGCGGAAGACGGCGTAACGTTTTCCAGGACTGCCGTGGGGGAGTTTAAGACCGTCAGCAAACTGACGGCGCAGGGCAAATGGGAGGAAGCGGACGCATCTTTCAAGAAGGCCACTACGACCTGCGGCGGCTGCCATGGGGCGCACCGGGAAAAAGCCACTGACGGCAGTTGGAGGGTGAAGTAAGGGAACGATTGCCAAGCCCCATCCGTCGGGCTGCCTTCAGAGGCAGCCCGTGAACCGCCCGTGAACCGGTGGCGTGTCCACCCAAAATCCCATATAATCGCTAACGATTTTGGGTGAACTCATGCCTATCCTGCTCTTCTGCTGGCTCCCGGTCGTGGCTCTATGGGCGCAATCACCGGTGGTGAAGAACCCGCGCACGACGCCGGAAGATGTCGCCGCGGGGGGACGCATCTACCGTTCGCATTGTGCGGAGTGCCACGGGCTCAAAGGAGAAGGCGGCCGCGGTCCCGGCCTCACCCGAGGGGAATACCGGCACGGCAGCGGCGATGCAGCTCTTTTCAACACCATCAATAACGGCATTTCCGGGACCCAGATGCCCGGAGTGTATTACGAAGACCACCAGATCTGGCAGATTGTCGCGTTTGTGCGCTCCCTTGCCTCCGGCGCCGGGAGGCAGAAGATACCGGGGAATTCCTTCGCCGGTGAGAAGATTTTCTTCGGCAAAGGCGGGTGCGCCGGATGCCATATGGTCAACGGCCGCGGCGGGCGCTTCGGGCCGGACTTGAGCGCCATCGGTTCATCCCGTAATCCCTCCAATCTGCGCGCCTCCATCCTTCGGCCAAGCGACGATCTCCCCATGCAATGGTGGACCGTCGAGGCCGTGACGAAAGCGGGAGCGAATTATCGTGGACTGCGTTTCAACGAGGATACCTACACCATTCAACTCTTCGATTTCCGGAAGGACCTGGTTTCGCTCCGCAAGGCAGACCTGACCCGGCTCCAGGTGGAATCGAAGACATCCTCCATGCCCGTATACGAGGGGAAACTGGCATCCAGCGAAATCGACGATCTTGTGGCATACCTGTACGGACTGCAAAGAAAAGCGAGGGAGGAATGAAAGCCCTGGCCCTTATCGCCATTCCAGCCGGCCTTTTGGCGCAGGTAGGCTTTGACCGCATTGCGAATTCCGGCGCTGAGCCCCACAACTGGCTCACCTACGGCGGCAATCAGCAGAGCTGGCGCTACAGCAGGCTCGATCAGATCCACACGGGCAACGTGAAGAACCTCGCCCTCGAGTGGGTCTATCAAATGAAGACCCTGGAGAAAGTGGAAACCACTCCATTGGTGGTGGATGGGGTAATGTACTTCACCGAGCCTCCGAACGCTGCCGTCGCCGTCGACGCCGCCACGGGACGCCGCTATTGGACCTATCGCCGCCGGTTGCCCGACAAGATCAACGTCTGTTGCGGGCAGGTAAACCGGGGCATGGCCATTCTGGGCGATGCGCTGTTTCTCGGCACGGTGGATTCCTACCTCGTGGCGCTCGACCGCCGCACCGGCAATGTTCTTTGGGAAACGGAAGTGGCCGGCCGGCGAACGGGGCACAGCGTCACAGCGGCTCCCCTGGTGGTGAAAGACAAGGTCGTAGTGGGAATTGCCGGCGGCGAATACGGCATCCGCGGTTTCCTCGATGCCTACGATGCGAGGACCGGCAAGCGTGTGTGGCGATTCTGGACGGTGCCCGGTCCGGGGGAGAAAGGGCACGAGTCCTGGAGTGGAGACGCCTGGAAGACCGGAGGCGGCCCGACCTGGGTGACCGGTTCCTACGATCCCTCGACGAACCTTGTCTACTGGGGCACGGGGAATCCTTCACCGGATTGGAACGGGGATGTCCGGAAGGGGGACAACCTTTATACCTCGAGCGTGGTGGCGCTCGATGCGGACAGCGGAAAGCTGAAGTGGCATTTTCAGTTCACGCCGCATGATCTTCACGATTGGGATGCGGTTCAGGTGCCGGTGCTGGTGGATGCGGAGTTTCGCGGACGCAAGCGCAAGCTCATGTTCTGGGCCAACCGCAACGCGTTCTACTACGTGCTGGACCGCGAATCGGGTGAGTTCCTGTTGGGGAAACCGTTTATCAAACAGACTTGGGCCGAAGGTTTGGACGACAAAGGCCGGCCCATCCTGCGTCCCAACTCGGCGCCCACCCGCGAGGGGACCCTGGTGTATCCGGGGGTGCAGGGAGGAACCAACTGGTACTCCCCCTCCTATAGTCCGCTCACCGGATTGTTCTATTTCTCCGTATGGGATTACGCCAGCCTCTACTATACCGGCGATGCGCCTTACGTGGCAGGCAACCGCTTCCTCGGCAGCGTGCCCGCCGGTGTTCCCAACGAACCGGGCAGGGGCCTGGTCAAGGCGCTTGATCCACTTACCGGAGAGACGAAATGGGAGTTTCCCCTGCTCACCACGCCCCAGTCCGGGATCCTCTCCACCGCCGGCAACGTTGTCTTTGGTGGAAACAACGAAGGGCAGTTTTTCGCTTTGGATGCGAGAACGGGCAAGGAACTGTGGCACGGCAACACCGGTGGCGTGATCGCCGCGGGACCCGTGACCTACATGGTGGAAGGACGGCAAATGGTGACCATTGCGGCAGGCAATTCGCTATTCACCTTCGCGCTCCGCTGATCCGTTCCGCAACATGTTCCGAAACCGGACTCGTGTTCTGCTCCGGCACGCGGAGACAGTGGAGGTATCGCGTAAGTTGTTGATTTTGCGTGGCTGAATGTTGGCATGCGGCCTGCTTAATAGAAGCGCGTAGGAAGACAGGGCGCTGGCTCAATTGAGGGCGTAGGGTTGCTCCTCCTGTTGAGCTTCACACGTTGTAGTACTCTCACCTGTTCGCTCCCACCGATGTATCCTGCCCACACGTCCCGCCCAACCAAGCTCTTTCCCGAGACAGCGCCCGGTCTCCTCCGCCGGATTCCCTGGCGGAGGTGGTGGATGCGCAGAAGTTTTCCGAGTTCTCTATAGTTTTACCCTCAGTTGCCGATGAGAACAGATGTATGACGCAGTCACAACTGGATCTCACCAACCATCTAGGATTTCAACTCAGCTTGCTGAAGCTGTCGACGATCCCCGGACCCAACGGAAGTGGAATCAGTGAACACCTGGCGCAGCAGGCTCGCCAGTTGGAAGAGATTGTCGATCGATTGATTGTTCCCAGCAGAGCATAATCGTCTTACAGAGAATGGTTTGGATTCGAGTCTCGGCGGTGCCGGCGAATCCGCCATCACAGAAGCTGCCCTTGTAGAATCCTTTCCTACCGGCCACTCTGACTCGCCTGCTACCGCTTTCCCCGTCCCCGTGAAAATCTTCCGTCCATGAACCCTACTCGCCGTCAAGCCGTTCATTCGCTTGCCGCTCTCGGCCTTGCCAATGCCGCTGCAGCCGCAACCGCCATCCCCCGGCGCCCTCTCGGCAAGACAGGCCTCGATGTCTCTGTCCTCGGCCTCGGCGGCGCCCGCATCGGCATGCTCGACGACGGCAAGCAGGCCGCCGACGTCATCCACCGCTGCTATGACCTCGGCATCAACTACTTCGATGCCGCCGCCGCCGGAGCCTACGGTCTCAGCCAGTCCCGCTACGGTGCGGCGCTTCACGGCGTGCGCGACAAAATTGTGCTGGCCACCAAGACACGCCACCGCACGGCGGTGCAGGCGCAATTGGACCTCGACCAGTCGCTCTCGAATTTCCGCACCGATCACATTGACCTCTACCAGGTGCACAACGTCATCAACGATGTGGACATCCAGTTCATCTTCGGGCCCCACGGCGTCATGGAAATGATCGAGAAGGCGCGCCAGGCCGGGAAGATCCGCTTCGTCGGTTTTACCGGACACACAGATCCGAAAATCCTCAACAAGATGCTCGACCACTACGAGTTCTCCACCGT
The DNA here is from genome assembly GCA_020847975.1 of Bryobacterales bacterium. Taxonomy (GTDB): domain Bacteria; phylum Acidobacteriota; class Terriglobia; order Bryobacterales; family Bryobacteraceae; genus CADEFT01. Next base: position 135,739 of record JADLBD010000012.1, on the reverse strand, counting down.
TCTCATGCCGTTGAGCGCGGTTGACGGCGGCAATCACCAGAAGAGTTTCGAGCGTGAGACGCTGCCCCTGGCAAAGCAGAAGGGTCTGGGCGTTATTGCCATGAAAACGCTCAGCGCCGGGCAGATCCTGCAGCGCAAGATCGCCACCGTGGAGGAGTGCCTGCGCTACGTATGGAGCCTGCCCATCTCCACCGCTATTCTCGGAATGGACCAGGTTGCGTTCGTGGACAAGAACGCCGCCCTCGCCCGTAACGCCAAACCGATGCATGCCGCCGGCATGGAGCAGTTGCGCCGCCGCGCCGCCCGTTTCGAGTCGGCTTCGCTCGAACCCTGGAAGCAGAACCGCTATGATTCACCCGAAGGCGCCGTCTACCGCGCCGACTGAGAGAGGCCGGTGAACAGACAGAGTGCGCGTTGCCGGGCTAATCGAAGGTCTCCGCCACGGTTCGGACGTCCTTCCACCGGAGACTCCACCGTTCGAGGGTCTCCAGATCCGCTGATTCATGCTTTCCAGCAGTTCCGTGGTATCCATCTGCTGGAGGTTGACGGACACGGCAGGAGAAGAGCAACTCCTTGATGGTGGTGTCGCAGCGCACTCCGTGGATGGAGTGCCCGCGGGGGGCCCGGGTAGGCCCGGGTAATTCTCTCGGCTAGTCGCCGCTGTGATATTATCCCGGCGGAATGAGACTTCACCACTGCCTGGCGGGCACGCTTGCGCTCGCCGCTGTGCTCGCCGTCCCCGCCGCCGAGCCCCAATCCGTTACCTGGACTTTCGACCGCCTGGACCGTATCGGCGGCCATCACGTCACCGTTCTCGGCCATCCGCGCATCATCGAAACGCCCGCCGGCAAGGCCGTCCAGTTCAACGGAGTGGATGATGCCCTGTTCATCGATGCTCACCCGCTTGCCGGGGCTGCCGAGTTCACCTGGGAGGCCATTTTCCGCCCGGACGGCGGGCGTCCCGAGCAGCGGTGGTTCCATCTCGCTGAGCAGGATCCGCAAACCGGAGCGGACACCGGCAAGCGGATGCTGTTCGAAGTGCGGATTATCAACAGCCAGTGGTGTCTGGATAGCTACGTCACATCCGGAGGGGCAGGGAAGACGCTGATTGACCGCAAGGCTCTGCACCCGCTGAAACAGTGGTACCACGTGGCCGCCGTCTATGACGGCCGCGAGTTTCGCAACTATGTGAACGGAGTGCGGGAGGGCGCGGGTGAAGTTCACCTCACGCCCCAGGGCACCGGACACACGTCCGTCGGCGTGCGCATCAACAAGGTGGATTATTTTATGGGGGCGGTCCGCCTCTCGCGCTTCACGCGCCGCGCCCTCACCCCCGCGGAGTTCCTCAAGCCGCCGAATCCGTAGGCTACGGGTTGGACACTTTCACCACGAAATACGTCACCTGCTTGCCCTTGGGGACGAAAAACTGGTGGGGCGTATTGGGCGGGATGTGAACCACATCACCGGTCGAAACATTCTTCCGCATGCCGTTCCTGATGTTCCCGCCCCGGATCTCCCCTGGCTCCGTGGTCTTGCCTCCCACCACCTGGCCGCCCAACAGCAGTTGCGCTTCTCCGCTCTCGATGACAAAAATATCCGTCACCTTTTCATGGACCTCCGGAATGCCGTCCTTGTCCCGATGAGAGAGCGCGAGGCTGTGGTTGGAAAACTTGGCGCCCGCCTTGTCCGGCGGCACGCCTTTCGGCCAGACGAACAGCCCGGCGGGGTCCGCCGCCAGCAGCGGCATCACCGAGGCTGCAAACAATATCATGAATAGATGTTTCATCAAATCTCCTCTTCGACGGGCATTATACTTCACATCCCCAACGCGTCCACAGTGCTCGTCACCTTCACCGTCCGCGGCGCGCACCAGTGGATGAGGTCCGGCAAGTCGTAGGACCGCAGAGCCCCTGGAACAATCTGTTCGAATACTCCGCGATGAATTCGGTGGCGAACGACGGTTTCATAAGATGCCAGCATCCCCTCGAGCGTCGCGGAGTGAATCCGGCTATCGAGCGCGGCGGCATACAGAGCAGGCGCCGCTCCTCCGCCGATCCCATTCACCGAAATCCGTGACCCATCCACGTTTTCACGCGCCGCCAGAAGGCTCACCGCCGCGCTGATGTCTTCGGCGCGCATCCCCACCAGGGGACGGTTCAGCAGGATGGCCGTCATGGCCGAATCGTAATCGCCGAAGTAGCGCGTCCAATCCGAACTCTTCGCGCGGCTCGATGCCGTCTCCCCCATGCCGCGCAGGTCAATCGCCAGCACCACTTCGCCCGCGGCTGCCCGCCGCATCGCCAGTTCTCTCGATGCCGCCTTCCCTCTGCCGTGCGCCACAATCACCGCCGGTTGCTTGCCGCTCCCCTGTCCCTCGAAGAGCACCGCCGGGATGATCACGCCCGGTTCTGTTTCATAGACGAGTTTCGTCACGCGGATGCCATCCGCCGCTGTGTGCGATCCGTAGTAGCGAATGGGCGGCGCGGAAGTCCGCGCCGTGAAGCCCGTGAGACGCCGTACATCCTCCAGCGTTCCCGGCTTCCGCAGCTCCTTCCAGCGCGCTTGAATCAAGCCGTGCAGCGTCTGCCCGCGCAGCGATGTTGCTACCTGCCCGGTGGGAGTGCAGTTCAGTTCTGTCTCGGAAAGCAGCGGGATCTCGTACTCCGGTGTCGTGTCCTCGCTCCCCTTGAGCCACTTCGTGAACCACCGGTAGGCGGCTTCGCGCCGTTCTTTGTTGTAGCCGTGCCCGTCGTCCACCTCCACCTTGGCGAACTTGTCCGCCGCTCCGAGCGAATCGTATACTTTTGCCGCCTCGGCGTAGGTCTCTCTCGCGCCTCCAATCGAGAAGAAGTCGCGAATCCCGGTCAGCATGATGAACGGCTTCGGCGCGAACCCGTAGATGAAATCCGGATGATCGTATCCTTTGGCGATCCAGCCCGGCAGGCATTGTTCGGCATCCTGCGGTCCGATGGTCTCGAGCAGCTTGCGCCAGTTCGTCAGGTAGCACGAAGGCGCCGCGACGTGAATGCGGTCATCGAGGGAGCCGATGTACGAAGTGTGTGTGCCGCCGCCCGAATTCCCGGTGATCCCGACGCGGGTCTTATCCACCTCCGGCCGTGACAGCAAATAGTCGAGCGCTCGCATGCCGTCCCAGATCGTATACCGTGCCAGAGCATCGCCCACGAGCAGACTCTGTATCCCCTGGATGGTGTGCTCCGTCGTCGAGGCCCCCACTTTCGATGCCTGTAAGTCTTCATCCCAAAGCTGTACACGCTCTCCCTGTCCGATGGGGTCCCAGGCCAGCAGAACAAAGCCGCGCTTCGCCAGGTTCGAGATGACGATTTGCCAGGCAAAGTGCGATTTGCTGCCCGCCTCATGGCCCAGCGGGAAGAGCATTGCCGGGTACGGCCCTTTGCCGGTGGTGGGAACATACAGATTCGCGGTGACGAAAAATTTCGGCTGGCTTTCAAACACCACCTTCTCGATGCGATATCCGTCGCGCTCAATCACGCCGGTGACGCTCGGATCGAGTGGCGTGCGCTCCGGAAACCCGCCGAGCGCGGCCACGAAGCCTTGGCGGAACTTCTGCTTGTAGGCCGCCCAATCCGTGGTTGCCGCCACTCGCTTCGCGCGCTCGTCAAAATAGACCTGTGCGCGCGCCCGCAGAAAGCGCGGCATCATCTCCGCGGCCTGCTTGCCGTCTTCCAGCTTGTGGTAGAACTCCATGTCCACCGCCGGTTGGGCGCGCAGGTACGGAGCGGCAAAGAGAAGAAGAAAGAAAAAAGCCATACAGGAATTATTGCCCAACCTCACCGTGTGCAGTAGCATGGGCAGGATGAAACGAGCCTCGATCGCTGTCTTCCTCCTGCTCGGCGCGTGCGCCCGCCGGCAGCCTCCGGCCGCGGTGTCCGAGCCGCCTGAGGTGGAGGCTACCGCCGCCGCCATCACCGCCTTCACGGAGGGGCCAACCGTCGATGCCGGTGGAAACGTGTTTTTCACCGAAACCATCAACCAGCGCATCATGAGAATGGCTCCGGACGGCACACTCACCGTCTTCCGCGAGCACAGCAACAACGCCAACGGCCTCCTCTTCGATGACCAGTTCCGCCTGCTCGCCTGCGAAGGAGCGCCCTCCAAGGGCGCACTCTCCCAAGACTCGAAGCCCCGCGTCACGCGCACGGATATGAAGACCGGCAAGATCGAAGTGCTCGCCGGCAACTACAACGGCCAGCCCTTCGTCAGTCCGAACGATATCACCATGGACGCCAAGGGCCGTCTCTACTTCACTGATCTTCCCGGGGGCGCAGTCTACCGAATCGACACGGACGGGAAGCTGTCGCGTATCCTGTACAAACCCGAGATCCAAAGGCCGAACGGAATTCAGATCTCGCCGGATGACAAGACGCTGTACCTGGTGGAGGCGAATCCGGCCGAAGGCGGCGCGCGCATGCTTCGGGCCTATGATCTACAGCCGGATGGGACCGTCACCAACATGCGCGTGTTCCACGATTTCTATCCCGGACGCAGCGCGGACGGTATGTGTACCGACATCCAGGGCAATCTCTACGCAGCCGCCGGATTGCATCAGCGCAGGGGCTCCAGTGAAACACTAAAGACCCGCTGCGGCGTTCACGTCTTCGCTCCCGATGGCAAGCTGATCCGCTTTATCGCCCTCCCGGAAGACACCATCACGAACTGCGCCTTCGGCGGACCAGACATGAAAACCCTGTACGTGACAGCAGGGAAGGGACTGTACCAGACGAAAGTGGATATTCCAGGGACGAGAAGGTAGTCAGGGCGTTGCCTCGCGGGCGGTAACGGATCTGCCGATCCCCGCCGTGCGAGCATCCTTCTCCAGCCGCAGCGCCTCCTGCTTCGTCAGGCGATCGCCCAGGATCACCATGTACGTTCGCGCATTGCCCGATTGCGGAAAAACCTGCGCATGAAATTGCGGCCACCGCCGCTCGATGGCTCGCGCGCGGCGCTCGGCATCCTTGCGATGTCCGTAGGTATTGGCTACCACCCCCCAGGTGCGCGCCTCCACCACGGGAGCCGCCTGGGCGGTGACGGGCGGCGGCGGTTGGGCCGCCTTCGATGGCGCGCTCGAATGGCGGGAAACCAGAATGACGAGAAGCAGCGCCATGCCGGCCAGAACAACAATCAGTCCCCACCGGCGGAACTCCTCCCTCCGCAACAACGGGACGCTCCCATCCTCCGGCGTTTCCGGCGCTTCCTCCTCCCGCAGTTCCGGGTGCTCGAGCACCGCTGCGATTCGGGCCAGGGACCATCCCTTCCGCACGGAGCCGTCGATGATACTCGCAAAAGGCTCGGCCATCGAGTGCAGGTCGGAAAGCTGTCTGTCGTTGTGCTGCGTCAGCAGTTGGTACAGAGTGAAGCCCAGATCTCGTATGTCCTGCTGGAGCGTCCTGTCTCCATGAGGGGATGACACATCATGGATCGATAACTTGATCGTTTCTCCCACGGCCAGGATGTTACCCGGCTCCACGGCGCCGTGCACGAGATACTGTTCGTGCAGGTAAGAGAGCGCTACAACCGCCGCGCGCAGCACTTCATCGGCTTCCACCAGTGTGAGGCATCTCTCGCGGAGCAGCGTGGCAAGATCGTCATCCGGGCACTCCATGCGCGCATAAGCGAGTGGCACTCCATCGGCTTCGCTCCATCCGGCTTCAAACACGCGGATGAGATTCGGATGGGACAGCGGCGAAGCGAGCTTCCATCGCCGCAACTGCTCTTCCGCCTGTTCGGAATGCTGCGGCACGGCGGCGATGACAGCCGTTTCGCCCCCGGGGCCATTCCGATTCGTGAGATAGTAAACACGTTTTCCGTCATCACCCAGCAAACGTCTTAGTTCAAAGCCCGCGGTAAGAGGCGCGCCCTCCAGCCGGGTCCACAAATCCGTCATTCCTTTCATCTAAGCAAACCACATGCCGTATGGCGGGCGTTGGGTTTCAACAACAGTATAGTGCGCGGCGGAAATTCTTACCGGGCAAGCGCGGTAATACTTACACCGCGCGCGTTGTCGTAAGTTGTTCCCATTACACTACGGCGTGAATCTACCTTCTGACTCGCGCCTGTCAGTAAGCTGGATTGTCACTTTGTCCCTCACTCTCGCGCTCTGGCCGCGTTGGCCCTTGATGTGCTCATCTGCGGAAAATGAACACAGGACGAAAGGAGAACCCCTTGTGGAATAAACGCGGCGACGATAGTCCCTCAACCGCGCCCGTGGGACCACCCAGTTCGGTGGTGCACATGGGTCCGTCTCGCAAGGCGGCTGTCATTGGCTCATCCATGCAGATCAAAGGCGAGATTCACAGCGCGGAGGAACTGTATGTCGATGGCGAAATCGACGGCGCGCTTGTGCTGGAGCAGGCGTTGACCGTTGGTCCGAACGGCAAGATAAAAGCCAACATCAAGGCCCGTGACGTGTTGATTCTGGGCTCCGTGAAGGGAAACGTCGAGGTATCGGAGAAGATTGCCATCAAGGACAAAGGCAGCCTCGTGGGTGACATCAAGACTGCCGGAATCATCATTGACGACGGAGCTTATTTCAAGGGAAGCATTGACATTATCCGCCCCGCGCCGCCGCGTAAACCCGCGGAGGCGAGCGCCGCGGCTGCCTCAGGCGCGTAATTTCTCGAGTAACTTCACGCCCATCGCCATGTCGGCGTAGCGCTGTTCCATGTCCTCAATTTCGCGCTCGATGTTCATGGGGCCTTTGTAGCCGATCTCTTTGAGTTTGGCGACAAAGCGCTCCATGCCGACAGCGCCCTGCCCGAGCGGACGCTCCGTCCCCAGCGCGCCAGGCACATCCTTCGGGGGCCAGTCGCCATCTTTGGCGTGCACGCTGATCACATGTTTGGCCAGCACTCCCAGGGCTTCGACGGGATCGCCCGTTCCATACAGAATCATGTTGGCCGGGTCGAAGTTGATGCCGAGATTGGGACGGCCGGCATCCTTGAAGAAGTGCAGCAGCGTTTCTGCCGGCTCCTGCCCTGTCTCGAGCGCGAAGGTTTGGCCGTTCTTGGCGGCATGGTCACACACGCGCCGCACCATCGCCTTCACCGCGACATAGTCGGGGTGTGTTTCGTCCGCCGGCACAAAACCGATATGACAGGCGATGCTCTTCACTCCGAGCGCGGCGGCGAAATCGCTTAATTCGAGCGTCCGCGCTTCCCGCTCAGCGCGCGTTTCCGGAGGAATGAACCCTACCGTACGCTGCACCGTCGGTATATCCGCGTAACTCTCGCCGTTGTACCCGGCAAAGCAGGTGACGAGCGTGAAGTCCTGCTTCGCGAGTTCGTCCTTCCACGCCTGCGCCGTCGCTCCATCCAGCGTCACATCGCCTGCCACGCCGAGTTGTCCGCAGTGCACGCCTAAAGACTTGATGCGCGCCACCGTGTCGCGCACCATCCACATCATGGCGCCGATTTCGAGATCTCTTAGAGCTGACACTTGATCTTTTCTCCGTTTCTTGCCCTCGCCTCGGAAAGCAGTTTGGTGAGCCGGACGGCGGCGGCTGAATCCCTCGGGCTGCAAATCGCCGGTTGCCGGTTCTGCGCCGCGCAATCGAGGAAATATTCGATCTCCGCCTGGTAGCCGTCCTTTTCCTCTGTTCGCAACTCTTCGTGTTCGCCGTTTGCCCGGTACAGCGCCGGCGGCCGCCCGGCGCTCGAATACTCCACCGTGCCGCCGTCGCAGACCACGGTGTATTCCATCGAGAAGGGATACGACTTCGGGTGATGCCAGCCGCCGGTTACCGTCGCTGCCATGCCATTGGCGTAGTAAAGCTGCGACTCCATCACATCGATGCCGCCGGCCAGATCCTCATACCCTGTGGCCGAGACAAACTCCGGCAGCCCGAAATGCTGAATGCACTGGTCCGTGTCATGGATCACCAGGTCGAACACGCCTCCGCCGGATTTCTCCTTCGAAGCAAGCCACTTCGCCCAGGCCGGTCCGGCACACCGGCGCCGGAATAGAGCACTGCGCACACTACCAAGCGCAGGCAGAGCATCCCGTAAGGCAAGGTAGGCAGGAAAGAATCGCAGCACCTGGGCCACCATCAGGATCTTTCCCGCTTTCTCCGCCTCTTCAATCATGCGAGCGCACTGCTCGCCATCGAGCGCCATCGGCTTTTCCACCAGTACGTGCTTGCCGGCCCGCAATGCCGCCGTCGTCACCGATTCGTGAAGATGTGTCGGCAGGCATAAGTCCACGGCGTCCACGTTCCTGTCATTCAGACAGTCCTCGATCCGCGTGTATTGCGCCACGCTCGAGAAGTCCATTTTCTCTCCAGGCCCGCCCAGGTTTCCCGCAATCGCGGACAGGTCTCCCGACAGCTTCACCGGATCTTCGCTCACCACCGCGGCGAGTGTGGCGTGAGGGATGTTCCGGATGGCTTTCAAGTGAACCATCCCCATGAATCCAAGCCCGGCAACTGCAATTCGCATAGACAAAACATGGTACCATTTGGACCGCGATGAAGCGGAGAAATTTTGTTGCCGTCACCGCGGGGCTGGCAGCCGCCGCGCCGCCCGCTCGAGCCTCGGAAGACCGTCAGGTGATTGCCGCCGGAGACGGCATTCCCCACACCGCCGGCGATTACGCGGGCCTCCTCGCGCAATTGGCTTCGGACGGCAAACTCCTCAAAGACAGCTATTCGCGCGAAGGCGTCGTCCGCGAACTCGAGCGGAGGGTAGCCGCCGAACTGGGCAAGGAGTACGCCGTCTGGATGCCCACCGGTACGCTGGCCAACCACCTGGCTGTCCGTCTGCTTGCGGGGGACAAGCGCCGCGTGTTGATGCAGGCCGAGTCCCATCTATACAACGATTGCGGCGATTGTGCCCAGACGCTGAGCGGCCTCGCCATGATTCCGCTTGCCCCCGGCAGGGCAACGTACACTCTCGAGGAAGTGGAACAGGCTGCGTCACGCGCCGCCGGAAGCCGTGTCGCTGTGCCCGTCGGAGCTTTGCAGATCGAATCGCCGGTGCGGCGCCGCCAGGGGGAGCATTTCGATTTTTCCGAAATGAAGAAGATTACTGCTTGGGCACGGGAACACCATGTGGGAACGCATCTGGACGGAGCCCGCATCTTTCTTGAATCCGCCTACACAGGAATCCCCATGAAGGACTACGCGGCTCTGTTCGATACGGTCTACGTCTCGATGTATAAGTACTTCAATGCCGCCAGTGGCGCTGTGCTTGCCGGGCCGAAAGCTCTTCTCGAAAACACCTATCATATTCGCCGCATGTTCGGCGGCGGTTTGAATGAAGTGTGGCCCTTTGCCGCCGTAGCCCTGCATCACTTCGATGGCTTCTCGGCCCGTTACCGGAAAGCCGTCGAAACATCGGAAGCGGTCATCGCCTCCCTCGCCAAAGACCAGAACTTCGAAGTGGAGCGCATCGCGAACGGCACCAACATTTTTCGGATGCGGGTGCGCGGAGTCAACGCGCTCGTCTACCAGCAGCGCCTTCTCCTGGCCGGCATCACCGTGCGCGATCCCGCAAACGAGTGGTTTTCGCTCCAGGTGAACGAAACCTGGAATCGGGCCGATGCCGGCGAAATCGCCGCGCGGTTTCGTAAGGGGCTGGGCTAGGCGGCTGCGCGGGCGCGGCTTGAAACGCGGTGCGCCAGTTGCACGATCGACACGGCAATATTGAACGTAGCCGCGAAAAGCGCCAGCGCCGCGTGGATCGGATTGTCGATCCGCGGGTCATGCAGCAGATCCGAAGTCACGGTGACCAGCAGGACCACCCCAAATGTCCCTGTAAGCAGCGCCAGGGCGAACGTGACCCAACCGAAGCCCAATACCAGGTTCATCAGCAACGCCCCAGGGATGCTGATCCCCAGGCCATAGGCGAGCCCGCTCGAGACGGCGAACCGCTTGCCGCTGACAAACACAAAGGCGGTCACCGAAACGAACACCAGCAATGTCACCGCGGTTGCGTGCGGGATCAGTTCCGGGAGATGTCGCGATACCTTCCCTGCTATGGGAGCCATGAGAAACCCATAGAGCAGGCCATTGAACGCCAGGGCGAACGCGCCCTTCACCGGGTGGTCGCGGCAGGCTTCACCGATCCGCGGAATGACCAGTAACAGCGCTACGGCGAGCACCCATCCCGCGGAGCCGGAAAACAAGCGGACCCACCACTCTGTGGAGGCGCCGAAATAACCGCCCACCGAGGAAAAGCCCATGGACGCGATGAACCAAAGATAGCCCTTCTTCACCATCGAGGCGCGCTCATCCGACAGTTCCGCTGCCGGGAATAGCGCGTCAAGGTAAGCGGGAGCGTCCATGACCCTTCGTGGAGTCAGTATGGAGGAGCGGCGGAGCGAATTCCAGACGAGTATTCCCTAATCCGGCAAGCGAGTTTCGCTTAGGCCGTTCTACGGAGCGGCCATCCGGCCTTATTCGTACCGCAGCGCCGTCATTGGGTCCACTCTCGCGGCGCGGCGCGCCGGCAGGATACAGGCCAGCAGCACCGTGGCGGCCAATGCTCCGGCCATCGCCGCAAACGTGAGCGGATCAAAGGTGTCCACGCCATAGAGAAGCCCGCGCAGGAAGCCTGTCAGGCCAAGTGCGCCCATGGCTCCGGCGGCAATGCCGATGGTCCCGAGAACCAATCCCTGCCGGAGCACCAGCTTCAGCACATCTGTCCGTTGGGCGCCGATAGCCATGCGGATTCCGAATTCGTTCGTGCGAAGCGCCACAAGATACGACATGACGCCATAGATGCCAAGTGCGGCCAGCAGCAGCGCTACCCCCGAAAATAGCGACAGTAGAAACGTGAGGAAGCGCGGCCGCGCGTTGGCCGCCTCCACAATGTCCTCGAACGTGCGTACCTTGGCGACAGGCAGGTTCGGGTCAACAGCGGCCACTTCGCCCCGCACGAGGCGGTAAAGGTCCAGCGGTTCCCCGCGCGTGCGGACGCACAGCAGCGCGCTGCGAATCCCGAAGCCCTGCGTCTGGCGGTAGTCAAAGAAAAGTTCGCTGCCCGTGGGCTTATCGATGCCTGCATTTTTCACATCCCCTACGACGCCGATGACGGTCAGCCAGGGACCGCGAAAACCCGGCCGGATGCGCTTCCCGATCGGGCTCTGCCCGGACCAGTATGTGCGGGCCATGGTCTGGTTCACCACAACCACGGGCGGGGCGGCGGCGCCGTCCCTCTGGTCAAAGACGCGGCCTTCGATGAGCCGCGCTCCGGTGGCTTCGAGAAAACGGCCGCCTGTAACCTGGTAGAAATCGATGTTCTGGCGCGGACCGCCTTCCTGTTGGACGAAGCCCTCGATCTGGGTGTCGTTGGCGTTCAGCGGCCGTATGGGCGGTGTGCCGCTCAGCATGGTGGCCGCGGTGACGCCCGGGAGAGCGTTGACACGCTGCAGCGCCTGGTCCCAGAACTGTACGACGCGTTCGTTCTCCTTGTATACAGTCTGCGGCAGGGCGATTGCCATGGTGAGTACATGATCCGGCCGCATCCCGATGTCGACGGCCTGCAGTTTCCAGAATGCCCGCATCATGAGCCCGGCGCCGATCAACAATACCAGGGCCAGCGCAAGCTCTCCGGCGGCCATGGCATGGCGGAATCGATTGGCCTCAACGGACGCCGTGGTGCGGCCGCCGGCGGCTTTCAGGGATTCGGCGACGGTCTTCCCAAAGCGATGCAGCAACGGCGCCAGACCGAAAGAGATGCCCGTCGCCACCGAAACGCCCAGCGTAAACAGGAGCACACGCCAATCCACGCCGATTTCCGCCGCTCGCGGAATGCTGCCCGCATTCAGGCGCACGATCAGCCGCAGTCCGCCGGTTGCCAGAAGCAGACCAAGCGCCGCCCCGAACAGCGATAACAGCACGCCTTCCGTGAGGAACTGCCGCAACAGCATGCCAAAGTCCGCGCCCATCGCGGTGCGGATGCTGATCTCCCGCTGGCGCCCTTCTGCCCGCGCCAGCAGCAGATTGGCGACGTTGCCGCAGGAGATGAGCAGAACAAAGACTACCGCGGCGAGCATCGTCAGCATGGCCGGCCGCACGTTACCCACTACTTCATCGTGGAGCGGATAGCTGACAAGCGGGTGGAATTTCGGATGGAACGTGTGCGTGTTGGGCGAAGCCTTGGCGCCTTCCGCGTTCACGTACTGTGAGAGTTCCTGCCGCGCGCGTTCGACACTGACGCCGTCGCGGACCCGCCCCAGCAGGTAGAGGAAATGTGAGCCTCGCCCGCCCGGACTCGCAGGGTTGATCTGAAGAGGCGCCCAGACTTCCGCGGCATCCACCTCGCCGGGCGGAAACTGAAAGCCCTCCGGCATGACACCCACGATATTGCAAGGCGCGCCGTTCAGTTTCACTTCCCGGTTCATGATGCCGGGATCGCCTCCGAAGACACGCTGCCAGACCCCGAAGGAAATGACTGCGGTGAGCGGGGCTTGCGGTGTGTCGTCCTGAGGCGTCAGCAACCGGCCTTTCACGGGCGAAACGCCGAGTTCCCGAAGCAGGCCTCCGGAAACGTAGGCCCCCTGGAGACGCACAGGTTCCTGGCCTCCGCCGAGATTGATTCCGCTGGTGGTCCAGGCATCCAGAGAGGACCACGATTTCAGGTCGCGCCGCAACTCCAGGAATTCCGGAGGCGAAGTCCAGAACCGCCTCAGGCCGCCATTGGGAAAGGTGGGGAATTCCGTATACAGGCGGACCAGGCGCTGCGGATCGCGATAGGGCAGGGGGCGCAGAACCACGGCGTTGACGATGCTGAAGATGGCGGTGGTGGCCCCGATGCCGAGAGCGAGGCAGAGAACGGCGGCGGCGGTGAAACCCGGGCTGCGCAGAAGCATCCGCAAGGCGTACTGGAGGTCGCGCATAGCCGTATATACGAGACGTTCGCGGAATGGTTCCGCCGAAGTGATGAATTTCTACGGCGTGGCGAGCCCCTCGAGCAGGATGCCGGCAATCTCGGATATGGTGAGATGCCCCGGGTTGTCGGGGGACCAATCCACCTTCTTCATGCCATCGACAGTGATGGCCATCGCGATACGGCCGTGCTTCGAGTAGACTATACCCACGTCGCTTCGCAGCGCATCCAGGGCGCCGGATTTGGAGGCGACCGGCATATCGCCAAGGCGGCGTCCAATACCCTCGGTGTAATGCTGCCGTTTGAGAATCGCGATCATCTCCTTCGAAGCGGCAGGGCTGACTGCCTGGCCTCGCTCGATCTTTTCAAGCAGCATAACCATCTCCCGCGGCGTGGAGACGCCAATTCCGTAGCGCTTGTTTCGCTCGAGTCCGCCTGCCTGGCTGAAGCCGCTCGCGGCCGGCTTGAGTTGATTGCGATCCCCGAGAATCTTTCGCAGGCAGCGCGTGTTCGGCAGGCCGTATTGATCCATGTAGCGGTTCACGGTGTCCGCGGAGACGTGGTCCAACACCAGGTTGGTGGCTGTGTTGTCGCTGACAACGATCATCAGGTGGACTAAATCGATGAGCGGTATTTTGTCGCCTGGGGAGAACTCGCGCAGGATTCCGGAGCCGGAGATCTTGTCCTGCTCGCGCAGAGTGGTTTCGTCCGTCCAGTGGACCCGGCCCGCCTGCACCTCCCCAAACACGGCAACCATGATGGGGAGTTTGATGGTACTGGCAGTGCGCACTTTGTCGTCCGCGCGCACTCCATAACTCTGCCCCGTGTCGAGGTTCTTCGCAAACAGGCTGACCGTGCCTGGAGCCTGCGCGATCGCGTTCGCGATGCGCTCCTCGAAACCCCCGGGAGCTTTGGCCGGCTGTGCGGGAAGCACAGCCGCGGCCGTCAATAGCAATAAAACAAAATACATGGCAAATGTCAGGGCACCCAGAACAGCCGCTGTACGCGGGGCTGGCCATACTGCGCCGCTCCCGTCCATACCTGTATGTTCGGTAGAACCTGGGCGAAGCCCGGGCTATGCGTGTGGCCGCAAAGCACGGTGAGTTGGCGTTCCGGATGGTCTTTCATCACCTGCTGGATCGCCGTGCCGGCGGCGGCGCAGACGGCGCGCGCCAGTATGCCGTCCGAGGCAATCGCACCCTCGAACCAGCACGCCTCGCGGAACGGCGGCACGTGTGTGAGCAGACAGATGTTCGGATAGTTCTCGACGGCGGTGGAAAGGGTCCGGTGCAGATGGCTCGCTGCCTCCCTGCCAAGCTCATTGAGTTTGGCAAAGAGCGTGTGCCGGTCAAACGAGGTCAACTCTTCGATCTGCAACTCATCGTTCATCGGGACCGCTTCCTCGATGGATCCCAGAAGCCCATCCCCCCAGCCGTCATGGCCCACCAGCGCGGTTTGCGGCGTCAGTTCCACTACTCCCGCCTGGTTGAGCCATGTGAGGTTCGGCATCCGCGCGCACAGTTGCGCCGTTTGAAAACGGACCGAGGCGATGGAACTGCGATAGTAGTCGTGGCTGCCTAGGACGAAGTAAACCGGTTTGTGAACACGGGCGGAAAGCTCGGATAGATCCAGCAGCAGGCGCGAGGCCTCGCTGATGTCTCCTCCGAGAAAGATGGCATCGACGGGGAGGTCGTTCAGCGACTCGAGAAATTCCGATGAGGTTTGAGGCGGAACATAGCTCAGGTGAGGATCGGTGAGCCAGGCGATGCGGCGCATGGAGTGTGGGGTTTCCTTTGCTCCTTATTAAACTAGCACGCTCCGGTGAATGGCTATTGGCAGGCGGCGAAACGCGAGCGGAGTGCGGCGCGTCTACCCTAACCGTAGGCGCGGATTTCGGTGGACTGGGGCTTCTGGAGAAGGAGAGACAAGGTTGCCAATGCCGCGTCTGGTCTGCCAAACTCAATGAGTTCATGACACGCCCCGGCAACCATCGCTGGATCCTGTGGCTGGCCTGCGCCGCTCTGTTGGGGCCTGCGCAAGGTCAGGCGCCTTCGCATCCCCAGCCTGAGATGTACGGGCAGGCGAAGCCCGTCGAGTCCCTCCAACTGAGCGTGGAATGGCGCCTGGTCCGCGCCGGCACGGCAACGCTTACGCGCACTCCTCAGCCGGGAGGATCCTGGCAATCGGACTTGCATCTGGAATCGGTTGGCCTGGTATCGAAACTCTACCGCGTGAACGACGCTTACCGCACCTTCTACGATTCCGGGTTCTGTGCGGATGCCACCTACATGAAGGCCGAGGAGGGGAGCCGGAGGCGCGAAACCTCCGTCATCTATCACCGGAACACGAAGAAACTCAGCTACCTCGAGCGCGACCTGGTGAAGAACTCCATCGCCCTGCAAAAGGAACTCGACATACCCGATTGCGTGCATGACGTCGTGGCGGCCCTGAATCGTTTGCGCGCCATGAAACTGCCGGTTGGCCAATCGGTGCAACTGCCCGTCACCGACGGCAAGCGCGTTGTTTCCGCCAGGATCGAGGCGCAGGAGAAAGAGAAGATCACCACTCCGGCGGGGGCCTTCGACACCGTGCGCTACGAAGCGAATCTCTTCAACGATGTGCTCTACAAGCGCAAGGGCAGGCTCTTTCTCTGGCTCTCGGACGACGACCGCAAACTGCTGGTGCAGGTGCGTGTCCGCCTCGGGTTCCCCGTGGGCACCATTTCCCTGCAATTGGAGAAGCTCGGCCCCGGATAAGAGACGGCTAAAATGGGAGTTTATGCCGTCCACCGAGGAACAGAAGTTTCGGGTTGGTTTGGTGCAGATGTCCTGCTCCGCCAACCCGGAAGAAAACCTGGAAAAAGCGGAAGAACGAGTCCGGGAGGCAGCCTCGCGGTCCGCGCAAGTCATCTGCCTTCAGGAACTGTTCCGGTCCCAGTATTTCTGCCGCGTCGAGGACGCGGCGCTGTTTGATCTTGCGGAACCCGTTCCGGGACCGGCCACGGCGCGGTTGGGAAAGCTGGCAAAACAATTGGGAGTGGTGGTAGTGGCCTCGCTGTTCGAGAAGCGCGCCCCGGGACTCTACCACAATACGGCTGCCGTGATCGGCGCGGATGGCGAATTACAGGGCATCTACCGGAAGATGCACATCCCTGATGACCCTTCCTACTATGAAAAGTTTTACTTCACTCCCGGCGATCTGGGGTTTCTGAATTTCGACACCCGTTACGGCCGCATCGGCGTCCAGGTCTGCTGGGACCAGTGGTATCCGGAGGGGGCGCGGGCGACGGCGATGCTGGGGGCGAGCGTGCTGTTCTATCCGACGGCCATCGGGTGGCATCCGCATGAGAAGGCGGAGTTCGGAGCAGCCCAGCGTGATGCCTGGCGCACCATCCAGCGCGCTCACGCGATTGCAAATGGAGTCTACGTGGCGGCGGTGAACCGTGTCGGTTTCGAGAAGGGCCCAGCGGACGCCGGCATCGAATTCTGGGGCTCCTCCTTTGTCGCCGACCCCTTCGGCCAGGTGATTGCCGAGGCCTCCGTGGATCAGGAAGAGATTCTGATTGCCGGGATCGATCCGCGGCGCTGCGAGGAGGTACGGCGCAACTGGCCGTTCTTCCGCGACCGCCGCATTGATGCCTACGGACCGGTGCTCCAGCGGTGGAGCAAGTAGTGGCAGAGAAGACTCCGGCGGCGCTCGGCTACCGGATGCCGGCCGAGTGGGAACCGCATGAAGCGACGTGGATTGCCTGGCCTCACGAGCGCTCGGACTGGCCGGGCAAGTTCGCGCCCATACCTTGGGTGTACGGGGAGATGGTGCGCTATCTTTCGCGTGTCGAAAAGGTGCGCATTCTGATCGGCGATGAACGAGCCGAGCGATCTGCGCGCGGGGTTCTCGACAAATGCGGAGCCCGTATGGAGCGAGTGGAGTTTTTCCACCTGCCCACCGATAGAAGTTGGACAAGGGACTATTGCCCCATCTTCGTGCGGCGCGAGGACGGACAGGTTGCGATGACTCACTGGCGCTTCAATGGCTGGGCGAAATATGCGAACCACAAGCACGACAGCGTCATCCCGGCGCGGCTGCGCGTGCGGATGAAGTTGCCCTATTTCAAGCCCATGGCGGGAAAACGTCATGTCGTGCTCGAGGGCGGCAGCATCGATGTGAATGGCCGCGGCGCGCTGCTCACCACGGAAGAGTGCCTGCTTAGCCCCGTCCAGGCGCGCAATCCGGGGATGTCCCGCGAGGAATTGGAGCGGCTGTTCGCGGACTACCTTGGGGTCAACCACGTGCTCTGGCTCAGGAATGGAATTGCAGGCGACGATACCCACGGACACGTGGATGATCTGGCCCGATTCGTTGGACCCCGGACGGTGGTGATCGTCTCGGAAGCAGACAAAGAGGAGGCGAATTATTCCGCACTCGCAGAGAATTTCCGTTTGCTGCGAAAGATGTCCGATCAGGACGGCAAGCCGCTCGAAGTGGTGAAACTGCCCATGCCGCGCCCGGTGATTTTCGCGGGCCAGAGACTGCCCGCAAGCTACGCGAACTTCTATATCGCCAACGGATTGGTGCTGGCGCCCGTGTTCAACGATCCAGCCGACCGCATTGCGCTCGAAGTGCTGGCGCGCGTGTTTCCGGACCGCGAAATTGTGCCTGTGTTCAGTGGAGATTTAGTGCTTGGGTTGGGGACGTTAAACTGCGCCACGCAACAGCAGCCGGCGGGCGTCCCTTAACAAATTTTTACAAACGGGATGATTACGGGACGCGTTGAAAAATTAGGTGGAGGAGTTTCCCGACACACAGAACCGAGTACGCCGCGGGCGTGCCGATGTTCCGTGTGCGCCTTTCTGGAGGTTTGCATGAAAAAGCTCGTCCGGCTGACCGGTCTGTCAGCCATGGTGTTCATCCTCGCGCCGCTGGTCAGCGCGCAGCGTGTTCCCGGCCGCTACATTGTCGAACTCACCACGGAGCCGGTTTCCGAGCAGGTGGCCAAATCGGCGGGGAAAACCGGCATGCGCAGCGCCGCGGCGATTTCGCAGCGTACCCGGGTTCGGAACCAGCAGCAGCAGATGCGCGCCCGAATTGAGCAGCGCACTGCGAAGGTGCTCGGTTCCGTGGATACGGTGGCGAACGCAATGTTTGTGCAGATACCCGATGCGGATGCCGCGCAACTGGCTGCGCTGCCGGGTGTGAAGCGGGTTCAGCAGGTGCGTCTGATGCACCTGCTCCTGGACCGGGCGGTAATCGTCCACAAAGTAGCCGATGCGTGGAACCAGATTGGAGACGCCAACGCCGGCAAGGGCGTCAAGGTTGCCATTGTGGATACGGGTATCGATGTAGGGCATCCCGGATTCAACGATACGTCGCTGACGATGCCGGCCGGGTTCCCCAAGACCAACGTGGATACTGACGCCGTCTTCACCAACAGCAAGGTGATTGTGGCGCGGAGTTACGTGGACCTGCTGCCAAGCCGCGATCCGGACCTTTCGGCTCGCGACCGCGTGGGGCATGGAACTGCGCTGGCCATGGTTGCCGCCGGAGTGCGCAATGCGGGGCCGCTGGCAACCATCACGGGGATCGCTCCCAAGGCGTGGCTCGGCAATTACAAGGTGTTCGGGACGCCAGGGTTCAACGACAGCGCCTCCGACGATGCGATTCTGAAAGCGCTCGATGATGCGGTGGCGGATGGCATGGATATCATCAGCCTGAGTTTCGGCGACGATTTCGCTCCGCGGCTGGCGGATGACTTAGATGTGGCCGCCGTGGAGCGGATCACGCAGGCAGGAGTGATTGTGGTGGTGGCCGCCGGCAATAATGGCCCGGACTTGAACACCATCTCCTCGCCGGCGACGGCGCCCTCCGCCATCAGCGCCGGCGCCTCCACCAACGACCGCACGTTTGCTTCTGGCCTGGATGTGCCGGGGCTCGGCTTGTTCACAGCGATCAACGGCGACGGCGCCGCTCCAGGAGCCCCGGTGACTGGTTCTATGGCGGACGTGTCCGCCCTGGACCAGAATGGTCTTGCCTGCTCTCCACTCCCCGCTTCCAGCCTAACCGGGAAGATTGCGCTCATCCTGCGAGGTACGTGCACGTTCGAGGCAAAGCTGGCCAACGCGCAGGCAGCGGGCGCGATTGCGGCCATAGTGTATGCCGCGGAGAGTTCCCCGAGCCCTATTCCCATGGCTGTGGGCGCGGCGACGCTGCCCGCGGAAATGATCTCCAACCAGGATGGCGTCAGCATCAGGAATGCGCTGGCCTCGCAGGATGTTGTGGCCACCATTCACTTCACGTTAAGCGCCGTTCCGATCCCGCCGAACCGGCTGGCGGATTTCTCGGCCGCCGGGCCGAGCGTTTCCGGATTGATCAAGCCCGAGATCAGCGCCGTGGGCGAGAGCATTTACGTGGCTACTCAGAGCTTTGACCAGAAAGGGGACATGTATGACCCGAGCGGCTACATTCTCGTGGATGGGACCAGCTTTTCCACTCCCCTGATCGCCGGCGCCGCTGCGCTGCTCAAGGGCGCACGGCCCGGGTTGACGGTGAATCAGTATCGCTCCCTGCTCATCAACACCGCAGCTACAGTGCAAACCACTTCGGGAGGGTCAGCTACCATTCAGCAGGGCGGCGCAGGCGTGCTGGATGCGTTGGCGGCATTGAACTCTCCGGCGAGCGCGGTTCCCGCGACGGTCAGCTTCGGGGCCGGCGGGGCGGATATTCAATTCTCGAAGACGGTTACCGTGACGAACCTCAGCGGAAAGAAGGACACATTCGCCATCGCCGTGGCGCCTTCGCTGGGTGATTCAGCGCCCTCTCCCGGCGCCCAAAGCGTGGATCTCGACTCCGGCGCTTCCGTGGACGTCCCGCTCCTGTGGAACGCCACGGGCATGACGCCCGGCACTTACGAAGGTTTCGTCACCATCACCGCGGCTTCCACCGGAGCCGTGGTCAGGGCGCCCTACTGGTACGCCGTCACATCGGATGTCCCGGCGCACATCACGATCCTCTCGACGACGGATACAGGCAGGCGGGGAAGATTGATTCAGGACGCATTCGACTTCCGCATTACCGATGTTTCCGGCGTTGCGATGCCGAACCTGGTTCCGGATGTCTCCGTGGTCTCCGGCGGGGGAAGTGTCCGCACCATTGCCTCCGCTGACGCGCAGATTCCGGGGGTGTTCAGCGTGGATGTGGTGCTGGGGCCCACGGCTGGTCCGAACGTCTACCGTGTGACGATCGGCAATCTGACCAGAGACGTCTCCATCACCGCACAGTGACGGGTTCGGGGGCGGGATTCCGCGTTCAGGGCAGGGGAGTGGTCAATGATCCTGAACGAAGACTTGAAGGATGAGCAGCTTTTCCGGCGCCTCCTGTTTCAAAACGGGCTGAGTTCCATGGCCAAGGCCTTTCACGGCAAGCCGAGAAAGACGCTGCTCGATCCGGGCCAGCGTCTGTTCCGCATGGCGACGCTGCTCGATTGCCATCCATTCCGCGGCGTGTGGTGGATGAGCGAGGCGGTCTATACAGCCCTCCTGGCGGAGGCTGGAGGAGACCGCGTGAAGTTTCTCAAGATCGCGCGGGACCATCTGGCGGTGAAGATGACCTGGAGCGCCGGGATGCGTCACATCATTCAGATCCGCCTGACGCAACCGGTGTATGGGTGGGTGGGCCCGGCGCGCGAGCAGAAAGAGAGCTTCGCACGCATGAAGCACGTGGTCTGGAACGGCGGCGCCGAGCAGATCTTTCTGCCCAATCTCTCCGATGCCGAATATCGGATGACCAGCCTCTGGGCTACCCTCGAGAGGACGTACGTCGTGAACGTGGACTACGATCCGCAAGCAGATCCCGAGTACGCGTGAACACGTCCCGCAGCATCGCTTCCGTCAGCCGTCCCGTGGAGGTGTTCTGCCGGCTCGGATGGTAGGAAGCAATCAGCGTGGGCAGGCCGTCACCCATTTCGTGCTCCACTCCATGGCCGAAGGCGAAACCGGACTTGCGTGCAATCCGCCCATGATCCTGAAGGATCGACAGATAGGTGTCGAACGCGATACGTCCCAGCGCCACCACCACACGCACGCCGGCGAGAAGGCCGATCTCTCCCTCGAGATACGGGCGGCAATTGGCCAGTTCCTCGCGCGTAGGCTTATTGTCCGGCGGCGCGCAGCGGGCCGAGGCGGTGATCCAGACATCGCGCAGCGTCAATCCATCGTCCCGCGAACGGCTCTCCGCCTGTGAGGCGAACCCCGTTCCGTGCAGCACGCGGTAGAGGAAGTCGCCCGATGCGTCGCCCGTGAACATGCGCCCCGTCCGGTTCGCGCCGTGGGCCGCCGGAGCCAGGCCGACGATGAGAACACGCGCCTCCGGGTCGCCGAAGGCGGGCACGGGTTTTCCCCAGTACTCCCAGTCGAGATAGGCGCGGCGCTTCTTTCGCGCCACTTCGAGACAGTAGGCTCGCAGGCGCGGGCAGCGAGTACAGGCAATCACCTGCTGTTGGAGGACGTTGAGTGCGGCGGCCATCGATCTTTCAGGATACCCGGGCTGTCACCTTCCGGGGAGCTGCTGCATCCTCAGAGTATGCTCTACGAAATGAACTCTGGGAAGAGTCTGGAACAGATCGATGCCGCTTTGCGCGATTCCGCCGCGCGCCACAAGTTCGGGATCATTACTGTCCACGATCTTCAGGCGACCATGAAAAACAAGGGAGTCGAGTTCTCGAAGGCGTGCATGGTATATGAGGTCTGCAACCCTCATCAGGCGAAGAAGGTCCTCGAATCGAACGGAGCCGTCTCGACGGCCCTGCCGTGCCGCATCTCCGTCTATGAAGTCCCCGGCGGCTATCATATCGCCACCCTGCTGCCCACGGCCCTGATGAAGATGTTCGGAAATCCCGAACTGGAACCGGTGGCCAAGGAAGTGGAGGACGTGGTTACGGAGATGATTCGCGATGCGGCCTAGTTGGCCAGTTCGAACAGCCCCGCCGCCCCCTGTCCGCCGCCCACGCACATCGTGACCACTCCGTAGCGGGCTTTGCGGCGGCGCATTTCATTGGCCAGCGTGCCCACGAGGCGCGACCCGGTCATCCCGAACGGATGCCCGATGGAGATAGAGCCGCCGTTCACGTTCAGCTTCGCGGGATCGAGGCCCAGCCGGTCGCGGCAATACACCACCTGCACGGCGAAGGCTTCGTTGAGTTCCCAAAGGTCGATGTCGTCAATCTTCAGGCCGTGCCGTCTGAGCAGTTTCGGAACGGCGTACACAGGGCCGATGCCCATCTCGTCCGGCTCTAATCCGGCGACAGCGAATCCGCGATAGATCAGCTTGTAGGGAATCCTGAGTTCGTCCGCGCGCCGGCGCGACATCAGCAGCGTCGCCGAGGCTCCGTCCGAGAGCTGCGAGGAATTGCCCGCTGTCACCGTGCCCTGTCCGCTGTCGGGATCGAAGTGCGGCTTCAGTTTCAGCAAGCCCTCGATCGTGGTGTCCGGACGGTTGCACTCGTCGCCTTCGACCGTCACTTGCTCCTCGCCTGTTACTTCGCCGGTCTTCTTGTCGAGGATGGCGCGCGTCACCTGCATCGGCGCAATCTCTTCGCGGAAGAAGCCCTCGTTCTGTGCCCGGGCGGTGCGCTGCTGGCTGAGCAGCGAGTACTCGTCCTGCGCCAGCCGGCCGATCTGGTAGCGCTTCGCCACCACCTCGGCCGTCACCCCCATCACCATATAGATGCCCGGCTTGTGCTGCTTCACGTAGGGGTGAGGCTGCGAGTCGCGCGGCGACATGGTGATGCTTTCCACGCCGCCGCCGATTGCGGCGTCCGCGCCTTCGATCACAATCTGGTGCGCGGCCATCGCCACGGATTGCAGGCCCGAGGAGCAAAAGCGGTTCACTGTTGTGGCAGCTACGGTGATGGGCAGGCCGGCGACGATCGAGGCCACGCGGGCGACGTTCATCCCCTGCTGGCCGTGCGGCTGTCCGCACCCGAAAATGACGTCCTCGATTTCCGAGGGGTCCAGCTCCGGATGGCGCTTCACCACCTCCCGGATCGCATGGGCGGCGAGGCCGGCGGGATGGGTGCGGTTGAAGGAACCGCGGAACGACTTCGCGAGCGGCGTCCTTACGCTATCCACGATGACGGCTTCACGCATGTTTGCTCCCTTCTTGGGTGAATGTCTTCCCTTCCCGCGCCAGGCGCTCGAGCAGCGGCGCCGGAGTCCACAGAGCCCCGTGCCGGTCGTGAAATTCGCGGATGCGGGCGAGCACTTTATCCAGGCCCACGGTATCCGCGTGGAACATCGGCCCTCCGCGATGAGCGGGAAACCCGTACCCGTTGATGTAGACGATGTCGATATCCACCGGCCACAGCGCGATGCCTTCCTCGAGAATGCGCGCGCCTTCGTTCACCAGCGAGTAGAGCAGCCGGTCCGTAATCTCTTCCTGAGAGATGTGGCGTGGCGTGATGCCCGCCTCCTCGCGGACTCTGGCAATGAGTTCCTCGACGATGAGGTCCTTCGAAGGCCGCCGGTTTTCATCGTAATGGTACCAGCCGCTTCCGGTCTTCTGCCCGAAGCGGCCCATCCCGGCCAACCGATCCTCGAGCAGCGGCTTGCGAACGCCGGGGATCTCCAGATGACGGAACTCCTTGCGGATCCTCCAGCCCACGTCGAGGCCTGCAAGATCGCCCACCGCCAGCGGTCCCATTGCCATACCGAAGTCATACATGGCGCGGTCCACGGCCTCGATATCCGCGCCCTCCTCCACCAGGAATTGAGCTTCGCGCCGGTAAGGGCCGAACATGCGGTTACCCACAAACCCGCGGCAGTTTCCCACCAGAACGCCAACCTTGCCTAACGTCCTGGCAAGGGCCATGGATGTGGCGATCACTTCCTTGCCGGTGGCTTTGCCGCGAACGATCTCGAGCAGGCGCATCACATTGGCGGGGCTGAAGAAGTGATGGCCAATCACCATGTGCGGCCTTGTGGTGGCTGAGGCGATCTCGTCAATGCTGAGCGTGGAAGTGTTCGAGGCGAGAACGCACTCGGGTTTGGCGATGGAGTCGATTTCGGCGAAAACCTGCTTCTTCAGCGCCATGCCTTCAAACACCGCTTCGACGATGATGTCGGCCTCTTCGAAGCCCTCATAGTTCAGAGCCGGCGTGACGAGCGCCAAGCGCTGGTCCATCACCTCCTGAGAGAACCGCCCTTTGGCGACGGAGGCGGCGTAGTTCTTGCGAATCACGTCCATGCCGCGATCGAGCGCCTGCCGCGTGGCCTCTTTGAGCAACACCGGAATGCCGGCATTGGCGTAGGTCATGGCAATGCCGCCGCCCATGGTTCCGGCTCCGATAATGGCCGCGCGGCGGATGGGATAGGCGGGTGTCTCGCTGGGTACGCCGGGTATCTTCGCCACCGCGCGCTCTCCGAAGAAGACGTGGATCAGCGCTTTCGATTGCGTGGAGAAGAGGCAATCCTCAAACAGGCGCTGTTCTTCCTTGACGCCGTCCTCGAAGGGAAGCCTTGTCGCCGCCTCGACGGCATTGATCGCGGCCAGAGGCGCCAGCAGACCCCGCTGGCGCTTCCGTGCCGCTTCGCGGGCAGAAGCAAAAATCGCGGCGTTGGCGTCCGGCGTGCGGAGCTTCCCGTTCCGCTCGCGCACTTTGACGAAGGGCTTCCCGGCGGCCTCCCGCGCGAACGCTACGGCGCCTTCGAGCAAGTCTCCTTCGATGACACGGTCAATGAGGCCGAGCGCGGCGGCAGCCGGGACTTTCAGCGGGTTCCCGAACTGGCACATCTCGACTGCCTTGGCCACCCCGACCAGGCGGGGAAGTCGCTGCGTGCCGGCCGCTCCGGGAATGATGCCCAGCTTGACCTCGGGCTGCCCCACCTGCGCGGTGGGGACCGCCACCCGGTAAGCGCACGACATCGCCACCTCGAGCCCGCCTCCGAACGCCTGTCCGTGGATGGCCGCTATCACGGGTTTTGGGGAGTCCTCGAGCGCGTAGAGCAAGGGGTGCAGACCCACGCCTCGCTTCTTCTCTCCTGAAGTGATCTTTCCGAACTCCTTGATATCCGCTCCGGCGATGAACGAGCGGCCGCCGCCGATGAGCACCACCGCGCGTACGGTATCATCGGCGTTCGCTTTGCCCAGGCCATCGAGGATGCCTTCCGGAACCCCGGGGCTCAGGGCGTTCACCGGAGGATTTTGAATCGTAATGACGGCGACGCCGCCGGCGAGCGCGTATTGTACGAGTTCGCTCATGTGGTTTGTCGAGTGCTCCTATACAAGGTGTCGTCGGAATCGAATGGTATGAGCGTACCACGCGACTCGAAGGGGGCAGCGCTCAAGCGCCAGCGGGTCGAGCGGAGATACGCCGAACGGTAGGTTTCCGATGAGCCGGAAGTCGTGCGCGCGGCGTGGCGAGCGGCGCCGAAATCACGGTGCGTGCCTTGGGCTATGTGGTTGCTGGTCATAAGTCACATGAGGATTGAATGAGAGCACCTTCACCGGATGACCAGGTAGAGGTGGTTGGGTTTGGGGGAATCCGGCTGTTCGGAGCCAGGCTCGGGGCCGCCGTGGTTGTCTTCCTGGTTCGCCGGCTGGTTTTGAGGGGGCGAATCCGGGGATTCGGCAGGCTTCGTTTTGTCACTTTTGGAATCTGTGGTTTGCAGGGGTTCGGAGGGTGGCTGGCCAGGTTCTATTGCGGGTTCCGGCGCGGTTTCGACGGGGACGCTTTCCGGGGTGGGTGGGACGATGGACGGACGGGAATCCTGAAGGAGCCGGAGTTGTTTCACGCCGCGGTAGTAGGAGCGTTCATTGAGGGTCTGGTGGCGAGTGTAGCGTTCGAGTTTGGTGACGATGGCGGAGTCGTCGGAGGCGAGCGGGTCGGCTCCGGTTTCTTCATAGAGGGCGCAGGTGAGTTTTTCGATGCGGCGGATGTTCCAGGAGGCGAGGCTGATGCGGCGGAAGAGGTCTTCTTCCTGGACGCCTTGCGGCTGGAGTTCCTCGCGGAGCCCGGTAAGGAATTCGTCGTAGCATTGCTGGTCTTCGGGGGCGACGATGGCAAAGGAGGCGGAGAAGCCTTCCTTGAGGGCGTTGCGGCTGGAAGCAGCTTTGCCGGCGGGGGTTTGGGGGCCTGTAGATTTCTGCGCGTTCTCGCGATTGATTTGGGCGCGGGATTTACGGAAAAGAGAGCCGAACATGGGAGAAACCTCCTGGAGATTTGGGAGAAGGCTTGTGGCCTTTTCCGGTTTCAGGGTAGCGCGGGGTGGTGGTTCTCGCAGGGAATATTTGAGGGAAGTGGTTGAAATCAGGGGAAAAAGAAAGTGGGAAAATTTGTGAACGCCTTCGTCGGTTGTGCGGTGGCTTGGAGGAAAAAGGGGTCGCGCAGAGGCGCAGAGGGCGCAGCGATTTCAGGCGGTGTTGCAAATGCCTGCCGCTGGGCGTGCGGGTGTGATACGGATTTCCGAATACGACGGCTCGTGCAGAACCTATCGCTCTGAGGCGCCAGCACAACGTTATCCGCCCAGAGTTCGAGCGAGCAGGAGATGAGGGCCACTTTCAGGTAACGCCGTTGTCCGTTCCTTTGCTCGAGGAATAGCTTGACCGATGCCTTCTTGAAGATCATGCCGGCGGAAGTGATGGGGAAGGGTCCCAACGCGGCGCCTCACGCGGCTTCGAGATCGATCCGCACGCGGCACCCCAGAGCGGAGGAGATGTTCACGAGCGCGTCCAACGAGAAGCGCGAAACCCGGCCGCGTAGCAGATCGTTGATCCTCGGCTGAGTCACCCCGCAGTGCTGCGCCGCCTCGGCCTGCGTCCAGCCCTGGTTTTTCACGAAGGCGGCGATCTGCCGCATCAGTTCGGCCCGCACGCGCAGGTTCGTCGCTTGACCGGGCGTGTCCGCAATGGCGTCCCAGATGCTTTCATAGCTCTCAGGTTTCTTCATCTCCCACCTCTTGGCAGTTGTGCGAAACGTCTCTTGGCGGCATCGATGTCAGGCTGCGAGGTCGCTTGCGTCTTCTTTTGGAAAGCGTGCAGCACGTACACAGCCTCCGCGCGGCGGGCAAAGTAGATCACGCGGTAGGCGCCGCTTTCGTCCGTCACGCGGATTTCCTCGACTCCCTTGCCGATAGCGGGTATTGGTTTGAAATCGTCAGGATGCTCCCCTCGCTGCACTTTATCCAGTTGATAGCCCGCGTCGTGCCGCGCATCCTCGGGGAAGTCTCGCAGGCACTGCAGCGAGTTGCCGAGGAAACACACAGGCTTCATCCCCCGATTATATCCGAATGGATATAGCTGCGGTGGGGTTCTTGGCGCCTCCTCGGGCGCGCCAGGAGGGCCAACGGCGGGGCCAGCCGTGACGGCCAGGCGAGGCGCACCCGCGGGGCCGTCGTCGTCTGCTGACCTGTTACGAGCAGCAGAGTACCAATTCTGAAACTCTGCTGCCAATTGCCAACTCACAAGAGGTACAATCGTCGGGAATGACAAAGCGGACGGGCGAATCGCGATCTCGTCCTGAACGATCAGGGCGACCGCATAAGATGACCGGAATCAACATCGCTGAAGACCTCTACGTGCTCTTGAACAGAGTGGCATGGGAGCGTTCCAGGCAGCGGGGCGGGAGGGCCAGCGTTTCGGCGCTCCTGGTGGGTCTCATTGAGCAGCACCGCAAGGAACTAGAGAAGGAACTGGCTTCCGCAAGCCGATAACGAGCATGCCAGCCAACACAACCGAACTGGAAAAGCGCCTGTGGGGAGCAGCCGACGAACTCCGGGCGAACTCCAAATTGAAATCGTCGCAGTACAGCGTTCCTGTTCTCGGCCTCATCTTCCTTCGCTACGCCGACCACAAGTTCACGAAGGCGAAAGCGAAGCTCGACAGCCAAGGGACCGGGCGGCGGACCATTGGCAAGGCTGACTACCAAGCGCAGGGCGTTCTGTACCTGCCGCAAGCCGCACGGTTCTCGACATTGCTCAACTTGCCCGAAGGCGCCGACATCGGCAAGGCAATCAACGATGCAATGAAGGTAATTGAGGCCGACAACGAAGACCTGAAGGAGGTTCTTCCCCGGACGTACAACCGCCTGGACAAAGAACTCCTTGTCTCGCTTCTGAAGAATTTCGCAGCAGTGCCGATGGACATCGAAGGCGATGCGTTCGGGAAGATTTACGAATACTTCCTTGGCAAGTTCGCCATGTCGGAAGGGCAGAAGGGAGGCGAGTTCTTCACTCCGACCAGCATCGTCAAGTTGATCGTTGAAATCATCGAGCCTTATCACGGAAGGCTGCTGGACCCCGCAGCGGGTTCAGGCGGTATGTTCGTGCAGTCTGCCGCCTTTGTGGAACACCACAAGAAAGCCGTCACAGACATCTCAATCTACGGGCAGGAGAAGGTTGCCGAGACAATCCGGCTGTGCAAGATGAACCTCGCCGTCCATGGTCTCGCCGGCGACATCCGGTAAGGCGTGACGTACTACGAGGATCTTCACAAGAGTCCAGGCAAGTTCGATTTTGTGATGGCTAATCCTCCGTTCAACGTGGACAAGGTGGACAAGGAGAGACTGAAGGACGATCCCCGCTACCCGTTCGGCTTGCCAAAAACGGACAACGCCAACTACCTCTGGATGCAAATCTTCTACTCGGCGCTTAACGAAACCGGACGGGCTGGCTTCGTGATGGCAAACTCCGCTGGCGATGCACGAGGGTCCGAGCTTGAAATCCGCAGGAAAATGCTCGAAAACCGGGCGGTGGACGTAATGATCTCGGTCGGGCCGAACTTCTTCTACACCGTCACGCTGCCGTGTACGTTGTGGTTCCTGGATCGTGGCAAGAGGAAGACCGGGCGCAAGGACAAGGTTCTCTTCATCGACGCACGCCACATCTTCCGGCAGATCGACCGGGCGCACCGGGATTGGACGCCGGATCAAATCGAGTTCATCTGCAACATCGTGAGGCTGTACCGGGGCGAAGTAGTCGAGACTGAGGCCGGAAGCCAGAAGTTGATGAAGGAGAGCTTCCCGAACAGCAAGTACGCCGATGTCGCCGGGTTGTGCAAGGTTGCGACGTTGGCCGAGATCGAGGCGCAGGGTTGGAGTCTGAATCCAGGCCGTTACGTCGGCGTGGCGGAACGGGCCGCAGACGACTTCGAGTTTGCAGAGCGCCTGGAGGAACTGAGCGAAGAACTGGAGACGCTGAACGCTGAAGCGAGGGAGTTGGAGGATCGGATTGCGGAGAACGTGCAACAGGTCTTGAGTGAATCGAATGCCTAGATCCAAGTCTCAATGGCCTCGTCGGAGTGCCGCCGATCTCATCGCACAAAAGGCTCTCTACATCGGTGACGGCTATCGTGCCAAGAACTCCGAGATGGGTAGCGAGGGATTGCCGTTTGCGAGGGCCGGGAACATCAACGGTGGCTTCCTATTTGATGACGCAGACCTGCTGGATCAAGATAACGTACCCAAGGCTGGCGAGAAGGTGTCCCGGCCAGACGATATAGTCTTCACGTCAAAAGGCACTGTGGGGCGATTTGCGTTCGTTCGGGCGCAGACGCCGAGATTTGTGTATTCACCGCAACTATGCTTCTGGCGTGTGCTCGACTTGTCCGTCGTTGAACCTCGATTCCTCTTCTACTGGATGCAGAGTGCCGAGTTCTTGGATCAGGTTCAGAGCGTGAAAGGGCTGACCGACATGGCCGATTATGTTAGCCTGTCCGATCAGCGGCGAATGCTGTTAACCGCGCCGCCACTTCCCGTTCAGCGCCGCATTGCATCCATCCTTTCCGCCTACGACGACCTGATCGAGAACAACGCCCGGCGCATCAAGATTCTCGAAGAGATGGCGCAGATGCTCTACCGGGAGTGGTTCGTCAACTTCCGCTTCCCCGGCCACGAAAAGGTGCGGATGGTCGAGTCGGAGTTGGGACCGATACCGGAGGGTTGGACTGCGAAGTGCGTAACCGATGCCGTCAACGTGAATCCTTCAACAAAAGTTCCGAAAGAAGGCACAAAGCCGTTCGTGCCAATGGGAAGCCTTTCAGACGGTTCGATGCTCATCACAAGCGTGGAAGAGCGAGAAGGCAATAGCGGCTCCAAGTTCAAGAACGGCGATACGCTCTTCGCACGGATCACGCCATGTCTGGAGAACGGCAAGACCGGGTTCATTCAGTTCTTGTCCTCTGATGACGCAGTAGCTTTCGGTTCCACCGAGTTCATCGTCCTTCGGTCAAAGACAGTCTGCCCCGAATACGTCTACCTAATGGCACGCTCCAACGAGTTCCGGGACAACGCTATCAAGAGCATGTCTGGTGCGACGGGGCGACAACGAGTGCAGGAGGCATGCTTCGGGCGCTTCTTCCTAGCCGAACCCGATGGGACGACATTGGCGAGGTTCCGGGAGGCCGTCACGCCGATGTTCCGCCTTATTCACTCCCTGTCCACGAAGAACGCCAACCTCCGCACAACCCGAGACCTCCTGCTACCGAAGCTGATTTCTGGCGAGATTCCGGTCGAAGCCTCTGACGAGACCGCCGCCGAACTTGCGGAGCAGACCGCATGACCTACAAGCCCGACTCCGAAGACGCCGCCATCGAACAGCCCACGATTGCTCTCTTCGCAGAGTTGGGATGGGAGACGCTGAACTGCTACCACGAGAACTTCGGGCCGCTTTCCCTGCTCGGTCGGGAGACGATGGCCGATGTCGTTCTGCCGAGTCGTCTCCGTCCTGCAATCGAGAAGCTGAATCCAGCCGTTTCTCCGAACGCTATCGAGGTCGCCATCCAGGAGTTAACGAAGGACCGCAGCGCCATGAGTCCTGCCCGAGCCAATCAAGAGGTCTACCGGATTCTCAGGGACGGAGTGAAGGTCGCCTACAAGCGTGGCGATGACGAGGAAGAAGTAGTCGAAAACATCAAGCTGATTGACTGGAACGGGTCATCTATTGGCGGGGGCAACAACGATTTCCTGCTGGCGTCACAGTTCTGGATCAGCGGCGACTACGGGAAGAAGCGTGCGGATCTCGTCGGTTTCGTCAACGGCATCCCGCTTGTTTTCATCGAACTGAAGGCGTCCCACAAGAAACTCGAACTCGCCTACGAGAAGAACCTTTCCGACTACAAGGACACGATCCCACAGGTGTTCTGGTACAACGGCGTGGTCATCCTTTCCAACGGCTCAAAAGCCCGGATCGGAAGCATGACCGCCGGCATCGAGCACTTTGCGGAGTGGAAGAAGATTGACGAGGAGAAGGAACCCGGCCTCATCAGCCTGGAGACGATGATCCGGGGCACCTGCGAGAGGCGGAAACTGCTGGACCTCGTTGAGAACTTCACGCTGTTCGATGAGCGCAAGGGCGAACTCAACAAGCTGGTTGCCAAAAACCACCAGTTTCTCGGCGTCAACAATGCCATCGCCGCCGTCCGGGAGATCAGAGGCAACAAGGGCAAGCTCGGCGTGTTTTGGCACACACAGGGCAGCGGCAAGTCGTACCCGATGGTCTTCTTCAGCCAGAAGGTGTTGCGGACCATACCGGGCAACTGGACGTTCGTGATCGTGACCGACCGGGACGACCTGGACGGCCAAATCTACCGGAACTTTGCCAACACCGGGGCGGTGCTCGAAGACGAGAAGCGGGTCCGGGCCGACAGCGGCGAAAGCCTGAAGCGGATGTTGAACCAGGAAGACCACCGATACGTCTTCACGCTGATTCAGAAATTCCGCACGGAGCATGGCGAACGCTACCCGGTGCTCTCGACCCGGCCGGACATCATCGTCATCACCGACGAGGCGCACCGGAGCCAGTACGACATCTTTGCCGCCAACATGCGGAGCGCCCTGCCGAACGCCGCATTCATCGGCTTCACCGGAACGCCGCTGATGGCCGGGGAGGAACTGACCAAGGAAGTCTTTGGCGATTACGTCTCGGTGTACAACTTCCGGGAATCCGTGGACGACGTGAACACGGTTCCCCTGTACTACGAGAACCGCATCCCGGAGATGCAGCTTATCAATGACGATCTGAATGAACAGATAGCGGCGATCATTGAAGTTGCCGACCTGGACGACGATCAGGAACGCAAGCTGGAGCGGGAGTTTGCCAGAGAGTACCATCTCATCACCAGAGAAGACCGTCTGGAACGGGTCGGTGAAGACATCGTGGCGCATTACGTGGGCCGGGGTGTTCTTGCGAAAGCGATGGTCATCTCGATTGACAAGGCAACGGCGGTTCGCACATTCGACAAGGTACAGGCGCACTGGAGGACGGCAATCGCCAAGTTGAGGAAGGAGGTTGCCGCCGCCGAATCATTGCCTGATGGTTTGGTGGACAAGCGGGAACTCGAACGACGGCTGAAGTTCTTCGAGGAAACCGACATGGCGGTCGTCGTGTCGCAGTCGCAGAACGAAATCGAGGAGTTCAAGAAGAAGGGTCTCGACATCGCCACTCATCGAAAGAGAATGGTGAAGGAAGACCTGGAAACGAAGTTCAAGAACTCTGATGACCCGCTCCGCATCGTGTTCGTGTGCGCCATGTGGATTACCGGGTTCGACGTGCCTTCGTGCTCCACCATCTATCTCGACAAGCCGATGAAGAATCACACGCTCATGCAGACCATCGCAAGGGCCAACCGAGTGTGGAAGGACAAACAGAACGGCCTGATCGTGGACTACGTAGGCGTGTTCCGAAATCTTCAGAAGGCGCTGGCGATTTATGGGGCGCCACAGGACGGCGACGGTCCTGGTGATACGCCGATCCACGACAAGAGCGAACTGGTGCGGCAACTGCGGGAAGCCATTGCCACAACCACGGCATTCTGCCTGGAGCGGAAGGTTGATCCGGCTGCGATCCGGGATGCCCGAGGCTACGAGCGGGAGAGGTTGAAGGAAGACGCCGTCGCCGCTTTGGTGGTGAACGACGAAACGAGGGGGCAATACCTGAATCTGGCGACTGCGGTGGGTGCGCTGTTCCAGTCACTCCTGCCGGATGCCTCAGCTTTCGAGTTCAGCCCGATCTCGAACGTATTCAAAGTGGTGGCCGAGAAGATCCGGTCGGAGCTTCCGGTGGTGGACATTTCAGCGGTGATGGGTGAAGTGGAAGCCCTGCTGAACAGATCCATCGCAGCGGACGGCTACGTGATGCCGCCCGTGTGGAACGACCCGGCACGCTACGTCGACTTGAGCCAGATCGACTTCGAGGGGTTGAAGGCGCAATTCGATAAGGGCCGCAAAGCCATCGAGGTCCAGAAGCTACGGGCCAGGATCGCCGTGAAATTGGCGCAGATGGTGAAGCTGAACCGGACCCGGATCGACTTCCTTGAAGAGTTCCAGAAGATGATTGACGAGTACAACGCCGGGTCATCCAACGTGGAGGCGTTCTTCGCCAAGCTGATGGCGTTCACGAAGAAGCTGAATGCCGAAGAGAAACGGGGCATTGCCGAGAACCTGACGGAAGAAGAACTGGTGATTTTCGATCTGCTGACGAAGCCCGAAATCTGTCTGACGAAGCAGGAGTCGGGGGAAGTGAAAAAGGTGGCAAGGTCGCTGCTGGAGAAGCTAAAGCAGGAGAAGTTGGTTCTCGACTGGCGGAAGCAGCAAACGACCCGAGCGATGGTGTTCACGACGATCAAGGACATCCTCGATCAGCTTCCGAGGGCGTACTCGAAGGAACTCTACGAGCAGAAGTGCGATGTCGTGTACCAGCACATCTATGAGGCGTACATGGGGCAGGGGCAGAGCGTGTATGCGGTGAATTGAAACCAGCCGTTCGCTGCGCTCACGACATTTCAGGTTCCAAATACTATCATCATGCGGTGGTTCAGAGCGTCTTTGCAGGATGAGTCCTCAGGGAAGTCGGCAAAGACGTTCGAAGAGGTCATGCGTACTGGCGCTTCACGTCTCCCCGGATCGTCTGATTCGTCGCGGGGTCTCGGCGCGGCCTCAGCGGAACTGTTCGATACGCTAAGCAAACGCTGGATACCGAAGACGAGCCACCGAAGGCGAGGAGGACAGCGAGGAAGATGAGAGGCTATGATCGAGGAAGGTGAGAGGCTATGATCGAAGTGATGGAACCGCGAATCCTGCACGTGAGTGAAGCCGACGCGGTGCGCGATCTCGCGGCCATCCTGCGACGTGTGCAGGCCGGTA
This sequence comes from Bryobacterales bacterium, assembly GCA_020847975.1. GTDB lineage: Bacteria > Acidobacteriota > Terriglobia > Bryobacterales > Bryobacteraceae > CADEFT01. Next base: position 101,752 of record JADLBD010000012.1, on the reverse strand, counting down.
CGGAAGTGGTCATCGAGCGAGATGCGCAGCCGCTCGCGATCATCCGCGCCGCCGCTCCGGAGCGGCGCACGATCTCCGAGTGCATTGCCCTGGCGGAAGCCAACGAGAAGGAATCCGGCGACAGCCCGGTGCTCGATCCGGACTTCGCCGCCGACGTGGAGGAGATCGTCCGCAACCGCAAGCCGTGGAATCCGCCGACATGGGGCTGATCCTCGATTCCAGCGTGGTCATCGCGGGTGAGCGGCGGAGCCACACAGTCCGGCAGATCCTGGAACAGTTTAAGAGCGACTACGGAGACATCGAAATCGGCTTATCCGTGGTGACCATCGTGGAACTGGTCCACGGCATCCAGCGCGCCGGAACGGAAGAACGCCGGCGACGCCGGCAGGCTTTCGTGGATGAGTTGGTCCGCGACGTGCCCGTGCAACGCACCCTCGGTTTGAACTGTTGCAAATTTTGCAACAGTTCCAGCGGGATCGATCTCTCCCTCGTCGAAGATGTTCTTGATGTGCTTGGAGATGACCGACTTGTCGCGCTGAAAGAGGTCCGCAATCTGATTCAGGTTCAGCCAAGCGGAATCGCGGACGAGTCTGACCTGAAGCCGAGTCTGCCCGTCTTCCGTCCGGTACAGCACCACTTGCCCGGTTCCTTCCGGCGAGGCGGCTCCAGGAGGGCGATTGCTATCGTTCGATTCGGCGCTCACTTTGCGGCTCCTTCAAGGATTTCATCCAGCAGTCCCTCCGCCTCCTTCTGCACTGCCAGAATGTCGGCGCGGATCGATGCCTGCTTGCCTCGAACTTTCGCGAGGCCGCGCAGGGTCTCCTCCGCCGCTGTCAACATGCCGCCGGTCCCGCAGGCGCCATCGTAGAGCCGATACGTCCCAGACTGGATGGCATCGGCCACAGGCAGGAACACGAGGTTGGCCATTAGCCTGACCGCGTCGCGCGGGGGCCAGTGCTCGCCGGCCTCCTCGTTGTTGTCCTCATTGAACTTCCGAACCAACTCCTCGAACACCGTGCCCATTGCGTGGTTGTCCATCGCCGGTTGTATTACGGAGCCGTCGCCATTGAGTACGGGATCGGGGCCGAGGTTGATCTCTGGATCGAGGAACTTCTCAATCAGGCTCCCGATCGCGTCCGCCTTCGAGAGAGTGGTGATCTGGTTCCGAAACTTGAAGTTGTCGAGGATATCTTGGACGTTGGGCGAGAAGCCGTCGAGGTAGGCTTCGATCCTGGCGGAGTTGCTGCTGGCTGGCGCGGGCTTTCAAGTCGCGAAGTGTGAACTTGGAGGTATTGTAGAACGCCTGTCCTGCCGCCTCACAGAGCGCGGCCCGTTGTTCCGTGATTCCGGCTGTATCCAGCATCCTCTTCATATCGAGGACAGCGCTCTTTGTAGGTTCCAGCACGGCGTCCAAGCGGCGCAGGACGCACATGGGAAGAATGACGTCGGGGTACTTACCGCGCTTGAACAGGTCGCGCAGCACGTCGTCCGCAATGCCCCAGATGAAGGATACGATTTTGCTGTGTGCAGCTTGGTCCATTTGGGCTTGATCGTTTCGGGTCGCGTGCAGCGGCCACGGAGGCCTGAAAATGTTTCCGAATGTACCATCGTATCCGGGCGGGAGACTCGATAGGCCAAGGCACTGACGGAACGCCACACTCAGCGGGTAAGCTGACGACGAGGGGGAAGAAGCGCTATGATCCCAGCTATGGAGCCGCTGCGCATCAGCGAAGGCGACCTGGCCAGGGATGTCCGGTCGATTCTGAAACGGGTCGAGACGGGAGGCGAGGTCATCATCGAGCGCGACGCGCAGCCGGTGGCTGTGATCCGTCCGGCCGAACCGGTGCGCCGCAAGATCTCGGAGTGTATTGCCCTGATGCCGGCGGACTCCACGGCGACCATCGATCCCGACTTCGCGAAGGATGTCGAAGCGGCTATCGCCGCCCACCGGGAGCCGCTGGAGCCGCCCGCTTGGGACTGATGCTTGACTCGACGGCCGCCGTTGCCGCCGAACGCCAAGGCAAGAACGCCCGCCAACTCCTGGAAGCTGTGGTGCTGGAAACCGGCGATGAAGGAATCGCTGTTTCCGTCATCACCGTGCTTGAACTCGCCCACGGTATTACGCGCGCCGACACACCCGAACGCCGCGCGCGCAGGCAACGCTTTCTTGACGAATTGCTCACTGGCGTTCCCATCCAGCCGGTGACGGTGCCGATTGCTCTCCGCGCCGGACAGATCGACGGCCAGAGTCAGGCGAAGGGTGTCCGCATTCCGCTATCGGATCTGCTGGTCGGGGCGAGCGCCCTGGAACTCGGCTACGGAGTGGGAACCGCCAACGTCCGTCACTTTCAACTGATCCCCGGTCTGAACGTCATTCAGTTTTAGCTCGGACGTACACCGGAGACTGAAACTGATGCCCGTGAAAGCCCCGGCGTTAAGTCAACGGCACTCTCCAGAGCAGTCCTCGCCGTCAAGGGTATGCTTGGCAGGAGTTTCGGGGGGTGAACGCGGCGCGGATGGTGGCGCATCTGGCGATCCCGATGCGCGGGGTTATGGGGGAGATGAAAGTGGCCGATAAGCCCGGGCCGTTCCGGAACCCGCTGATCCGCTATCTGATTATTTGCGTGATGCCGGGGCCGAAGGGCGCGCCGACGGCTCCGGAATTCATTCAATCGGGCGAGGAGGATTCGCGGAAGAACCCGCAGGCGGTTGGAGAAGCGCTGGAGCGGTTTGCGAAGGCAGAGACGGTGAAGCCGCATCCGGCGTTCGGGGGCTTGTCGCGGGGGATTGGCGATGTCTCACCTGGCGGCATCCGGATCATCAATTACGGCAGTTCGGGTTGTAGGGACCGCCACGCAAATGCCAGCGCCGTCATAGCGGTCTGGTCTCGGCGAGAGAACCGTGTAGCCGATGTTCACCATCAGATTGTTGACCACGCCGGGATCGATTGTTCCGGGCGTTGCTGGGGCGCATCGCGGTGTTCCCTCCGGAACAATGGTGGGGACCTTGAATCTCACCACATATACGCCGGCCATCCCTTCGGCAAGCCCGGCAAAAACCAAGCCGTCCATGGGGGGCTGCTCGTTCGATTGATACCGCGGAATCGGAGCTGGCTTCGGATTGCGGCCAAATTCAAAGCTTATTCCCAGGTCCATGTCATATCCCGCCGGGGAGGGTTCCCCTGTATTGGGGCGAGGATGACGCTCGCTCAGCCCCAAACCATAAGCATAGAGCGCGAGGACTTCCCCTGGCCCGGCAGGGTTGTCCATGGTGACTTGAGGGCCATCCGCGTGTTGTACCAGCGGGAGATCGCTTCTGCCCTGAATTGCGGGGAAGACCCAACTCACCGTATCACCCGCGCCGGCAACATGCGGTTCCGCGGTACTTGGCAACACCGAAGCCGCACCGATTAGTACCCCATTTTCGTAAATCAAGAGAAACTGGTACCGCGCCTGGTCAAACGGACCAACGAAGATCTCGAAAGGAATTTGCACGGTAATAACGACAAAACTGCTGTCCGGACCTCCGGAGGCTGAGGTTGACCAGAGCGAGGTGTAAGCCCGCCGGATCCCAAGGATCGGTATGGGCTTGCTGTCATTCAATTGACCATACCGGACGGAGACTCCGGCAAGTTCCGTGGGCAGCGGATACCCTCCGGCCTTGACGTCGCGCTCGAGTTGCAGTCCAAGCCCGTGCACGGCGAGCGGCAGCACCTGGCCTGGAGATATGTTGACGTCGATGGGCCAGTGGGGCTGATAGCTAGTGCTGAAGATGACGGCGTTGGGCTGCGCTGCCTGCTGACCGGGCACGAACGGGGCTAGAATCGCCAGGATCGAGGATAAAACAACGAGGCGTCGCATTTTAATTGATTCCCTCGAACGAAGAAAACCGCAGCATCTTGGCGGACAGCAACCGCGCTTGGGCAGTAGTACCCTGGGGAGCACGCACTGGAGATACCCTTCAAACCCATTTCATTTACGATGTTGTAATACGGATCGGATGCGTAAACGTCAGCAAAGAATGTCGATGGCTTCGAACTCGGACTGAATAGCACAAAAGCGATCAAGATTGGTACAGCTAAATCGAGGACGAGGATCGAAGGATTTCCGGCGACTCGCGTGAGGGGGAGTTCAACGAAGTTCATTGTTATCCTCACCGCAGGCGTGCATTCATGACCCAGATAGTAAGGCGCAAAAGTCAGGAAGTCAATTGTTATTTCATCTCTATGATCGTCCGCTACAGTCCGCTACCCGGATGTGATCCACTCGGGCGAGAAGAGGCGAGTAGCGACGTCCCCCTTTCCTTCCAACTCCACTTTCCACAGCAGTCCTCGCCGTCAAGGATTATGTCTGGCAGGAGTTGGAGGATGACGGATCACTCTCCGGGTCTTCTTGCAGTGCGTTTCGGGAAACGGGGATCACACCGTGGCTGGTTCATCCTCGCAGAGCGGGCCGCTGCCCATCCATTTGAGGATCTCCCCGGCCAGTTCCGGCTTCATCGCCACAGCGGCTTTCCAACTGTCCTGGCCTTCCATGACCCGGCCCAGTCCGAAGAGGACGCTACCCAGGTTGAAGCGCGCCTCTGTGAAATCCGGCTTCGTGGCCAGCACTTCGCGGTAGAGAGCCGCGGCGCGCTGCAATTTTCCGGAGGAGTGGAACAGCATGGCAAGGTTATACAGGATCTCCCAGTCCTTGCCCGAGAGGCCCTCGATGTAGCGCTCGGCTTCGGTAAGATTTCCGGTGTCGACCGCCAGCGCGGCCATGGCTCTGCGGGCGGCCGAATGAAAGGGGCTCGCGTCCAGGACCCGCTGAAATGCCGTCACCGCTCCGGCGAAGTCGCCTGATGACCATCTTGCGTTGCCCAGGTTCGACCAGGCGTCCAGCCAGTCCGGCCGGAGCCGCACGCATCTGTCAAAGGCCGCTGAAGCCTCGGAATGCTCGCCAGCTTCGTACAGCAGCAACCCCAGGCGGTACCAAGCCTCTTCCCGGTCCGGCGCCAGGCGCAGCGCGCGCTCCCAGGCCTTGCGCGCATCTTCTATTCGCCCAACCGCCGACAGCGACCTTGCCAGCCCCTCCGCTGTTCCCGCGTCATCAGGCTGGAGACGGGCCGCGTTGTCAAATGCCGCACCCGCTTTATCCGGCTGCCCCAGCCTCAGCAGGCAAACGCCAAGGTTGTACCAGTGACGGTAATCACCCGGATTCGCTTGCGCGACTATGGCGCAATGCCTGTTGGCTTCTTCGAGGTTCCCCTGCTCGAGAGCGACCCAGCACAGCGCCAGGCGGGCGTGTGTCGATTTGGGATTCAATTGCAGCAGACGCGGCGCGAGGGTGCGGATCTTTGCTGAATCGCGCAGTTCGGCCGCCGCAACGAGAGCATTGGCGAGCAATTCCTCGCGGTCCGGCTGGGCCTCGAGCAATTTGTCATAAATGCGCAGCGCCTCACCGTGGTTACCTTCCAACTGGCAGGCGACCCCCTGGCCGAACCAGGCGGGAGCGTATTCGCTGTTCAGCCGCAGACTCCGGGTGAAGGCCGATCGCGCTTCCGTGGCCCGCTTTTGGTTCACCAGGGCGACGCCCAGGGCAAACCAGACCTCCGCCCGGTCAGGATGCAGCGCCAGCGCGCTCTTGAGATTTTCGGTTGCCTCCGCCCAAGCTCGCATCCGGGCCTGGCAGAGTCCCAGGTTCATGCTGGCGAAGGGATGCCCGGGAAAGATGGCCGCCAGTTTGGCGAACAACTGTGCCGCCTCCTCGATCTTGCCCATTTCGAACAGGATCTGCCCGGCCAGCGCCATGGCGTCGTGGTCCGATTGCCGTACCGGAGCCGCCAACTCCTGAAGGGCCTCTTCGGGAAGCCGCTCCATCCACAATCGCATTGCCACCACAACGGAGGGGTGGGATGCGGCACGGCGTGCGAGGCGAGGATCATCCGGCTGCACATTGAGCAGCGAATGCACCAGTTGATCATCGAAGAACCACAGCCACTGTCCGGCGAAGTTGTTCATAGAGTAATCCTCTGCAATACATCGTCAGAATCTTGCCGGAACATCAGGGCGCAGCGGCGATTCGCCGAGGGGGGCTGCCGCTAGCTGGTACGCGCCAGTGGTTCTTTCCGCTCAACGGGTTGAAAATCGCTGATCGGGATAATGCTGCTTTGCCGGTTTTCGGTGCGAGATCCGCCCGCCCGCGGCGCAAAGGCAATGCGTGGCCTCAGCAGCGGCAAGGAGATCTGCGGAATAAACACGCCACGCAAAGCTCGAGTGGACTCGACAGGGGCCAGCGGAGTCTCCGTCTTTAGGGGCTGAACGCAAGGCTGCGGGCTTGCGGGGCCTCCAACAGCGGGTATATGGGGAAAACTGGAAAGGCTCATCTGTGTACGGATGAATCCTCCCGCCGGGATGGCTTCGAGCGAACTCTCATCCAACCCGTCGAGCGCCTGGAAAGGAAGGTTTGTGCCGCCCCCAAGCAGTGGTAGCGGCCCGATTTCCATCGGTATAGTCTCTCCCGCCGGTTCGCAAATTGGGATTCTTCCCGCCGCGCGAGGCATTTCCAATCTCGAGACCGCCTCTTTCAACAGGCCTCGCACAATCGCCTGGTTGCCCCAGCCGTAAACGAAGCGCCGGCGCGGCGCGGTACGAATGGCGGGCATGGGAAGAGAAAATGGCTGCTCGGTGGAGGGGGCAAATCGCGGCGCCGGACAAGGCGTCATCGCCGGCCAGACGTACTCCCGCTTGGAGAATGACGTGGGTTTCGGCGCGAGCGGCCCATGGTTCCAGTCATGCGGCTCCATTGCCGGAGTGTACTGCAGAACCGGACAAAATCTAGGCTGCTGGCGCTCCACCCGCAGGGGAACCCCATGCCAGCGGCTCTCGCGCATGTAGCTGCGGCGGTGTTCTTCGGTGCAGAACTGCTGGTCCCACAGGCACTCCATGAGCGAAAGAGGCTCATCGCAATACAGACATTTCGGCACTCCTGTACCCCCAACTTCGATACTAGGCCAACTTGGCTAGTTTGCAGCGGTCTAGGGCGAAATTGAGAGAATTCTAAGGGAAGGTACTGTCAATTCCACCCCCGCATTTTTCAGGCGCGGCCTCCATGGAGATGTTCGCGTCTGCTGCCGATGGAGGGGTGAGCCCTATGAGTACCTTCGAGAAACTTCGCCTCGCTGCCCAGGCCGTTCGCCAAGTGATGCCTGAGGCCAAGGTCTGGTCCAGCGCAGAAAGCCGGGAAGGGGAAAGCCTGCTCGAGGCGGGCAAATTTCCGGAGGCGGAACGCTGCTTCCTCCGCATCGCCGGCGACTTGAAGGCGAGGGCTGCCATTCGTCCCCCGCATGGGCACGTGCTTGTCTGTCTGGCCACAGCTCAGTTCAAGCTGAACAAGTTCCGCGACGCGTGGATCACGGCGGACGCGGTTCGCGAATTGCTCAGCGGGCAAAAGCAGAAACCGAGCACGCCGCTTTCCAGTTCTCTGGATCTTCTGGGGAGGATGAAAGCCGAAGAGGGAGAACTGGACGAGGCTCTCGAGCTGTTCACGGAAGCGCTGGAAACGCAGAAGGCGGTTCTGCCGCTGGATGTTCCGGCAATTGTCGACCGCACATGCCACCTGGCGGGGGCCATGCAGCGGAAGGGGCGTCTGGACGAAGCGACAGGCCTACTGGAAACGGTTCTGGATCAGGCAGATCACAGCCTGGGCAAAGTGCATCCGGCGACGGCCGATTGTCTGATCCAGTTGGGCGAATGCGAAACCGAGCGGGGGCGGCACGCCACCGCCCGGGGCTACCTGGAGCGCGCCCTTCGCATCCACCAGGAGTTGAATGGGGCGGAGTCGGAAACCAGCATTCGCGACCTGCACCTGCTGGCAGTGGCGGCTCAGGCCGCCGAGGATCTCGAAGCCGCGGTAGGCTACTACGAAACCGCGCTGGCGCTGAGGGAGAGGCAGCTTGGAGCTTCGGCCTCTGGCTCGGCCGAGATTCTCATGAAAATTGCCGGGGTACAGACGGACATGGGCAGATACGGTCCGGCGATGGAGTTGCTCCAGCAGGCTGTGGGCAAACTGGAAGGAGTCCGCGACCCGGGCCTCTCGCAGGCTCTGGAACGGCTGGGAGAAGTGTACGCGGCTTGCGGGCGTTTCGAGGACGCCGATGTCTCGCTACGTAAGGCGAGGCGGCTGTACGAGCAGAATCCTAATTATTATGCCGCCGCCCTGGAAGCCAACACCCGCATGCTGGGCCGTATACAGGCCTATCTTCCCAAGGGCGAGCAGGCGTCCGTATTCAAGGAAGCGGAAATGTTTCAGCCGGTTTCGTCCGAGGAAGGGATGCTCCCTTCCTTTCCGGCTGCTTTCCCAGACGGTCCCGAATTGGGCGCCGTTCTGGAACCCGGCGCGGGTATTTCCGAAATGTTTCCCGCCGGCATTTGCGACGCCCCTGCCGGGCTCGCGGCTCCGCCCCTGCCCGCCACGTCGCCTTTCGGGCCCGGGTCTTCACTGGCTCCCCGAATCCCGTCCGGTCCGCGTGCGGTGCCGGAATCCTCCCCCATTCCCAATCTGTGGAAGGTTGATCCGATGTCCGAGGAGATCGCGCTTCCGGTGTTCAACTCCCCATCCGGGGCCGCTCAAAGTGGGCCGGGAAAGCTACAAGGCTGGGATCAGATGACGTTCGAGTACGTTGCGCTTTCCGACTAGCACTAGCCCAAGGCTGGGATGGGGAACTCTCCCTCAGATGGACTATTCGAATGTGACCGCGATGTCAGCGCGGCCGGTGAAGGGCTCGACACGGACCCGCTCGGTTTCGGGGTTGTATTTTCCGCCCTCGACCCGGGTAGCCTTTCTGCCCTGGGGGTGCGGGAGACGCACATCCACGAAGGCTGGTTTCCGGTCGCCCGGACAGTCCACCGTGGCTTGAATGCGGCCGCGATCGAGGTCGGAATCCACGCGGAGTGAAAGAGGGCCGAAGTAGGTAGCCACCTTGTTCAGTTCGATGCGCTTGCCGTTCCCCAGGTAGGCGCGCGGGATGCCCGGCAGCAGGTCGATGCCTGCGCCGCGCTCCATGTAGAGCATCCAGCGGCTGTCCATCAGGAACCAGCCTTCTTCGTGCGTCTTGTGCGGGCTGGCGCCGAAGTAGTGCTCCCAGAAGGTATAGGTCTGGCGGTCGGCGAGGCTGGACAAGGTGTTGTAGTACGCCTTGAGGAACGCCTTCACCTCTCCGCGCCGCAGGTGGGAGATCGGATGGCGGCTGTAATAAGGCTGACTGAAAGCGACGTTACGGGTGGTCATCAGATCATTGTGGAAGTTGAGCAGGAAGGTGGAGGCGTCCTCGTTCGGTTCCAGCACTTCCTGGAAGATCAGGTAGACCGGTCCCAGCAGGGAATCGCGGCTCACCATTGCGCCGTGCGTGAACCAATTACCGCCGTCGGCAAACAACATCAATGGCCCGCGATACTCGACCCAGGGAGGGGCGGTGGGAGACCAGGTCCCGTTGGCCAGGGAGACGACGGGCGAGCGGCCCATCACGCCAAACAGGGCCGCGCGAATATCGCTCTTCAGCGCGTCCGCTTCCTTGCGCCACTTTTCGGACTGCGCCGGATCCGTAGTGGCCAGCGTCTCCGCCACCCGCGCCATGCCCAGGTAGGCGTAGCCGTTGAGCATGAAAGAGCGGAAAGGGTCCTCAGGGTCGGCGGTCTTGCCTTCGAGCATTCCGTAGCCCTTGCCGCGCAGGTCGTCGCGCAGGTTGCGCGCGCGCCATTTCCGCAGGTATTCGCAGGCTTTGATGAGCTTTGGCGCGATCTGCCGCACCCAGGCATCGTCATGCGTGTAGCGGTAGTGCTCGCCGATCGACCACAAGACAGCGCCGGTTTCGAGCATGTAGCCGCCGAAATTCTGGATAAAGCCGTCGTCGTGCTGCTTGTCGAGGAAGTACATCAGGGCGCGGCGGGCGGTATCGTGCCAGCCCATCGAGTCCATGAACTGGATGATGGGGGAACTCTCCGAGCCGATGGCGCTGTAGACGCCGATAGTGGAGGTCAGGGTGCCCTCAGGCTCGAGACCGTAGGTAATGAGGTCGAGGTGCAGCAATCCGGCCCGCAACATTTCGGTGATGCGCTGTTCGGGAAGGCGGATCTGTGCCGCGGCGTCCAACTTCTGTTGCCAGTAAAGGCGGCACTCGCCGTGGCGTTCCTCGAACGACGCCGAGCGCAGCTTCATGGCGCGCTCGCGGGAGATGGGCCGGTTGGGGAGGCGGAATTCGATCTGAGCGGCTTCGCCGGGCTTCAAGTCTATGGCCACTTCCTCCGCGGAGAGAGGTTTGCCATTGACCAGCGACACGGCGAAAACCCGGCCGGATGGATAGGCGGCAAAGCCCTCGGCTCCGTCGAACTGGTAGCCGCGGGTGGCGGTTGGGGCGGGGTTCTTAAAGAACGCGTAGCGCGGCACCGCGGACGTGTTCACGGCGGTGATGCGCACGAACAGCACGGTCTCTTCGGGTTGGTTCATCTCGGCGGGGAGGAGGGAATCGTGCTCGGCCTGTTGCTGTTTGGTGAACATATGCCCGGCGCCGTAGCCATCGGCAACCAGGAAGTGGGTACCGCGCACATTTTCGCGCGTGAGCGACCGGGATTCGAGGGCCACGAACGCCGTCATGTTGTAGGTGATGTCATCGTCCACCAGGGTCCCGCGCAGGATCGGCAGGGCTCCGTTTTCCAGGCGGCGAGTGATCTTGTCGACCGCGCCCCAGCCGCGGCCCATAAGGAAGTTGTAGCGCGTGGGCTTGTCGCCGGTTTCGGGCAGCGGGACTTCACGGCCGTGAAATCGGGGCTGAATCCAGTCCAGCCGTTCGCTGACGCCGAAGATGCGGACATCGCGGCCCAGCCCCAGCCAGGTCTGGCACATCAAGCTGCGCGTATTGGCGGCCGCCGACTCGAAATCGGCCTCGGGTTCGGCCGCCACGCTTTCCAGCTTCGTTTGCAGGCCGCGGGCGCGCACGGCGTTCTCGATCTGCTGGTAGGAGCGCGCGTCGGACGCATCGGTCACCGCTACACCATACGCCGGGATGTAGATGGGGTAGCCGGCGCGCACATCACGCAGGAAGAAGCTCACGGGGTTGCGCGTGGTGTTCACGGTAACGATGGCGGAGGCGGGGCCGTACGCCGCTTCGGAACCGCTGAGCTGGATTTCGAGGCGGAACGGCCCGGGGGCAGTTGCGCCGAAGCGGTTGTTGCCCGTCACCGCGCCGCGCCCGCGCGCGACGCTCAGGCCGGCCAGGGAGCCGCCCGTCACACTCAGCTCACCCTCCGGCTGCCCGCCGCGCCATTCGACGGCGATGCGCCGTCCGTCGGCGGCGGAGAGCGCACCGGCGAAGAATACCGTCCACAGCAAGAGCGATTTCGACTTCACAATAGCCTCCTCAGGGAAGAAAAAAACAGATTAGGCCCGCCATTCCGCATGCCGCGCCAAGGCCGGTGCGCAGCTCGAATCAACTCGCGGAGCCCTTCATTGCCGCACGGCCCAAGCCAGGCCGTCCGGCTCTTTGCCAACCTCGAACTTCCCCACGATTTCGAGCGTGCGCAAATCCACGACGGCCACGTAATTATCCGGCGTGCAGGAGACGTAGGCGCGCTTTCCGTCAGGCTGCATCTGAATTCCCGCCGCTCCGCGGCCTGTCTTCAGCCTCTTGATCTCGCGCCGCGCCGCGGCATCGAAGATCACCACCTCGGGTCCTCCCAGGGTCGAGACGAAGACGTGCTTTCCGTCGGGCGTGAACTTCAGCCGGTTGGCCCCCTTCACGTTTCCCACGATCGTCTGAACGACTTTTCCGGCTTCGACGTCAATCACCGCAATCGTGCCTTCCTGTGCGTTGGCGGCCCAGAGTTCCCGCCCGTTCCTAGTGACGTCGAAGCCTTCCGTTCCTCTTCCTGTGGGAATCACCGTTTGCTCCCATTCGCCGCCTGGGGCGCCGCGCCGCCGCGCGTTGGGCGCTCGCGCCGCTTTGTTCAGGATTGACACGGTGCCCGAACGGATATTCGAGGTCGCAATGCGCGGAAGGCCTTCGAAAACGTGGATCATGTGAGTTCCGTCCTGGCCGGTTCCCATGATCCAATCCACGCTCTTCGCTGACGGATCATAGCTTCCGATCGCCTTAGCTGCTTCCGCGGTGAACCATACCTTGCCCCCGGCAAACATCAGCCCGTGTGGTCCCCAAAGCGGCCCGAGATCCACCGTCGACAACGTCTTCTGCTCCACCAGATCCACCACCGTTAACGTGTGATAGGCGCCGCCTCCGTAGTTCGAGATATAGGCGAACCTGCCATCGTTCGAGGCCACTACCTCGTGCGGGTCCGGTCCGGAAGGCATGCGTGCCACCACCTTCAGGCTCACGGGATCCACAATGGACAGGGTCAGGTCCGTCTTGGCCAACACGAGCAGCGCGGTTCGCGGTGTTTCCGCTGCTTCAGCAAACGCCGCTGCCAGCGCTGTGACCAGCACAATCACGCCAAGTCTTGGTTTCATGGCTTGTCCCTCAGTATGCATTTTATTTGACTTAATGCTTTGCACGCTATTCGGCGCGCGTGACCGTCTCGAGGGTGACGCCCCGGTCAGCTTGGTGCTGGCATTACCACGGAGGGCGATAGATTTACGCCATGCTCATCGGCCACGCTCGCGTATCCACGGATGATCAGGACACGGCCGCACAGGTTGCGGTCCTGAAAAGCTGCCAGCTGCGAGCGGAACTTTCGCGAGAAAAGGATCTGCCGGACGCTGGGGCCGGTCCAAACGCCATCGGCTGCCCGGCCAGCTTCGCAAGGTGATGTGTGCTACGGCCAGGGTATCGACCGCTTGAAATCAGAATGCGCCAGAAGCTCGGGAGTAGGGTTGCATCCTGGAATGCACACCAGTGCGACCTGAATGCCGGCCCGACGAACCAGTTTCATTGCTGGAACACAATCGGTGTCGTTATTCATGAGGGCGATCAAATCCACGGAGCGGTTCGCTGCAATCGTGGCCATGTCAAGGCCGATCCGCATGTCCACGCCCTTCTGTTCGAACTTGGGAGTGAAGTCAGAATCGACTGGAGGATTCGACGGTTGATGACCCCTTTTGACTACGTATCCACGAAACTTAAGTACGCCGCGGCGAACTGCGAAAAGGTCCTTGCGGGCAAGGTCGTGGAGGTATGGCGTAGTCTGGTTGAACGTCTGAACCGCGCGGGAAACGGGCAATTTGGTCTGTCCGTTGAAAAGAGCGCAGTCATAGTAGAGGATGCGCATGATTTCTTCCGTTGCCAGGGGACAGGACAGGCCTACTTTCTCGATGTAGTCTGCATCGATCGTCTTCCTTGCCTTTTTGAGGTAGCTGCGCAGGTGGCCGCCGTCGATCAGCACGGTGATTTTCTTGCTCATATGGCTCCAAATGGTTGGGGCCCGCAGTTGCCTGCGGGCCCCGGATTTGTGCTCGCCATACGAGCGTAGCGGAAATAGGACAACGCTGCACGGAAGGCAACATCATCCAAGACAAGGATAGCAAACACAGGGGCGTTTTGGAGAATCGGAACGGACATGCCGACGGGTCAGCCCTACAGTCTGGGCGCGGAGCAATAAGAACCAAGCCAGGGAACCTTCTAAATATTCGCGTTCTCGCGAGCCTCAGTTCGATGATGCGGTGAGCAGCATCCCGCTCGTGTTGCGCTTCGGAACCGCTCCCACCGGAATTTTTTTCACAAGCTCCATCTTGCGGATGTCCACTACCGCCGCGGCGTCGTCTCCCGCAATGGCCACGTATAGCTTGCTGCCGTCGGGCGGGATGGTCAGCCACTCGGGGTGCAGACCTACGGGAATCACCTTGAGGAGTTGATAATCCGGCAGCGAGTAGGCGGCCACCGAGTCGTAGTATTTGCTGGTGGCCCAAAGCATTTTTCCATCCGGCGTAATTGCCAGCCCGTGGGATGGCGATCCCTGCAAACCCTGTGTTTCTTTCTCGCGGCCCGGAACATCGGGGAGCGTGATCCGCCGCACCTCTTTCCGCGCGGCGAAATCCACGACGGCGAATCCGTGGAAGTTGGAAAGCTGGACGATGATATCTTTCGTGGACCCGTCCCTGTTTCGCGTGAAAGCCATCGGCCGGATGCCCGCATCGAGCGTCAGAGTCCATGCCAGTGTATCGGTGGACGTATCGATGACGCTGATAGTGCTCGAAGCAATCGAGCCGGCCACGGCGTACTTTCCATCCGGCGTCACGTAGACGTTGTGAATCTCGCCCTTCACCGGAACGCTCTTCACGTTCGTCAGCGACTTCGTGTGGATGACGTCCACCGCTCCCGGAGCCTGGCGGATGCCCACGTAGACCTTCGAGCCATCCCTGGCCACATCGAGATTGTTGGGCCGGCCGCTGAGCGGAATCCGTTGGAATACTTTCAGCGTTCTTGCGTCCACTACATCCAGCGTTCGCAGCGCCTCATCGGTAATGTAGATCCGCGCGCCGTCCGGCGCGATGGCCACTCCGTGCGGCACCTCGATGTCTTCGATGGCCGCCACCACGCGGTTCGTGGCGGGGTCGATGACATGGACGTTATCCCCGGCGGCGTTGGTTTGCAAAACGCGCACCGCGCCGCCGAATGCCATCGTCCGGCCGCGGACCCAGGCGGCCAGCGTCTGCCATTCCGGATCACTCTGCGATTTCCAGTGTTTCCCTCCCGCATGAAAGCGGTCGCCGCCCGCCTCTCTCGCCAGCGGATGCAGCAGCAGGGGGCTCTTTAGCGGCTCTCCGGGAACGACAAACATCTTCCATATGGCGAAATTCTTGCGGGACTGTTCTTCGCTCCAGTTCGCAGCCCCCGCTGCCAGCGGCTGCAGAGGCGGGCTGCCATGCTCATGACAGGCGACGCAGCGCGCATGGCCAGGCCGCTTCTCGAGCAGGATGGGCTGTACGCGTTCCTTGAAGAATGTGTAGTCCAGCGCGGGCCTGGCGGGATTCTGGGCCAGCACAGGCACGGCCGTGAGCGCAAGCAAACAGGCACGAGAGACGAAGGCGGTCACCGGAGAAGTTCCTTTGAGACGGTATTGTATACCTTATTTCACTGCTGCTCCCCGTCGTACCGGAACAGCAGCACCGCCACCTTGCTCTCGCGCAGGACAGCTTCAAGCATCGGCAGTTTCTCGAACGGCTCCTTTGTTCCCAGAACGAACATCCCGTTTTCCACTTGCTTCAAGAAGCTGAGCAGGCCGGCTCTGTCGCGGGGGTCCATCGGCCGGTACGCGACTTTCAGTCCGGCTTCCGGCAGCAGGCTTTCGGCCTCTTCCCGCATCTCGTCCGCCTGCTCCTCATTCTGCGCCGCCAGCAGCACGGTCAGCTTTCCTGAATCAGATCCCGCAACCTCCGCCGCCCACCGCAACGCCTTCCTTGCATCCGCCGAACCATCGAAGTAAAGCAAGAAGTGCAGCGGCCCGGGCACGCGGTACTCCGACAGCAGCAG
Source organism: Bryobacterales bacterium (assembly GCA_020847975.1). Classification (GTDB taxonomy): domain Bacteria; phylum Acidobacteriota; class Terriglobia; order Bryobacterales; family Bryobacteraceae; genus CADEFT01. The sequence goes on along the minus strand of JADLBD010000012.1, from coordinate 86,296 downwards.
CACCGGACCGGTACTCGCCACCAGGTCCATTGCCGTGGAGCCGATGCGAAGCCGCGCCCCCATGCTCCATCCCAGCCTTCCGATGGCAACCAGGTCCGTCTTTGCCGCCGCTGCCAGCAGTTCCGAACTGACCTTGCCCCTGACGCAAAGAAACGTACAGGGCACGTTGACCCGCTGCGCCGCGGCCATCAATGCCCGGCGCGCCTGTTCAGCCTGAATGCGCAGCCGCCTCTCGAGCACACCGCGGGTGAGCCGTCCCTCCTGGGCGGAAGGATACAGAACCTCTCGCGCATAGGGAGATTCCGCCACGCGCAACAGATCCACGTCCTCCACAAACAGGCCGAAGACTTCCGCTTTGACCCGCTCCGCCAAAGCCACCGCCGCCTCGAGGGCTGCCTGGCTCGAGGGGGAAGTGTCCAGCGCAACCAGGATTCGCCGTATCGTAAGCACCGGGTTAGAGGGTTTCATTGGGACATCTCTTGCTTCGCCTTTGCCGCCAACTCGATCTGCCGCTCCGCCAAAGAGACCAGCCGCTCTTCGACGCGATGGTTCACGCTTCCCTCCGGGAACTTGCCGGAAGAATCGCGCTGGCCGGCCGGCACTCCGGTGAGAATTTCCATTCCTTCGTCGATGGTGGTGACCGCGAACACGCGAAAACGCCCCTCGCGTACGGCCTCGACGACATCCTGGCGCAGCATCAGGTCGCCAACGTTTGACCGCGGGATGATGACGCCCTGCCCGTCTATTTCGCCGCGCCCTTTGCACAAGTCAAAGAACCCCTCGATCTTCTCATTCACGCCGCCGATGGCCTGAACCTCTCCGTGCTGGTTCACGGAACCCGTCACGGCAAGCGATTGTTTCAGCGGCAGGCCGGAAAGCGCGGACAAGAGCACGTACAACTCCGCCGAGGAGGCGCTGTCTCCTTCCACTCCGCCGTAGGTTTGCTCGAACACCAGGCTCGCCTGCAGCGACAACGGCTGCTCGGGCGCATACCGCCCTCCCAGAAAGCCGCTGAGGATCAGCACGCCCTTCGAATGCAGCGGCCCTCCGAGCTTCACTTCCCGCTCGATGTCGATGACGTCGCCTTTGCCAAGACGGACGCGCGCTGTGATGCGGCTGGCGTGCCCGAACGAAAAATCCGAAAGCATCACCACGGAAAGACCGTTGATTTGCCCCACCCGTTCGCCGTGCGTGTCAATCATCAGCGTCCCGCGCAGCGTGGCTTCGAGCATCCTCTCTCGAATCCGGTCTTTGCGCCGGATTTGCGCATCAATGGCCCGTTGAACGTCCTCTCTGCTCACCACTGTGCGCTTCGATTCCCTTGCCCAATAGTCGGCCTCTTGCAGCAGGTCTCCGAGTGTGCGGCGCAAAGTCAGAATTTTTCGCGAATCCTCCGCGGCTCGCGAGCATTGCTCGATCACTCGCCCCACCGCCCCGCGATCAAACGTCAGCAGCCCTTCGGAATGCGCGATCGTTCCAATCCATTTGGCAAAGAGAAGCTCCGTCTCGCCCGTCCGGTCCATGGTTTCCTCGAAGTCGGCTGCCACCTTGAACAGGTCGTGGAATTCCGAATCGAGCGAGGAAAGCATGTAGTACAGCATCCGCTCTCCCACCAGCACCACCTTCACCGACACCGGGATCGGCTCCGGCCGCAGCGAGACCGTGCTTACCAGGCCCAGCATCTCGCCCGGCGATTCGATACGGATCTGCGAAGAGACCAGACAGCGCTTCAATGCGTCCCAGGCATAGGGCTGCGTCAGCAGTTTGTAGGCATCGAGGATCAGGTAGCCGCCGTTTGCGCGGTGCAGCGCCCCTCTTCGAATCAACGTAAAGTCAGTTGTCAGCGCCCCCATGTGCGACTGGTACTGCACTTGCCCCACGAGGTTCTGGTAGGTGGGATGATCTTCAAACACCACCGGAGCGCCCTCGGTGGTTTCCCGTTCCACCAGGACGTTCACCTGGTAGCGCCGGAAGAACGTGGGCCCCGCTCCCATCAGCGCCGCCAGGGGATGCTCGGGCGGCGTCAGAAACTCATCCACGTGCTCGATCACATCCGCCTGGACGTCGTTGAGAAAGCTGACTACCTGCGGCAGGTCCGTATACTTCCTGGACAGTTCCTCCAACAAGTGGCTCACGGCAAATTTGGCGACTTCGTTATTCAGTTCCCGAACCTTTTCCCGGCCTTCCTGCTCCCATTTGGGAATCTGAAGCAACACCTTGCGCAGCTTCTTCTGCAGTTCGACAATCTTGTTCTCCAACCGCTGATGTTCGTCCGCGGGGAGGTTCTCGAACTCCTGCGGCTCCATCACCTCGCCCTTTTTCATGGGAGCGAGAATGATCCCGGTGGGGGTCCGCATCATCGCAATCTCGCTCTTTTGGCCCTCTTCCGCCACCTCTTCGAAGGCTTTCTCCTGCTGATCCTTCACGTCCTGCTCGATCACGTGTTTCCGCGCCCGGTAGTTTTCGCTTTGAAACGCGGTAGGGATCGCGGAGCGAAGATCCTCGATCAGGCGGTTCATGTCATCCCGCAGCGGCAGAGCCCGCCCGGGCGGGAGCCGCAGGGCGTTGGGCGTGTCCGGACTGACGAAGCTGTTGATGTAGCACCACTCGTCAGGCGTCCCTTCTCCCGCCGCGCGTTTTTCGAGAAAGCTCCGGGCGATCTTGTATTTGCCCGCGCCCGCCGGGCCCAGCAGATAGAGATTGAAACCGTGCTTGCGAATGCCGATGCCGAACTGCATCGCCTCCAGCGCGCGATCATGCCCGATGAAATCCGTCTGGCCGTCCAGATCCGCGGTGCTTGTGAACGGGAACTTCTCGATGTCCACCCGCCGGTACAATGCCTCCGGGGGTAACACTCTCCCCTTGATCTTCTCGTCCACTGTATCCATGCTCGCTAACGCTCCTTCGTGGGATGCCCGGAACGATGCCGGGTGCTTCGTTCCAGCATTGGGCGAACTACCGAACCCTGTACTTAGCCTAAAGCATCCGCGCCTGGGCCAGCAGCCATTCGCAGTTCAAGACCTTCTCCGCCAGATCGAGCGGGCGGTAGTAGTAATGATTCGACGCTTCATAAGCAATGGTGGAGAGCGACCGTGCCACGCTATACTGCCTGCGGGCCAGTTCCCGTTCCGCCAGCGTCAGTTCCTTCATCCGACCGCGGTCGGGGTTCGTGGAATCGCGCAGCCGGTAAAACTCCACCTGGTTCGCCACGCTCTGAAAATGGTGGTAACAAGTGAGGGCCACCGCCAAATCCGTGGTCGCATGGATGCGCTTTGCCGGCGTGGCCTTCTCCGGCACACGCTCCAGTCGTTCCAGGCCCGCCTTCCATTTCCTGGCCAGCAGCGCGAATTGCGATTGCACAACCTCCGGTGGATAAGCGCCGCACCAGGCTTTCATCGCGTCATGGGGAAACAGAATCATACCCGGCCGGTGTCCCGTGGGCTTGGCCCGCAGCAGGTTGGCGGGGCCGTGTTGGGCCGGGATGATGTAAACCTGCACGCCGTAGGGGAATTCGCGGAACGCCTCGCTGAACAGGCGCCATGCCTCCACCGCATCTTCCTGCGCCCCGGGCCCGTATCGCTGCGATGCCAGGTCGCGCAGAATCGCTTCCCGGTTCGGGGCCTTGTGGTAGTAGAACGCCTTTGCGGCTTCGAGATTCGGCGAGGGAAAGCCGCCGCACGTCCAGGACACCATCAGCCCCTGAATGCCCGTCTTACTGAGGTTCTCGCAGTGTTCCAGGATGAGGTGCGGCACGGGCAGGTAGGGGACGGCGGACATCTCCCAGGTGTTATTGAACTGCACCTTGGCCAAGGCCGTGACCCCTGCTTTGCGGGCGATGCCCCAGTTACGCAGCGCGCGCGGACCGGGTCCCGGAACCGAGATCGAATACTCGCCGACCTGCGTTTTGACTCCGCCTCGCTCCACGGGCTTGCTCCATTCGCTGATGCTCTGGAACTTGACATCCTTGTCGAGCCGCGGGATCAGTTGCGCCGCCAGATCGTCTCCCCAGCCCCAGTCCCAGTGGATGATTTCCGCTGAGTTGCTGGACCGCCGGACGCCTTCACGCATTGCGGCGAACATCTCCGCCAACACCTCCCAACTTTCGCGCTTCGAGCAGCGGGGGCAATCGCCCGCTGTGGGAGGCGCTTTACGCCAGGCTCCCCCGTGCGAGAAGCAGTTGGTGTGATTTTCAGACATCGAGATCGTGAATATACCGCCGAGTTGCGGCACATGATGAAAGACGTGCGCGAGCGAATCCGACAGCCATTGGCGCACTTCCTTCGTGCTGGTGCACAGCGAATACAGGTTCTGAAAGCTTGCGCCCCGCAATCCGCTCCGGTTCTCGAAGAACGATGCCGGCATGGAACGGGGTTCGTTCTGGTAGAGATACACCTTCATCCCGAACTGCGCCGCCCGGTCACAGAGAGCCGCCAGGTTCTTCAACCGCGTCTCCCATCCGTTGCCGAACTCGGGAAAAACCGGGGAAGGCGCCAGCGTATTCAGCACTCCTTGCAGCCACACTCCGTTGATTCCGCTGCGCGCCAGTTTGTCCAGATATCCGGGCGGGAAGGGATCGGCGGAAGTATCCACCAGCGGGTCGCCATAGAGAGCCACGTAGGAATAAAGGAAGCGCGGCGACCATGGCGCTGGAAATTCCTGCCGGCCGAGCGGGAGAATGGGCGCCTCCCGCCTCTCGAGGGCATCCTGGAGCAGATAGACCACCTGCATCAGCCCCGCCTCGTCGGGAGCCTGGAGAGTCACTGCATCCCGTTGGACGTCCCATTGCAAGGGACCGGAAAGGCGCAGCCGGATGCCGCGTGCAGCCTCCGCCGGGCTCCGCACGCCGAACCGCTGCTCCAGGTACCGCGCCAGGTGTTCCCGCGCGGGTCCAGGAAAGGGATGGATACCCCATCCATCCCGCAAGTCCACCTCGGACGTCTTCGCTGTTCCACTGCCGCCTAACGGTTCAATCGCCAGCGAACTCAACTCCTCCACGAAGTGGAACGGAGGCTGGCCCGGTTGATGCAACGATTTGCCGAAAACCCGGTCCAGGATTCGCCGGATTTCATCCGCCCGCTGCCGCTCGGCGGGGCTGGGCATCTCATAGCGCAGCCGCTCGCAGCGCGGCTTGTTTCGCCCGAGCTTCACATCCAGAAAATCATCTTCTTTCAGCGTGTATTCGAACTTGTTCCGGTCCCAACCGAGCAATCCCATCAACTGCTCTTCGGGGAGCAGGTGCCAGTTTTGCCGGATGACGGTAATGTACAGCCGCCGGAGCTGATCGTCCGTCAGACGAGGCTTGCGCGGCAGTCCCATGGACCGCCCCAGTGCCAGCACATTGCGCGTTGTCGTGCGCAGCACCTGTGCGAGGCGCTCCGTGTTTGCCAGTTCCCAATTGCGCCAAACAAAACAATACAGCCGCGAGGGGAAGTGCGGCTCCGGAATCGGATTCGACTCCTCCAACTCCTCGCCAATTCCCGGCAAAGCGGCCGCGAGCGAGAGAAAATGCCGGCGTTTCATCTGACCTTGCGGCTCCCGAATTGCGTGGCGGCTCGCCTTGCCACCACTTCATTTCCGTCACGCATCAATTGTTCCAATACCTCCATCTCCGTGTTTTTGTTCAAGGCCACGCGCTCCCGGACGAGCGGGTCACTGTGTGAGGCCAGTTCTCTCAGGATCTCCGGCGGCGTCGCCTCATTGTAGGCCAGTCCCATGGCGACATAAAGGTCCTTGCCCCGCGGTAGTTTCTCGAGCAGGTCCGGCGGCGCGTTCGCATTCGCCGCCAGCCCCCAATGTACGAGGTACGATTGGCTCCTGGCCGTGATCTGCCGCAGGACCGGTTCCGGCGTGCGTCTGTCCTGGGCAAGGTCGCCCAAGACGTAGTCATTGGTGGAACCCGAGAGGGCTACCAGCGCGTCCACATTCGAGTTGGGGTTTCGAATCACCTTCCGCACCACCGCAAGGCTGTCCCGGTCCACCATGTTGATCCACTCGCTGCGCTTCATGTGAAGACCCGGATCGGGATCCCGTGCAATCTCGAGCAGCGTCCGGGCGTCTGTGTGTGGATTGCGCGCGATGGCAGACAGGAGGAAATAGTCGTGCCGCGCGAGTTCCTCCCGTGCGCGCCGTTCGAGCACAGCCGCATCCTCCATCCGCTGATCCGCGTAGAATTGGCCCACGCGCCACCCGGCGACGGCCGCGTACGCCGCCACGCAGGCCAGCGCCAGCGCGCAGAGCACACGTAATGGCGTAACCTGTTCCCGCAACCTGGCTGCCTGGTACGCCACCAATCCGAGCACGCCTCCGATGACGCCGCCAGGCATCATCCACAGTGGAAGGAACAGAATCCCGATTGCCGCCGCGGAAGAAGTGGACCGGAAGATGCTCCACAAGACTCCTGCCCCTACAGCAGCGGAGAGCATCAAGGCGCCTGCCGTTATCCACCGGACCGGGGCGGACCTCCAGTAGGCCCGAGCCAGCAGCAGCGCCACCACCAACGCCCCGAACGGCAGGAAGAACAGAATCAGCACGCAGTGCAGTATACAACTTGCCTTCACAAGACGTTCCCTACCGGCTGGCCTTCCGTCACACCAAGGAGCGGGTACAATAGTCGAAATCATGCGTTTTCTGGCCCGAATCGCCGTCGCCCTCGCCATCGTCTGGCTCCTCGCGGCGGGTGCGCTTTTCGCGGCCATGAGGCTGCCGCCGGGCCGGTTCTGCTCCGTCATCTCTCGCGTGCCCGCGCCGCTGTTGATGATGACCATGCCGTTCCAAAGACTCTGGATGATCGCGCGCGCCGGCAGGCTGAATCCTGGAGACATGGCTCCGGATTTTGACCTGCCCCGGCAGGACAACTCCGGCCGCGTGAAACTGTCCTCCAGCCTCGGCCGGCCGGTTGTCCTCGTCTTCGGCAGTTACACTTGACCGCCGTTCCGGCGGGAGGTTCCCGCCCTCAACCGGCTCTACCACGACTACAAAGACCGTGTGGACTTCTATATCGTCTACATTGAAGAGGCGCACGCAAGCGACGGCTGGCAATTGCCGGTGAATCTCCGTCAGGACGTCATCTACGCCAATCCGAAATCAGACGAGGAGCGTTCGCAGGTCGCCGGAGCCTGTGTCCGCAAATTGAACATCGCCATCCCCGCCTTGCTCGACGGCATTGATAATCGTACCGAGCGCACCTACACCGGCTGGCCGGACCGTCTGTATGTCATTGACAGGCAGGGACGCGTTACCTTTAAGAGCGCCCCCGGACCTTACGGTTTCGCGCCGCTGGAGATGGAGAAGGCGTTGCGTAAGGCTCTCTGAACAAGGGCGGAAATTCGTAGGGCGTCAGCTCTCTGACTATGCCACAATAACTAGAGATTCACACTTCTTCCGAATCAGCGAAAACGTAGTCTCATGGATTTTCTCGCGGGGTTGAATCCCCAGCAAGCCGAAGCCGTCCGCCACGTGGAAGGCCCGTTGCTTCTCCTGGCCGGAGCGGGCAGCGGCAAGACCCGTGTCATCACCCACCGCATCGCCTACATGATCTGCGAGCGCGGTATCGCGCCGTGGTCTATCCTCGCCGTCACCTTCACCAATAAGGCTGCTGACGAGATGCGCCAGCGCGTCCGGAGCCTGCTGGCGGGCCGCATCATGGGCGATGGCCCTACCGTATCCACCTTCCACTCCTTCTGTGTGCGCATTCTGCGCCGCTATGGCGACAAACTCGCCGAAATCCGTCCTGGCTTCACGCGCAGTTTCACCATCTATGATGACGATGACCAGGTTTCGGTTCTGAAGTCGCTTTACAAGCAATTCGGCCTCGATGACAAGGCGTTCGCCCCGCGTACGGCGCTCTCCATCATCAGCAATGCCAAGTGCGACAAGATCTCTCCGGAGGATTTTCAGGCCACGGCAAAGGATCCGGTGGCGAAGACCGCCGGCAAGCTATACGAGCACTACGAGGCGCGTCTGCGCTCCGCCAACGCCCTCGATTTCGATGATCTCCTTCTCGAAGCCGTCAGGCTCCTCCAGCACGACCGCGCCACTCGCGAAAGCTTTCAGGAGCGTATTCAGTACCTGATGATTGACGAATATCAGGACACCAACCGCAACCAGTACGAATTGATGAGGCTTCTCGCCGGACCGAAGCAGAATGTGTGCGTCGTTGGCGATGAGGACCAGTCCATCTATAGCTGGCGCGGCGCCGATATTCGCAATATTCTCGATTTTGAGAAGGACTTCCGCAACGCCGCTGTCATTCGCCTGGAGCAGAACTACCGCTCGACCAAGTCCATTCTCGAAGCGGCGGGCAGCGTGGTCGCCAACAATCTGCAGCGCAAGGGCAAGCGGCTCTGGACGGCTGGTGAGGCCGGGGAAAAGATCACCCAGTATACGGCCGCCGATGGCGAGAACGAAGCGCTGTGGATCGCCGATCAGATCGAGAAGGTGATTCACCAGCATCCCCGTTATCGCGTCGCCGTTCTGTATCGCACGAACTTCCAATCGCGGCAGATCGAAGAGGCGCTGCGCCGCTATGGCCGCAAGTATGTCGTGGTGGGCGGATTCAGTTTCTACCAGCGGGCGGAGGTCAAGGACATCGTGGCCTACCTGCGCCTGCTCACGACGCCGTCGGACAACGTCAGCCTCTACCGCGTCATCAACACGCCGGCGCGCGGCCTTGGCCGCTCCACCATCGAAGCGATCGAACATTGCGCCGTCACCAAGCAACTGAGCGCATGGGATGCCATCGGCCAGCTTTTGGAAACGCACGAACTGGGTGCGCGCGCCGAATCGGCGCTGCGGTCCTTCCGTGACCTGATTCTGGAACTGCGCAATGAGTCCGCCGCGATGCCCGTTCACGGGGTGCTGGAAAGTGTTGTCAATCGCAGCGGCTATCGCCTCATGCTCGAGACGGCGAAAGGCGAGGATGCCGAAAACCGGCTGGCCAACGTCCAGGAACTGCTCAACGCGGCCACCGAAGCGGCTGAGCGCGGCGAAACCATTTCGGATTTTCTCGACCACGCCGCCCTGGTGAGCGATGCCGATCAACTCGACGAGAAGGCCCAGGTTTCCCTGCTCACCATCCACAATGCGAAGGGCCTCGAGTTCCCGGCTGTATTCATCGCCGGCCTGGAAGAAGGCTTGTTCCCGCACAGCCGCTCACTCAATTCCGCCGCGATGCTCGAAGAGGAGCGCCGCCTGTTCTACGTCGGCATGACGCGGGCGGAAAAGCTGCTGTACGTGACCCACGCCAAGTTCCGGCGCCGCTTCGGCGGGCCGCCTGAGCCGGCCATGCCTTCGCAATTCCTGAAGGAGATTCCGCCCCCACTGGTGCGCAAGCAGGGCGCCGGCGCCGCGGCGCGGGAAGTGGACCTCTACTCCGAGCAGTTCGAGGTGCGCCACACCGCCCGCAAGAATCTCTACACCGGGAAGACGTATAATTCCGTAGAGAACATCTCGCAGTTTTTTAAGGAGCGTGGAGCCGCGGCCGATCCGCGAGCTTACGCCCAGCCGCAACGGCAGGCTGCTCCCGAAGCCCCGGCCCCTTCAAGGCCGGCGCCGCCGGCGGCAGCCAAGCCCGCAGCCAGGAAATCGAAGCTCTCCGCCGGAAGCACCATCAACCACCCCACTCTGGGGCGGGGAACAATCGTGCGGAAGGAAGGAGAGGGGCCGGATGCGAAGTTGACCGTGAGTTTTCCCGGCCACGGGTTGAAGAAATTGATCGCGAAATACGCAGGACTGACTGACGAATGAACACGAAGAACATCACTGACACAGAAGAGCGCAAGAAAGCAAAACGCGCGGCGCGCAAGGCGGCGCCGGCGAAGGCCAAGCGAGCACAGGGCGTTGCCCGCGGCTCCATGAAGAAGAAAGTGCCGAAGATGGCCAAGGGCCAGCGCAAGCGCTAACCAGGCGCGGCGATGCGGGCTCTCAGTACATGGTTTCCGCGATCAGCCATTAGCCAAGGCGGTTAGACTAATGGCTGAAAGCCGGTCACCGTAATTCCGAACGGGAGTACTGAGCCCGCCGGGCCGGGATTCTTTGCCGCCGGAACTCCATGAGTCAGCTACTCCGCACCAAATCCATCGATGCGCTCATTGCGGCCAGCGAAGAACCCGGCCGCAGGCTAAGCCGCTCGCTGGGGCCGTGGAGCCTGACCGCGCTTGGCATCGGCGCCGTCATTGGTTCGGGAATCTTCATCCTCACGGGCACGGCAGCGGCCGGCGAGACTTTGAGTTTTCACTCGATTCTCCACGCTCCCGTGCTCGATCTGCTGCTGCAAGGTCCCGGATCGCTCTCGACCATCGGCCGGCCGGGCGCGGGTCCGGGGATCGCTTTGTCTTTTTTTCTGGTGGCCGTCGTCTGCGGCCTCGCCGGGCTCTGCTACGCCGAACTGGCCTCGATGATCCCAATCGCCGGCAGCGCCTACACCTACTCTTACGCCACGCTCGGCGAAATCTTCGCCTGGATCATCGGATGGGACCTCATTCTCGAATATGCCGTCTCGAACATGGCCGTCGCTGTCGGGTTTTCGGCATATTTCAATGACATTCTCGATGGCGTGTTCGGAGTCCACCTTCCCAAACAACTCTCCGAGCCGATCTTCTCGAGCGGTCAGCTTACGGGAAGCTGGTTCAACCTCCCCTCGTTTCTCATTCTCATGGTGTTGACGATGGTGCTGGTACGCGGCGTCCGCGAGAGCGCCCGCGCGAACAACATCATGGTGATCATCAAGATCTGCGCCATCCTGCTGTTCATCTTCGCCGCTTCCCGGGCTATCCACACCGAGAACTGGCGTCCGTTCTTTCCCAACGGCTTCAGCGGCGTTCTCACTGGAGCCGCAATCGTTTTCTTCACCTACATCGGGTTCGATTCCGTATCCACCGCCGCCGAAGAGTGCCGTAATCCCCAGAAGGATCTTCCTTTCGGGATCATCGCTTCGTTGTTGATCTGCGCCGTGCTCTATGTCTCGGTCTCACTCGTTCTTACCGGCATCGTCAACTGGAAAGACTTGAATAACGCCGCTCCCGTGGCCAATGCTCTGAAGACAATCGGCATGGATAACATCCGGGCTCTAGTGACAACGGGCGCGCTCGGCGGCATGCTCAGTTCCATGCTCGTGTTCCAATACGGGCAGGCGCGCGTCTGGTTCGCCATGTCCCGGGACGGTTTGCTCCCGTCCGTGTTCTCCCGTGTACACACGCGGTTCCATACCCCCTACATCAGCACGTGGGTAGCGGGACTCGCCGTCGGCATTCCCGCCGGCGTCTGGGACATCGGCACCTTCGCTGACTTGAGCAACATCGGCACGCTCTTTGCCTTCTCGCTGGTCTCCGCCGGCGTGCTCGTGCTGCGCCGCAAGCAGCCCGCCCGCGCGCGCGGATTCCGCGTCCCCTTCGTGCCGGTTCTTCCCATCCTGTCCATCTTCTTCTGTTTCGTGCTGATGATGAGCCTTCCGCTCGAGACCTGGATCCGGTTCTTCGTTTGGCTCATCATCGGACTTGTGTTGTACTACTTTTTCGGCCGCCGTAACAGTGCCCTGGCCGATCACAAACTATCAACGGAGTAATCATGCTGCGCGATAAACTGCGGGGAGTTGTCGGATTCCCCATCACCCCATTCAAAACGGACCTCACGCTCGACCTCGACGCTCTCGAATCCAACGTCATCGAGATGATCAAACATCCTTTCTGCTCTCTCGTGGCGGTTGGCGGCACCGGTGAGATCTATTCCCTCACGCCCAGTGAAAACGTCGAAGTGGTCCGGCGCACCGTAGCTGTCACCAACGGCAAGATGCCCGTCATCGGCGGCGTCGGCTTCAACGCCCGCATTGCTTCCGAAATGGCTCGCGAAATGGAGAAGGCCGGCGCCGACGCATTGCTGGTCATGCCCCCTTACTATACGGGCGCTCCCGTCGATGGCCTGCTCAGCTACTATGAAGCCATCGGCAAGGCCAGCGGACTGCCGCTCGCCCTTTACAGCCGGGATTGGGCCGTCTTCTCTCCGGACATGGTTGCGCGTCTGGCCGAGAAAGTGCCCACTCTGCAAATCTGGAAAGACGGCCAGGGCGACATGCGCAAATATCAGCGCATCATGGCCAAGGTGGGCGACCGCCTTGCCTGGATCGGCGGCATTGGCGACGACTGCGCGGCGGGCTATTTCGCGATCGGCGTGCAGGGTTATACCTCGAGCATTTCCAATGTTGCCCCCAAGCTCTCGCTCGCCATTGGCGCGGCAGGCATGGAACGGGATTTCGCCACGCTCAATAGCCTGCTCAACAAGTACGTCCATCCGCTCTACGCCCTGCGCGACCGCAAGCGCGGGCATGAAGTCTCCGTCATGAAAACCATGATGGACCTCGTCGGACTCAAGGGCGGGCCGGTTCGTCCCCCGCTGGAAAATGTGAACGCCGCCGAAGTGGACATGGTCAAGGGCATTGTCGAGCTTTACAAGGACTACCTGTAACTCGTGCTCAATCCCAACATTTTTCGCGAATACGATATCCGCGGCGTTGCGGATCGCGATCTGTTAAGCCCGGATATCGAAATTCTCGGCCGGGGCATCGGGACCTATTTGCGCCGCGCCGGCGTCAGCCGCCTCAATGTCGCCCGCGACTGCCGCCTCAGCGGCCAACGTCTCCGGGATGCTCTCGTCAAGGGCATCCTTTCCACCGGATGCGATGTCACCGACGTCGGCTGCGTTCCCACGCCACTGCTCTATTACTCCGTCTTCCATCTTCAGGCAGGCGGCGGCGTGATGATCACCGGCAGCCACAATCCGTCCGATTACAACGGCTTCAAGGTGATGCTCGGCAAGAGCACCATTTTTGGAGAAAAGATCCAGGACCTGCTGCGCCTCATTCAGTCCGCGGACTTCGCTTCCGGAGAAGGGAAGTTGTCCGGGGCGGATGTCATCACACCTTACGTCGAAGAGGTCGCTTCGCAATTCTCCTTGGAGCGCCGCATCAAGGTGGTCATCGACGCGGGAAATGGAACCGCCGGTCCCACCATGCGCCGCCTGCTCGCAAAGTTGAATGCCGATCCGGTCGAGCTGTTCTTCGAAATGGACGGTCATTTCCCGAATCATCATCCCGACCCCACGGTCGAGCACAATCTCGAACATCTCCGCCGCGCGGTCCTGGAACATCACGCCGAACTCGGCATTGCTTTTGATGGCGACGGGGACCGCATCGGCGCGGTCGACGAGCAGGGCAATGTGGTGTGGGGCGATATGCTACTCCTCATCTACGCGCGCGAGATCCTCTCGCGCAAACCCGGGGCCACATTCATCGGCGAGGTCAAATGCTCGCAGGCTCTCTATGACGGCATCCGCGCCCTGGGGGGAAATCCCATCATGTACAAGACAGGGCATTCCCTCATCAAGTCCAAGATGAAGGAAGAGCATGCCGAACTGGCCGGCGAAATGAGCGGCCACATGTTCTTCGCTGACCGCTACTACGGCTTCGACGACGCCTTGTACAGCGCCTGCCGCCTCATGGAAATCGTGGCCGCTTCCGGTAAGCCTCTGTCCGCTCAACTCGACGGCGTTCCCCGCCTTGTCTCGACCCCCGAAATCCGCTTCGATTGCCCGGACGAAACGAAATTCTCCGTTGTCGAACGGGTCGCCTCCCACTTTCGCAACCTGCGGCCCGTCGTCGAAGTCGACGGCGTGCGCGTCCTGTTCGAGAAAGGATGGGGGCTCGTGCGCGCCTCCAACACGCAGCCTATTCTCGTCATGCGATTCGAAGCGGAAGACCAGCAATTGCTCGAGGATTACAGGCGCGAAGTCGAGCAGGCTGTCCGCGCTGCGTTATAGCGCTCCGCCTCCCCTCGGCGCGGTAACTACAATTAGCCTCACAAAGGGATTCTGTTTCCCTCCGCCTCAGCTTACACTCAACCGTGCGAAGGGAGATTTCCTTTGAAAAACGCGGTACTCGCAATTTCGATGTTAGTTGTTGCGGGAGTTGGTATTTGGAAGCTTACTAACCAACCGGCGGCCCGCGCGCAAAGTGGATGTTCCGCCGCCACCCTCCAGGGCGCCTACGGATTTTCGCTGAGCGGCTTCTTCTACGATCCCAACGGCTTTCAGGGTGTTTATGCAGCCGCCGGGCGCGCCGTCGCCGACGGATCGGGCGGCATCACCGGTACACAGACCATTAACCTGGATGGAACTCCCTCGCGTGGAGTGTCCTTTGCCGGCACTTATAACATCAATGCCGATTGCACGGGCACGATGAACATTGATTCCGGGAACAGCAATTTCGATCTTGTAGTGACCAGCGGTGGCAAGGAGATCTCGTTGGTCGATTACGACCCTAACTTCATGCTCACCGGTACGGCGAAGTTACAGTAACAGGCTCGTAAGCAGACATATAAGGGGTGCGCCATGTCGTGGCGGAATCCATTTTCATCAAGACTAAGACTAAGGGTTGCATTAGTCTTGGCCTTGGCCGCCGCCGGGACGGGAATCTATTTATTCCCCCAACAGCCGCCCGCGGCCGGCGAAATCCCGTCCCCTCAGGTGGAGTCCTTCCTGGTCATCCTCGGCGCGCAGGACAAGACCGCCACCGTCTGGAACGGAAACGTCAAAGTTACGGGCTCGAAGTTGACTGGGCTGCGCATCTGGAGGCAGGCCAAGGGTGACTCCGTGAAGGGAGCCGCCTGGACCCTGAGCACAAGAAAAGTCAGCAGCGGGCCCTCCAGCAACGGTGTGATGGCGGAAAACGGAATCGTAATCACCGTGGACGCGCAAACTACGGATATCACCTTCGACGTTAGCGTTACTCATAAGCCTGGCACGCCCCCAGTCTGCCCTCAGGACTGCTTTACGTTCCACTCATCGCAGTTGCCGTTTGGCTCCTCGCAACGCTTTCTCGACGGCAGCGTCTACGTGGCAAGAACCGCATCCTCCACTGCGCTTACCACTTCTCTCGAAGACGAAGACTTTCCCGCCTTGGCGCGCTCCGGCGACGATGTCTGGCTTTCCTACGTCCAGTTCGTTCACGGAGACCGTTCCCTGCAACTGGGACAAAGCGTCAAAGGGCCTCCCTATCCGGATTGGGTGACGAACGGCAATTTCGGCTTCCTCGCCCGTCCCGCCGGAGGCGACCGTGTCTTCGCGATGCACTATTCCGTCTCCAGTCATACCTGGACCGGCCCGTATCCCATTACTTCCGCCGGCGAGGATATCGCGCGCACCGCAGTGGCCGTGGACAGCCAGAAGCGCGCCTGGGTCTTCTACTCCGCGCAGCGCAATAACAACTTCGACATCTATGCCAGGCGCATCAGCGCCGGCGGATCGGTCTCTTCCGAAGTCAGGATTACATCCCTGCCCGGAACCGACTTGAACCCGGCGGCCGCCGCGGACGCCGCCGGCAGGGTTTGGGTTGCCTGGCAAGGCTTCCGCGCCGGAAACCTGGAAATTCTCGCCGCTGTTCAGCAGGGCGACGCCTTTTCCCCTGAAACCATTGTTTCCACCTCGCAAGCCAGCGATTGGGACCCCGCCATTGCCGTCAGCCCTCGAGGTGAAGTGGCCATTTCGTGGGATACCTATGACAAAGGCGACTACGACGTCTACGTGCGCAGGCTCAGTGCAAATCCTCCCAATGGCATCTCGATGAACCCGCCCCAGGCGGTCGCCGCGTCGCTCGCCTTCGAGGCGCGCAGTTCCGTCGCCTTCGATCCTCAGAACCGCCTGTGGATCGCTTACGAAACCGCTCCCCAGCGATGGGGCAAGGATTTCGGCGCTCTCGATACCACGGGCGTGGGCCTGTACCTGGATCACAACGTTGCCGTGCGGGTCCTCGACGGGAACACCCAGTTTGCCACCACCGACGATTTGGCGAAAACGCTTCCCGGCCCTCCTTCCGCCCAACTCTTCACCACCAAGCCGCCGCAGCCTTCCGGATCTTTTCCTGATCCCAGCCTCGCTGCAAACCGCCAACCGAACAAGGAACCCTCGCAAGAGCAGGGCTTCCCCGTTCTGCCGCTCAACAGCTTCCCTCGTCTGACCGTTGATCCGGGGGGTACGGTATATCTTGCCTTCCGCACACCTGCCGGAGCCGCGCTCTCCACCGACAGCACGACAGGCATTTCCGTAGGCTCGATCTGGATCGAGCGGATGGTTTATTTCGATGGAGCGCGCTGGAATGGCCCCGGCATTATCGCCGGGTCCGACGGGTTGCTCGATAACAGGCCCGTCATTGTCCCCCTCGATGCGGGCCGCCTTCTCATCGCTCAGGCCACCGATCACCGCCTCTCTCCTCCTCCGGGCAGCACGACCTCCAAAGACACTGTGAATTACGATATCTACGCCCTGGAAATGGCTGTCAAACCCAGTCAGCAGTCCGCCCAATTGACCGTGACTCCAGCCGTAGTCGAGCAGGCCTCCCAGGACGAGGTTGCCGAAAAAGCCGCGGCGGATGCCCTGGCCAGCTACCGCGCGAACCTTGGCACGGGACAGACCTACCAGGTGTGGCGCGGAGACTTCCACCGCCACACGGAGATCTCCTTCGACGGAGGGCACGATGGCTCTCTCAGCGATGCCTACCGCTACATGATCGACGTTGGGCCGCTCCAATGGAGCGGCTGCTGCGACCACGACAATGGCGGCAGCCGTGAATACAGTTGGTGGCTTCTCCAGAAGTATACCGAAGCCTATTTCCTCGGCGGGCGTTACACGCCCATGTTCAACTACGAGCGCAGCGTGAACTATCCTGAAGGCCACCGCAATGTCGTCTTCGCCAAGCGGGGCATCCGTCCTTTGCCGCGCCTGCCATTGGGCATCAACCCGCCGGCCGAGAATGACACGGCCTTTTTCTACAAGTACCTTCACTTCTTCGGGGGCCTCGACGCGGCGCACACCACCGGCACCTGCCAGGGTACCGACTGGCGCAACAACGACCCGCAAGTGGAAACCTCGGTCGAGATCTTTCAGGGCTCCCGCCAATCCTATGAGATGCCCAACGGGCCTCGCGCCAACTCCAGTTCCGATTCCATCTCAGGCTTTGCGGGAAGCGACTGCACCCCTATCAGCGGACCTCCGGGCGCCGGCTACGTCACCGCCGCTCTCGACAAAGGCTACGTGCTCGGCTTTGAATCCTCGAGCGACCATCACTCGACTCACATCTCTTACACCAACCTCTGGGTCAGCGACACGACCCGCCAGGGCGTCTTTGATGCTCTCTCCAAACGCCGCGTCTACGCGGCCACCGACCTCATCCTTGCCGATGTGCGCATCGGCAATCATTTCATGGGCGAGGTGTTCACAGTCACCGGACAGCCCACCATCAGCGTCAGGCTCCACGGCACTACGTCGTTCGATAGCGCGGTGGTTGTCAAGGACGGGGCCGTTGTTTACTCCACCAGCGGCTCCAGTCCCCTGGTGTTTACCTGGCAGGACACCAACTCACAGGCGGGCAAGCAAAGCTACTACTACGTGCGCGGCGTGCAAACCAACGGGCAGGTGGTCTGGACCAGCCCCATGTGGGTCACTGCTCAGTAGAGTGAGGGAGATGCCAGTCCGCTGCTTCACCAGGGCATTCGCTGCTTCGTGAATTTGCGTCCGATTTCCGCCGCCTCAGGACCCGCCGGCGGTCAACCCCAATTGGCGAGAAACTCGAGCCGGTTCCTCATACTCTCGGCGCTGGCCGTTGCCCGAATACGGAGAATACGGCGTAACTGCTCGCCGACGGAGAAACGCTGTTGCGGGGCCAGGATCATTCCGGCGCGCTCGCGCCCGGCCCTGACCCACTCGCCGTGCAGTTGGTGGAAATCGGAGGCATTGTGCGAGTAAAGGACGCATGCGCGCTCCGCCGCGAAAGCTGACTGCTCCTCGTCAGGCTTGCCAGTCAACCCGGCTTCCAACGCCGTAATCACTGTCACGCCGCGAGAGCGAAGGGCGTCCAGGAGAGCTCTGTGTGCCGCGTCCTCATCGACGTAAATCCGGATCAGGTCCACTGGAGACTAGCGCGGGTGTTGTCGTGCGAGTGTGTCGTACTCGCGTTCCTCGGCTTCAAGATCGGCATCTATCCCGGCCATGTTGGCGTAGTAGCAGGCAAGCGCGGCGTGCACTTGCGCCAGCGACAGGTGTCCGAAATTGCTCGCGATCTCCTCCGGCGCCTCGCCCATGTTGTGCAAGACGGCGATCCGGCGAACGGACACACCGGTTCCCGCAATGCACGGCCTGCCGTCGCGAATCTCAGGATGCCGCGAGATGAGGCTGCCAATCTCGGTTACAGTCGCCATCGACTTCAATTGTACCGTGCGGGGTGGCGCGGTTGCGCTCGGCCTATCCGAATGCCACACCCTGTTAATTAACACCCTGCGGTAACCGGAGAAGGAGAGAATTCGAGGCCGGAAAGCCGGACCGCGACCAGTCCCATGTGGGTCACTGCTCAGTAGAGTGAGGGAGATGGCAGCCCGCTGCTTCACCAGGGCATTCGCCGCTTCGTGAATTTACGTCCGATTTCCGCCGCCTCCGGACCCGCCGGCCCGATCCTCACTCCCTCCTTGATCATCTCGATGACATCCGTCGGGGTCATCGTATTCAGAAAGAAGCGGTGGTTGGCTTTGCAGGCGGAAAGCACCGTAGCCCGCGCGTCCTTCATCCGCGGATCATTTTGTGCGGCGCGCCCGCTCCCCATTACTCCCAAGGAGAGCGCCATGTCCCCAGGTCCCCACTCCGCAAAGGCGATTCCGGGCACCTTGAGGTTCGCGTCCGCGTTGGCAAGTGCGTACTTGTCCTCCAGTTTCAGCCCGAGCAGCAGTTCGCCTTCGGGGTTGAGCGGCCAGACATCGGCCTTCTTCAGATACTCCTCCTGCGAAACTCCCCAGATCGCCGCCGCTGTCGGAACGCCATGGACCCCTCTCCGTCCTTCTTTCAGGCCGTCTACACCGACACCTTCTTTATGAATGGGAAACCGGATCGCCTCGACAAAAGCCCTGACCGCGCCGGGGTCATCGGCATGCGTCAGCAGCACCCCGTGGACGCCCGTCGCCAGCACTTGATTGAACATCCATGCGTTGGCGCGTACCGTAGTTTCGTCCAACCCGTTCACCGGCACATTCACAATCACAGCCGGCGTGCGATGTCCGCTTCTCGTGGGTCCGCCCTTCACGAGGCCGCGCATGTATTCGGCCAGGCCTTTGACGTCGAAAGGAGCATGCTCCATGTCGTAGCTGATGTAGTCGGCATACGTCTGTGCGTCTTTTACGCCCTGTTCGAAGGTGCCGGTTGTGCCCGAGTGAGAGCCCATATAGTAGACGGGCTGATCCTCGGCCAAAAGCTCGATCGCCCTGTTGATGCGTTTGGGCTTCGGAGCCTGAGCCAAGGTGATTGCCACTCCGCCCGCGAGGGCGATTCCAGCAACCAGCGAAGCGATTCTATGCGGATACGTCATCATGACCGCAAACGTATTACATCCCGCCACCGAAGGCAAGTTGCCGCGTCCTGATTGTCGCGTCCTGATGCCGCGTCCTGATGAGTGCGCGCTGCGTCATAATGATGGCAACGCCGATAAGGAGCTGAACGAATGATGAACCGCCGCCAGGTGATTGCCGGACTCGCATCCGCCGCCGCACCGCAGGCAAGTGCCCAACCCCCGAAGAAGACCGTTGCCGCCATCGTCACCATGTACACCAACGATGGCCGGTTGAATACCCATGCGAACGTGATCATCGGTAGACTGCTGAATGGCTATTCCGCGAACGGAGTCTTTACCGAGCCGCGCACTCGCATCGTTTCCATGTACACCGATCAGGTTCCGCCGGCCGACCTGAGCCGCGGCCTGGCGGAAAAACATGGATTCCAGATCTTTCCCACCGTCCGTGAGGCGCTCACGCGCGGCGGCAGCGATCTGGCCGTGGATGCGGTCTGCTTTGTCGGCGAGCATGGGAACTACCCCAGCAACCATCTCGGCCAGAAACTCTACCCGCGCTACGAATTGATGGAGCAGATTGTGGAAGTCTTCCGCCGCACTGGTAAGACGGTCCCCCTTTTCAGTGACAAGCATCTGTCCTATTCCTGGCTCAAGGCAAAGGAAATGTACCGCTGGTCGCGCGAGTTGAAGTACCCCTTGATGGCCGGTTCCTCAATCCCTCTCACGGTTCGCACTCCCGAACTCGAGATACCGTACGGAGCGGCCATGGAAAGCGCTGTAGTGCTGGGATACGGCGACCTGGACGCCTATGGTTTCCACACGCTCGAGTCGCTTCAGTGCATGGTGGAGCGGCGCAAGGGCGGCGAGACAGGGATTCGCTCCGTGGAGTGGCTGGACGGCGATGCCGTCTGGAAATGGCGCGATGGCGCGGGCAGTTGGAGCATTCCGCTGCTCGAAGCCGCATTTGCCCGCGACCCTACTGTCAAACCCGGCCGCATGGAGGATAACGCGAAAAAGCCATCCGCATTCCTCATTGACTACCACGATGGTCTCAAGGCTGTGGCCTATATGATCAACGGCCACAGCAGCGGATGGACTTTCGCCGGAAAGATCAAAGGGAACGCTGAACCCGCAGCGGCCCATTTCGGCCAACCAAGAGGAGCGGCGCACTCCCGGCCATTGGCCCACTTCGATGGCCTGGTGCACTGCATGGAAGAAATGTTCATCACAGGGAAGCCGCTCTATCCGGTGGAAAGGACCTTGCTCACGACCTGCGCGCTCTCCATTCTCTTCGAGTCGCGCGCCTGGCGGAAGCGCATCGAAACACCGGAACTGAACATTGCCTACCGCCCGCCGCGCGACACCTACTTTCAGCGGGCATGATGCCACCCGGCAACCACTGTCAACGCGGAAGAGCAGGCTTCTTTCCTGCAACGAAGCGCAGAATCCGCCTGTTGCCCCGCCCTTTGCCCCAATCCGGATCGCCGGCGGCCACCTCAGCCCTCACGATCAGGAAGCTGTCAAATTCCCGCCGGACGGTGTCGAGGTTCAAGCCGTTCGGCGGCCCGAATCCTTCAATGATTGCCAGGCCCCCGGGCTTGAGGGCTTTTTTCATCCGGAGAAACGTGTTCGTCCTGGGACTTGAGATGCCAGTCCTGCATATAGATCGACCTAATCAGATCCCACTGGTTTTCTCCGAGGTCAAACTCATCCAGGCCGGCTACCACGAAATTTGCCCTGAGCTTTTTGGCGGCGACCGCTTGTTTTGCCTGCCCGACAGCCACCTCGGAGAGGTCCACGCCTGTCACCGTCCAACCGCGTTCGGTAAGGTACAACAGGTTTCTGCCTTCGCCACATCCAAGATCAAGAGCGGATCCAGGCCGGAGCGTCTGTTCCGATAGGGCATCCACCAGGACGCGGCTCGGCTCTCTTCGTACGTTAGGGAGTCCTGAGCGAAACTTGTCATTCCAGTATTCACGCTGTTTGTTGAGGTCCGCCCGGTCCGTAGGTGTGGATTGCCCCCCTGCGATAGCCGCCAGCACGAGGCCCGCGGCAACCAGTTCCACGACGCGAATAGACATGCGCTACATTCTACGGCATCACAATCCCGGCTCTCAAGGAGGTGTGATGAGTTTCAGGCCGGCAATGCCGCCCATTATCAGGATGACGCAGAACAAGCGAAGGAATGAAGCCGACTCGCCAAAAAGCCACATGCCGGCGAACACGGTTCCTACTGTGCCGATCCCCGTCCATATCGCATAAGCCGTACCTAGGGGCAAGGTTCGCACTGCTACTCCCAGCAACGTCATACTGATCGCCATTGCGCAAATTGTTGCGACACTGGGCCAGAGACGGGTAAACCCTTCCGTGTATTTCAAGCCTACGGCCCATCCGATTTCCAGAATTCCGGCGGCAAAAAGAGCGATCCAAGCCATTGTATCCACATCCTTCTTACATTGGGTTGGGGCCGTCCCCGGTGATGGAAGAAGCGAAGTCGTCCCCGCTTCTGCCCTGTTCGGCAGTGACGTTTTCGGTAGGGCATTCTTATTTTGTCAATCTCTTTGATTTGAAGTCAACCAAAAGTGAACATGCCCTCCGCCCGCCGCGCGATACTCACTTTCCGCGGGCATGATTCCACCCGGCACTACTGTCAAAAGGCGCCGCTGGCGAAACCTATCAGCTCGCCCAAAGACGTTCACGACCCTGTCTGGTATTCCAAAGCCGCGGCGCCAACGACCCCTGACGGCATTATGCCTTCAACAAACAAACTGACCCTCGCTGAAGGTTTCACCCCGCCGCCGGACGCGGACAAGAAATAGGACATCCTGCCCATTTCCGTGGGCACAGATCTGAACCTGAGCACTCGCGCGGGTACCGGCTATTACAAGGTTCCGTCAGTCGAAGGCGTGTGGTATCGCAGCGCCCGGACAGTTGACTCGCGTGATTTCTCCGCCGTAAGCTAAGAATTCTAGGTATGGGGCGCAAGACGCAAAAGAACGATTGTCTGCCTGGTTCACTGGACATGTTGATTCTGCGGACGCTGTCGCTGCGCGACCTCCACGGATACGGCATAGTCCAGTTCATTCAACAATCGTCCGACAATGAACTCCTCGTCGAGGAGGGGTCGCTGTACCCCGCTCTCCAGCGTCTGGAGCTAAACGGCTGGATCCACGGCGCTTGGGGCGTGACGTCGAAAAATCGGCGGGCGAGGATCTACAAGATCACGGCGGCCGGCCGTAAACAGTTGGCCCTTGAAACCCGGAAGTACGCCAAGCTCACGCTGGCGATCGCGCATGTGATGGGAGCGGAGTGACGGACGTGTTGCGGCGGCTGAAGTATTGGACAGAAAGCGCCAGGCGCGGCGAGGCGCTGCGTGAGGAAATGGAACTCCACCTTGCGGAAAAAGCCGCGGAACTCGAAGCAGACGGTATGACGGCGGATCGCGCGCGGACGGAAGCGCACCGGCGATTTGGCAACGTTGGACTGAAGCACGAAGAGTCACGGGAGATTTGGATGACACGGTTTTGGCCGGAACTTGTCCAGGATGTCCGCTACGGTTGTCGCACCATGAGGGCCAACAAGGCATTCAGCGCTGTGGCGGTCTTGTCGCTGGCGCTCGGCATCGGCGCCAATACTACGATCTACAGCTTCATGGAATCGATCCTGTTGCGCTCGCTGCCGGTGGCCGATCCCGAGTCGCTGGTGGTCCTGAACTGGCATGGCCGACCGCCCCAGGACGCCGGCAAGGAATGGGTCCACGTCGTGCACGGGGTACAAGGGATTATGTGGCCGGGCGACAAAGGCAGCCTGGTCACCGGGATGTTCCCATACGGCGCGTTCGAGACGCTCCGCGAGGAGAACCCCGTCTTTTCCACGCTTTTCGGATACTTCAACGGACGTAACAAGACCCTGGCCGTCCGCGGGCAGGCCATGAGCGCCAGCACGGAGTACGTCACCGGCGAGTATTTCCGCGGTCTGGCAGTGCCGCCGGCCGCGGGACGACTGATCAACTCCGAAGATGACTGTCCAGGCGCAGCGCCGGTCGCCGTAATCAGCTTTCCGACAAGCCAAAATCGCTTTGGGGGACCGTCGAATGCGATTGGACAGTCGATTCTCGTCGACAACGTGCCCTTTACGGTGATCGGCGTGGCGCCGCCGGAATTCTTCGGAGTCGACCCGGCGGCGGCTCCGGACCTCTACCTTCCGTTGCACACGAATCTGCTCGTGGACGGCGCCCGGGCGGCACGTATGTATCCCGACGGGAACTTCTACTGGATCGAAATGATGGGCCGTCTGCGTCCCGGGGTAAGCGTGGCCCAGGCGCAGGCAGCGCTGGCTCCCCGTTTCCATCGATGGGTAGCCACCACCGCGACGAGCGACGGGGAGCGCGCCAAACTGCCCGCGCTGATTCTGAATCCCGGCGCCGCCGGTCTGGGCAGTTTGCGCCGCCAGTATTCCAAGCCTCTGTACGTGCTCCTGACGATGGTGGGATTGATCCTGGCGATCGCGTGCGCGAACATCGCCAACCTGATGCTGGCAAGGGCGGCCGCGCGACGCCGCGAAATGGCTCTGCGGCTCAGCCTGGGAGCGGGAAGGTTCCGCGTCGTGCGGCAGTTGCTTACCGAGAGTGTGATGCTGGCGTCGCTGGGCGGAGTATTGGGGTTCTTGTTTGCGATCTGGGGCGTGCGATCGCTGACGTTTCTGTTCTCGAAGGGGCAGGAGAACTTTACGCTGCACGCGGAGTTGAACTGGAACGTGCTGGGCATGACGGCGGCGCTCTCCGTGGTTTGCGGCCTGTTATTTGGCCTCGTTCCAGCGATTCAGTCGACGCGTCCGGACGTCATGCCCGCGCTAAAGAATGGCCGCGGGGGCGGACCGCGCCGCCGCGCGCAGCACGTGCTGGTGGCCGCCCAAATCGCGGGCTCTTTTCTCATCCTGGTCGCCGCGGGTCTGTTTGTCCGGACACTCAACAACCTGCACTCCGTCCAACTGGGATACGCTCGCGAGCACATCCTTCTGTTCTCGCTGAATGCGCGCCAGGCCGGGCATCGCGACCCGGAGATCTCCACTTTTTACGCGGACCTGCGCAAGCGCTTCGAATCGATCCCCGGCGTGAGCAGCGCGACGCTTTCGCAATCCTCGATCATCGAGGCCGCCCGCACGGGGCAGGCAATCAGGGGGCCAATGAAGATCGGCGCTGTTACCATCGAAGGCGCGCGCGTCATGGCCGCGGGACCGCGTTTCCTGACAACGATGCAGATTCCGATCCTGGCCGGGCGTGAGATTGACGACCGCGACCAACCGGGGTCCAGGCCGGTTGCCGTGATCAGCGAGCGGCTGGCGCGAACTTACTTCGGGAATGAGTCTCCGGTGGGGAGGCGCATCACGCTTCCGGACGAGAAGCGCGACCTCGAAATCGCCGGCGTGTCGGCTAACCTGCGGTACGGCGGTCTGAAGAATGAAGAGGAGAGTGCAATGACCGTGTTCGTAGCGGTCAGCCAGTTTTCTTCGGACCGAATCACCTACGCGCTGCGCACCGCGGGCGATCCGCTGGGGGTTGTCCAGAGCGTGCGTGAGGTCGTGCGGGAGGCAGATTCCCGCATACCCGTCACAAATGTGGTCACACAGGCTGCGGAAATTGATCGGACGATCAGCCGGGAAATCACGTTCGCGAAACTATGCACGGGTTTCGCGGTTCTGGCTCTCCTGATGGCGTGCGTGGGGCTGTACGGAACGATGTCGTACAACGTTGCGCGGCAGACCGGCGAGATTGGGATCCGCATGGCTCTGGGCGCGCAACGCGGCGCCGTGGTATGGATGGTTCTGCGCCGCGTTCTGCTGCTGGCGGCGGTGGGACTCGCGACCAGCGTGCCTGCCGCGTTGGTCGCGTCGCAGCTTGTCAAATCGTTTCTGTTCGGGACTCAGCCTAATGATCCGGGAACGCTGGCGCTGGCCGGCGCCGTCCTCCTAAGCGCGGCGCTTCTCGCCGGCTATGCGCCGGCAAGACGAGCGTCCCGAATTGATCCGCTGGCGGCTCTGCGGCAGGAGTAGGACATGGTCCTTTGTAGCGCAACGAAAGGATGAACTATGTCGCGCGCAACCGCTGCGGAGCCGTCAGCGGGCGTGATGGCTGGCAGCGTAGTGCTCCTTCAGCAGATCTTCGCCCCAGTCATTGCCCATTTCGCGCCATACCGAATGGATGTGGTTGGCATCGTTTTGCGTGTTGTCGTACTCGATGAGGAAGGTGGGAGCCTGGACACGGTAATAGTGCGGCCCGCCCTTCTGCTCCACTCCGGCCCAGGCGAAGAAGATGTTGTTCCCCGCCTTCCGGATCAGTTCCTGGCGCGCCTGCGCGGCCCGGTCGGGCACGTTGTAGCAGTATTCATCAAGTAAAGTCTGCAACAACGCCCGCTGTTTGGAGTTCATCTTCGAGAGTTCCAGCCCCGAAGGTTGTCCCTTCAGCGCGGCAGTGCGGGAGGCGCCGGTGAGGATATCCTTATACGCCGTAGGGTCGACAATGGCCACCTTCTTTTGTTCCGGCGTCAGCGACGTCAGGACAGCCCGGGCGTAGTCTTCCTCGTGCCCGAGAACCCGCATCCCCTTGCGCGGTCCTTCCAGCACCATGGCGGGATTGGAGCCGAAGAATTCCGGGCTGCCCACCACCTTGCCGTTCACCACCGTGAAATGCAAGCTGATGTGATGCCCTTCCACGCGATAGCTCCAGACGCCTTTTTCGGTGGGAGCGCCGAACACGCTGAAGTAGTAGCGCTCGGGATTACGCCGCACGCCGTCATCCTTTTCGAGCAAGCGCAGCACATCTTCGAGGCTCATGATGGAGATCGCCTTGATGAAACCCCGCTGGCTCAATCCCGCGCTCAACAACGCCTGCGCAAGGTGCTTTTGCGGCGGTGTCATCTCGAGGAGGGTGAGCCCTTTGCGCCCGCGATGGAGGGTCTGCTGGATGTTATTATCCGGTACGAAGTGCCAGAAAAACCGCTCCTGGTCCTTGAAGTCAAACGTCGCTTTCGCTCTCTGCTCGGGAGTGAGCGAATTCAGAAATGCGTTCGCAGCCTCGGACATCACCAAAGGCGAGTTGACGCGATAGTATGCGGAAGTCAAGAAAAACGCGAAGCCAGCGGCAAGACCGATGCGCCAATATGTGGCCCCAGGGCGGCAGAGTCGGAACAAGGTGGCTCTCCTTTCTGTGGGGACAGTATATCGCAGCGCCGGCACGGTAGCATAGCAGTGAGTGTCCATTCTTTTGAATTGCCAGAAACTGACGAAGTCCTTCGGTTCGGGGGCTTTGTTCGAGGAAATCGATCTCTCCGTGGAAGAAGGAGACCGCCTCGGATTGATCGGTCCGAACGGGAGCGGGAAGACCACGCTCCTGCGGATCCTGGCGGGGCTCGAACAAGCCGATGAAGGCACTGTCGCCCTGCGCAAGATGACGCGTCTAGCCTACGTCCCGCAGGATTCCATGTTTCCCGCGGGCGTGCGCGTGCGGGATGTTATCGAGGCCGCCGCGCCGGCGAACGAAGAAAAGGATGGCCGCATCGCGGCGATGCTTGGAGTAGCCGGGTTCGTGGATCCGGATGCGGAAGCCGCCAGGTTGTCGGGGGGATGGCGCAAACGGCTAGCCTTGAGCGAGGCGCTCATTCAGGGTCCGGACATTTTGCTGCTCGACGAGCCCACCAACCACCTCGACCTCGCCGGCATCCTCTGGCTCGAGAAGTTGCTCGGGGATGCCCGGTTCGCGGTGGTGGTGGTGAGCCACGACCGCTACTTTCTTGAAAACGTAGCCACGTCGATGGCGGAATTGAGTCCTCGCTACCCGGGAGGCCTGTTTCGCGTTGCGGGCAACTATAGCCGGTTTCTCGAGCAACAGGCGGAGTTCCTCGAAGCCCAACAAAAGCATCAGGAATCGCTCGAATCGAAAGTCCGCCGCGAGGTCGAGTGGCTGCGGCGCGGGGCCAAGGCGCGCACGACGAAGGCAAAAGCGCGTGTTGACGAAGCCAACCGCCTGATCAGCGAACTGGGGGAAGTCGCCGTTCGCAGCCGGACAGCCGTGGCCGGAATAGACTTCACTGCTTCCGATCGCCGCACCAAGCGACTGGTGGAGGCCGAGGGACTCGGGTTCGGCACGCTGTTTCAGGGCCTCGATCTCACCCTCATGCCGGGAATGCGACTTGGTTTGGTGGGGGCCAATGGCAGTGGAAAAACCACGCTGCTGCGGGTGCTCACAGGCGCTCTGCATCCCACCGCGGGCAAACTGAAGCGCGCCGACGGCCTGCGAATCGTCTACTTCGATCAGCACCGCGAACAGTTGAATCCGGATGTGCCGCTCAAGCGCGCTCTCGCCGAGCATGGGGATTCGGTGATCTATCGCGGGCGTCCACAGCATGTGGCCGGGTGGGCGAAGCGCTTTCTGTTCCGGCCCGAGCAACTGGAAGCGCCGGTGGGTTCGCTCTCGGGAGGCGAACGGGCGCGGGTGCTGATTGCACGGCTGATGCTGCAGGAGGCCGATCTTCTCCTGCTGGATGAGCCGGCCAACGACCTGGACATTCCCACGCTCGAGGTGCTCGAGGAAAGCCTGCTCGAGTTTCCCGGAGCGATGATGCTGGTGACGCACGACCGGTTTCTGCTGGACCGCGTGGCGACCATCGTCCTGGGACTGGACGGAGAGGGGGGCGCGACGAGCTATGCCGACTACTCGCAGTGGGAGCAGGCGCAGGCGGCGCGCCGCGTGAAGGTGGAAAAGTCCGCGCCGGCTGCTCCGCGCGTCAAAGAGCCGGTGAAGAAACGGCTGTCCTATTTGGAGAGCCGCGAATGGGACGGCATCGAGGAGCGGATCGCGGAGGCGGAACGCGCACTCGAGGAGCGCAAGGAGGCGCTTCAGGCTCCGGATGTGGTGGTGGATGGAGCCAAACTCGAGGCGGGGTATCAGGCGATGCTCGAGGCGCAGGCTGTTGTTGACGGGCTTTATGACCGATGGGCGGAACTCGAGGCGAAACTATCGTGAACTCCCGTGGTGAGGCGAGCATTTTCCAATCGAAAGATGAGCATGAAATCGGCTCCGCTCGACCGAAGGGAGAGAGCGGATAGGAGAATGAGGAGGCCGCGTAGCGGCCGACTTCCTTTCTTTGGTTTTTGAGATAAGAAATCGCCGTCATCATCGCGTGCGTCCGGTGGGAAAGTGGGACACCGGTTTTTGGTTTTCCACTTTTCCATCCGGCGCACGCCAGGGGCGGTGGAATTGTGAAAATCCCGGCTTTGCGGGATTTTCAAGGGGCGGTGGAAAACGAGGTAAACCTGCTTTTGGTTTTCCTCGTTTTCCACGGGCCCGGCATTTCCACCGCCCCGCGCCGCTGTTACCGGAAAGGCGGTGGAATAGGCAATTGCATTTTGCACTGCCGCAGCAACCGCGTCTTGGCCGCCGTCATCTGGCGGGCGCACTCGGTGTCGCTCATCGCCATCGCCTCTCTCTCCAGTTCCGCCATACTGAAACCCGGCTTGAGATATTGCGCAGCCCCCTCCAGCGACTTCAGTTTCTCCAACGGTGTCCGATAATCTTCCGTCTTGTATACCCGCACCCGTTTGCCCTGCTCGTCCAGACTCACCGTGGCAAAGCCGCAGGGCCGGTGAAAGTTCAAGTACGGATTTAAGTGCCGCACATAGAATTTCCCGATCGCCTCGGCGTGTTCGCCGGCGATGTATCCGTACCCGATCAGTTTGCGCGCCACCGCGCCGTTCTTGCCTTCCACCAATGCGTTGTCCTGACTGCGGCACGCCCGGCTTTTGGTGAACTCCGCATGCAACTTCTTCAACATTGCCGCCACCCGATGATTGATGTACTCCGAGCCGTTGTCCGTGTGAAATCCCAATACCTCGAAGGGAAACTGCGCCAGCACCCCCTGCAACACCGGCAGCAGGTAAGCTTCGCTGATCTTGCTGGTGCAACCCACTACCTGCCACTGCGTCACCGCATCCACCGCGTTGATGTGATACACCCCCTTGGCCCCGTCCCAGTCGCCCTGATGTACCGTGTCCACTCGCACAAACCCCGGCCGGCCCTGCGGGTTGGGCCGACGCCGCTCCCCGATTGCCTTCCCAGTCGGCCGCGTCACCTCGAACACCGCCGCCTGGTTGCGGTAGCGCGCGCTGGCTCGCAAGTTGTATAGATGCGACACGCTGATCTTCGCCAGTCGCTCGTACTGTTGGTTCCCATAGCACTCGTACTCGCGCTGGAGAATGTGACACGTCGCCGGCCCGCTCAACCGCTCGTGCACACGGTCCACTTCCGCCAGCAGCGCGACGTCCTCGGCCGTGTACTTCACAGGAAACTCGTGCCGTTGGTAGGGCACCACCCGCACCAACCCCTGGTCCAGGAAGGTACGGATCAGTCGCGTCGTCTGTGACGTGCTCATCCCCGTCACCTTTTCCACGTAGGCCCGAACCACGCCTCGTCCCTTCTTGCTCAAATCGCCATAGTTCTGCGCCGCCAGCACGCGCTCCACCCAGGCGTATTTCTCGCTCCGGCCACACCCAGTGAACTTGATCCCCTCGCTGGACTCGAGGAACTCCCGGATTTGCTCCCGGCTCAGGCTCTCGGCATTCCACATGCGTACTTGCACCCGGCCGGGCCACGCCTATCCCATTCTTCCCTTTTTCATGCTCATCTTGTATTGGAAACTGCACCCGCCGCTTCGCCAGTTTCATGCTCATCTTGTATTGGACAATTCTGGCGAGGAGGATGCGCGGCCGCCGCCCTGTGATTGGAGTTATACTGGACGATTCAGCGCGCGAGGTCGAGGTAGGATTTTCGGCCAGACGGTGCTCGTCTTGGTGCAATGCAAGTAAAGATCGTTTTGAGTGGGCTGGCCGGCGTGGTGTTGTTGCTTGCCGCCGCCTGTTCGAGGGCCACCCCGGCCGGGCAGGCCCCAATTCCCCCGGTGGTCGTGCTGACGCAGGTTGAGCAGCAGGACGTACCTATCTCCGCCGAATGGATCGGCACGCTCGATGGCATGGTGAATGCCGCAATCCGCGCGCAGGTCACGGGCTATCTGCTGAGGCAGGAGTACACGGAAGGGTCGTTTGTCAGAAAGGGGCAGTTGCTCTTCGAGATCGACCCCCGTCCCTTCCATGCGGCGCTCTCCCAGGCCCAGGGCCAATTGGCGCAAGCCAAAGGACAACTGGCGCAGGCAAAGGCGCAACTGCTTCAGTCCGAAGCCCAGTTGGCCAAGTCCGAAGCCGATCAGATCCGGACGCAGCGCGACTCGGACCGGTATGTTTCGCTGGCGGACGCGCAGGCGGTGACCCAGCAGGATATAGACAACGCGGTTCAGAATAACGTGAGCGCCAAGGCGCTGGTCAAAGCCGCCGCCGCGCAGGTGGAAACATCGAAGGCCCAGATTCAGGCAGCCGGCGCCGCAGTCGAGGCTGCCACGGCTGCCGTGGAAACGGCCGCCGTCAACCTCGGTTTCACCAGGCTCACCGCGCCCATAAACGGCATCGCCGGGCTGGCGCAGATGCAGGTAGGCAATCTGGTGGGGGCCAGTAATGGCCCGGTAACCACGGTTTCGACGCTCGATCCCATTAAAGTCTATTTCACGGTGAGCGAGCAGGAATATCTCGGCTTCGCACGGTCCCCGGATGGAGGCAGCCCCGAGGCAGCGATGCGGCGATTGCAACTCGAATTGATTCTGGCGGATGGGACAATCTATCCCCGGAAGGGCAAGTTCTTCTTCGCCAACCGCGAGGTAGACCCCAAGACCGGCGCAATCCAGTTGGCCGGGCTCTTTCCCAACCCTGGCAACGTATTGAGGCCGGGGCAATTCGGCAGGGTCCGCGCGGTGGTCCGGATACAGAAAGGGGCACTGCTCGTCCCGCAGCGCGCGGTCATTCAGATGCAGGGCGGCTATCAGGTTGCGGTGGTGGATGGAGCGAACCGGGTGAGCTTGCGGAGCGTCAAGCCAGGCGCCCGGTACGGCGCCCAGTGGATCATCGAAGACGGGCTCAAACCCAATGAAAAGGTGGTGGTGGAAGGCACTGACAAAGTGCGTTCCGGGATACAGGTCAGCCCGAAGGGAACCTAGTTCGCATGTCCAAGTTTTTCATCAACCGGCCCATCGTGGCCATGGTGATCTCGATTCTACTGGTGGTTGTTGGAGGGGCTTCGGTGATGTTTCTGCCCGTCTCGCAATTTCCAAGCATCGTGCCGCCCGAGGTCCAGGTGACCGCCACTTATATCGGAGCCGACGCCCAAGCCATCGAGCAGTCGGTGGCGAATCCCATCGAGCAGCAGATGAGCGGCGTGGACAACATGAACTACATGTATTCCCTGAACTCCGCCTCGAGCGGCCAGATGAGGTTGATTGTCAATTTCGATGTGAAGACGGATCCGAATACGGATCTGGTCCTCACGCAAATGCGCCAGGCGCTGGCCAACCCCCAACTCCCGGCTGACGTGACTAATTTCGGAGTTACGGTTCAAAAATCACTGGCTGTTCCGCTGATGTGGTTAGCCTTGTACTCTCCCAATGGCACCTACGATGAGCGGTTTCTGGCGAACTATTCGTACATCAACCTCAACGATCAGCTCTTGCGCGTGCGTGGGATCGGGAGCGTGCAGGTTTTCGGCGCGGGCCAGTATGCGATGCGAATCTGGGTGAAGCCGGACCGGCTGTCCAAGCTGGGCATCACGGTTCCGGAAGTGGTCAGCGCCATTCAGACGCAGAATACGGTAAATCCGGCTGGAAAGGTGGGCGGCGAACCGGCGCCGCGCGGACAGGAATTCACTTACTCGGTTCAGGCGCAAGGCCGCCTGGCGACGCCGGAGGAATTCGGCGAGATCGTGCTGCGGGAAGCGCCGGACGGGGGAATCGTGCGCATCCGGGACGTGGCCCGCGTGGAACTTGGGGTTCAGGATTACAACGTGGTGGGCCGCTACAATGGCCGGCCAAGCGCGATTGTCGCCCTGTACCAGTTGCCCGGCACCAACGCCGTGGAAGCGGCCGACGGAGTGAGAAAGCTGATGACGGAGGCGAAGCGGCGATTCCCCGCGGACGTGGATTACACTGTGTCCCTCGACACCACGCAAGCCGTCAGGGAGGGCATGAGAGAAATCGTTGAAACCCTGGTAATCGCAATCGGGCTGGTCATCTTCGTGGTTTACATCTTCCTGCAGGAATGGCGAGCCACGCTGATTCCGCTGTTGGCCGTGCCGGTTTCTCTGGTTGGCACTTTCGCGCTGTTTCCGCTCTTCGGCTTCTCCATCAACACGCTCTCGCTGTTCGGGTTGGTGCTGGCGATCGGGCTGGTGGTGGACGACGCCATCATCGTGGTGGAGGCGGTGACGCGGCATATCGAGGAGGGGTTGCCGCCGAAGGAGGCGGCGGAGAAGGCGATGGCGGAGATTTCCGGACCGGTGATCGGCATCGCGCTGGTGCTTTCGGCGGTGTTCGTGCCCACGGCCTTCGTGCCCGGCATCACCGGCAGGCTCTACCAGCAGTTTGCGGTCACCACCGCCATCTCGGTAATCATTTCGGCATTCAACGCCCTCAGCCTCAGCCCGGCTCTCTCGGCTCTGATGCTGCGGCCGCGCAAGGAGAGCCGGGGGCCGATCGAGGCCTTTTTCCGTTGGTTTAACCGGGTTTTCGCGCGCGGCGCCCATACCTATGCAGGACTGTGCGGCGGCCTCATTCGCAAGAGCGCTCTGGCGGTGGTGATCCTGGTTGCCGCTTCCGCGGCGGCGGCTTTTTTCAGCGGCCGCGTGCCCACCAGCTTTCTGCCGGATGAAGACCAGGGCTATGTTTACGTCAATTTTCAGCTTCCGAAGGCATCTTCGCTGCAACGCACGGACGCATTGTGCCGGAAACTCGAGAAGATAGTGGCGCAAACCCCGGGGGTGGAATTCTATACGTCCGTGGTGGGCTTCAGCATGCTGAGCTATGTGCGGAACACATTCGGCGGCTTCATATCCGTGACATTCAAGAAATGGTCAGATCGCTCGAAGCGGGAAGAACAATACCACGAAATCGTGCAGCGCCTGAATCGCGAACTGAGCAAGGTTCCCGAGGCGATCTCCTTCTCGTTTTCGCCGCCGGCGATTCCAGGGGTCGGCTCAGCCGGGGGGTTCACTTTCGTTCTTCAGGACCGCGCTGGCCGGGACGTCGATTTTCTGGCAGCCAATTTGGACAAATTCATGACGGCGGCCCGCAAACGCCCGGAAATAGCCAGCCTGAACACCACCTTCCTGGCGGGCGTACCCCAACTTTTCGTGAATGTGGATCGCGGCAAGGTCATCAAACAGGGCGTGGCGCTGAACGATGTCTACCGAACCATTCAAACGTTCATGGGAGGGCTGTTCGTCAATTACTTCAATCGCTTTGGCCGGCAGTGGCAGGTATACGTCCAGGCCGACGGCGACTACCGCGGCCACGCGGGGAATCTCGGCCTGTTCTACGTGCGCAACGGCGCCGGCGAGATGGCGCCGATTTCTTCGCTCGCCAATATCGAACCCCGATTGGGGCCTGAATTCACCATGCGCTATAACCTCTACCGCAGCGCGCAGATCAATGGCAGCGCCGCGCCGGGCTACAGTTCCAACCAGGCCAGGGCCGCGCTCGAGGAAGTCTTCGCCCAGACGATGCCGCGGGAAATGGGCTACGACTACATGGGCATGTCGTTTCAGGAGAGGAAGGCGCAGGAAGGCGTCCCTGCCTGGATGATTTTCTCGTTTTCGCTGCTGTTCGTATTCCTGATCCTGGCGGCTTTATACGAAAGCTGGTCGCTGCCGTTCAGCGTCCTGTTGAGCACGCCGGTGAGCATATTCGGCGCTTTTTTTGTATTGTGGCTGCGCCGAACCGTGCTTCTGGCCGTATCGCCGGCCTACATAGTCGCCATCGAGAATGATGTGTATTCACAGATCGGCATGGTGATGCTCATCGGCCTTACGGCAAAGAATGCGATTCTCATCGTGGAGTTCGCCAAGGAAGCCTATGAAAGCGGCAAGCCTCTGGTGGATGCCGCGATCGAGGGCGCCAGACTTCGCCTCCGGCCCATCCTGATGACGTCGTTCGCGTTCATCTTCGGCTGCATCCCGCTGTGGACAGCGGCCGGCGCCGGATCGGTTGCGCGTCAGATCATGGGCACCACCGTCATCGGAGGCATGCTGGCCGCCAGTTCCCTGGGTGTTCTCCTGATTCCCGCCATATTTTATCTGGTGGAGAGGGCTTCGGGCGCGGGGAGGACATCCCGTGCCGCTTAGGACTTTGCGACAAGCAGCGGTTCGGGTGTGGGCCGCTTACGGCCGCGGGATAGCCGCTCTCGTCTTGCTGGCCGCGGCATGGCTCACCGGGTGCGCGGTGGGGCCGAACTACCGCCGTCCGGCGGTGGCGGCGCCGGATTCCTTCCGCGGCACACTGACGCCGCCGGAGTTGGCCTCGCTGGCGGATCTGAAGTGGTGGGAAGTCTTCACGGACCCGAGCCTGCGCGAGTTGATCGGCACGGCGCTGGCGCAGAACTACGACCTTCGCAATGCCGTGGCTCGAGTGGAGGCTGCCCGTGCCAACCTTGGCTTTGCGCGCGCCAACCAATATCCGAATTTGTCCGCCAACGCCAATATCACCGCCAACCGGGTTTCCCGCAACGGGGCGATGTATCTGTCACCTGGCTTCGTGCCCCACCAGGATCGCGGTTTTGGCGGGGCCACGCTCAACCTGCTCTCCTTCGAGGCGGACATCTGGGGGCGTTTGCGGCGCGCCACCGAAGCCGCGCGGGCGAACCTGTTGAGCACGGAAGAAAACCGCAAAGCGGTGATGACCACGCTGGTGAGCGACGTCGCCACCACCTATTTCGAACTCTGCGAGTTGGATGCCGAACTGGAGATTTCCAAGCGCACTCTCGCCACGCGCCGGGAATCGCTGAATCTTATCAAGAGCCGCCAGAGCCACGGCCTGGCGACGCTTCTCGATCTGCGACAGGCGGAGGAACTGGTCCATACCGCCGCTGAGGCCATCCCCGCAACCGAACAGCGGATTGCGCAGACTGAAAACCAGATCAGCCTGCTGCTCGGAAAGAATCCCGGCGAGGTGACTCGCGGCCGCATCCTGACGGAACAGATGCTGCCGCCCAGCGTTCCTCCAGGTCTGCCCTCGGCATTGCTGGAGCGGCGGCCGGACATCCTTGCGGCGGAGCAGAATCTGATCGCGGCCAATGCTCAGATAGGCGTGGCCAGGGCCGCCTATTTTCCACAAATCAGCCTGACCGGGTTCCTGGGCGGGCAGAGCACGCAGCTTTCCAATCTGTTCAGCCCGCCCAACTCCGTATGGAACTTCACCCCGCAGGTCACGGCGCCCATCTTCACCGCGGGCCGCATCGGGGCGAATGTGAAACTGGCGGAGGCTCTGCGCGCCGGCGCCTTGGCTGAGTACGACAAGGCGATTCAGACGGCCTTTGCGGAAGTGTCGAACGCCTTGATTGCCCACCAAAAGTTACGGGAGAGCCGCGAGCAGCAGGAACTTTTGCTGGCCGCGCTCGAGGACCGCACGCGACTCGCTTACCTGCGCTATCGCGGCGGCGTGGACACACTTCTGAATGCTCTCGATGCAGACCGCAGCCAGTTTCAGGCGCAATTGACACTGGCGCAGATCAGGCTTGGCGAGTTGCTGAGCGTCGTTCAACTGTATAAGGCTCTGGGCGGCGGCTGGCAGTAAATTATTGACCCTCTCCGGCATCCGGCCGGCGAATTCTGCCGCGGAGCCGCTAAAATTAAGATGAACGCCTGAATGTTTGATTGGCGTGTTGCCGGCGAAGGGGATCGGAGAAACAGCCCGCCATGATGCTCCAACCTTCCAGTGAATCGCTGAGATGGCCGCGCGCGCTGGCTCGGATACGGCGGAAACACGCCCTTGTATGGTTCGTGTCCGCCATCACCCTGGCCAGCGGCCTGGTGAATCTCTATTCCGTCCTCGGTCCCACTCTGCCCGAAAGAGCGGCCTTGCTCGCGCAAATCTTTTCCATCGAAGTGGTTCACTTCTCGCGCTTCCTCACCCTGCTCATTGGATTTGCCCTTGTCACCTCCTCGGTGAACTTGTACAAGCGGAAGAAGCGCGCCTACCAGGCAGTGCTGTTGATGGCCGCCGCATCCATCATCTTTCACCTCACCAAAGGTCTGGATTACGAAGAGGCGGCAATGTCACTGGGGCTGGCGGCCATCCTGCTGCTGGCGCGCAAAGAGTTCACCGTGTTGAGCAGCACGCCGGATATTCGTTTGGGATTGCTTCGCCTGGCGATCGCGGTAGGGGTGGCTTTTGCCTACGGGGTGGCCGGCTTCTGGTTTCTCGACCCGCGCGAGTTCGGCATCAATTTCACCATCGGCGATTCCATCCACCGCACGCTGCATTTTCTCACCCTTACCGGCGATCCGCAGATTGTGCCGCTCACGCGTCACGCCCACTGGTTTCTGCGGTCCCTGAACATGATTACCGGAGTGGCCCTCGGCTATGCGGTGATAGCCGTCTTTCGCCCCGTAGTCTACCGCTACCGTACGCTACCCCACGAACGAAAACATGCCGAAGCGCTCGTGAAGAAATACGGCCGCACCGCGACCGATTTTTTCAAGTACTGGCCGGATAAGTCGTTCTACTTTACTGCCTCGGGCGAGTGCTTTCTCGCCTATCGCGTCGGTGGCGGGTACGCACTGGTGTTGGGCGACCCCGTGGGGCCGGAATCGGAGATCGAGGCCGCCATCCGCGGGTTTGGAGAGTTTTGCCGGCAGAATGACTGGGGAGTGGCCTTCCACCATGTCCCGGCGGATTTTCTTCCTCTCTACCGCAAGGCCGGCTACCGGCGGTTGAAGGTGGGCGATGAGGCCATTGTCGATCTGCCTTCCTTCCGCATGGAGGGGAGGCAGTTGAAGAAGATCCAGTCGAAGATGAACCAGTTCGAAAAGCAGGGAATCCGGATGATGCGGTACGCGCCTCCGCTTACCGAAGAGTGTCTCGCCCAAGCGGCTGAAGTGTCTGATAGCTGGCTGCAAATTCCCGGGCGGCGCGAGCGCACGTTTACTCTCGGCTCTTTCGATCCCGGCTACCTTGGCGCCACCCCTCTCTACGCCGCCTTGGACGCCAACGGAGGGATGCTCGCCTTTGTCAACGAAATCCCTTCCTACTACCCCGGGGAAGCGACGCTCGACCTCATGCGGCATAGAGAGGACGCGCCGCCCGGCATCATGGATTACCTCTTCGTCAAGCTGCTTCTGGCGAAGAAGGCCGAGGGCGTGCAGCGGTTCAACCTGGGCATGGCGCCCATGTCCGGCTTTCAGGAAACCGAGGAATCCACCATCGAGGAACGAGCCGTGCACTACTTCGCGCAGCGCCTCCACTTTCTCTTCAGCTATCAGGGCCTGCGTTTCTACAAAGCGAAGTTCGCCACCCGCTGGGAGCCGCAATATCTCGTCTACCGGCAGGTCCTCCAATTGCCGCGCATCGCCAATGCCCTATCCGAGGTATCCGAGATCCGTGATTAGATACCTGCTCCTTGCCGCCTGCCTGTGGTCTCTGCCTGTCACTCCGGAAGCGGGCGCGCAAGCGCCGCGCGTGGAAAAACGGCAGGTGGAGATTCGCGGAAAGGCCGTGGATCTGTATCTGGTGTCCGCTCCCCCTTCCACCTCGAAGCGCCCCGTTGTTCTCTTTGCTCCAGGCGACGGCGGCTGGCGCGGGGCTGCCATCGATTTTGCCCGGCAGATCGCCTCCTGGGGCTATGACGTCATCGGACTCGACACCAGGCAGTACCTCAGCACATTCACCGGCGAGACCACGCTCACGGAAACCGACATCATCGGTGACATTGGCCGGATTGCGAGGTCCCTCGCTCCCGGCCGCAGTGTGACCCTGGCCGGCTGGTCGGCAGGCGCGGGACTGATGGTGCTGGCCGCCTCCGGTGAGAAGCAACTCTATCACGGTGTCGTTACGATGGGGCTGGCCGATACGAACGTGATGGGCTGGCGCCTCAAAGACAACCTCAGCTACCTTACCGGCAGGCTCCCCGATGAGCCCACGTTTTCCGGTCTCCGCCATATTCCGCGCGTGGCTCCGCTCCCCCTGGCGATGATCCAATCGTCGCGGGACGAGTATGTGCCGGTGGAGGAAGCGCGCAGACTGTTCGCCGCCGCCGGGGAGCCCAAGCGGTTCGTTCTCGTCGAGGCAAAGAACCACAGATTTGAGGGGAACCAGCCGGAATTCTTCCGCCAACTCCGGGCGATGATCGAATGGGTGAATACAACCGAGCGCTAGCGGTAAAGCGCCGCTGGAAGGCGGCTCTGGGCTACACCATCGCGGCAGCCTGCCTGGTTTGGGTCTTCTATGACGTGCGCGCACGGGGCATTCTCGATGCCGTACGCAACATGCAGTGGAAATGGGTTGCCCTTGCCGTAGCGTTCGACGTGGGGGGCTACCTTTGCCAGGGCAAGCGCTGGGCGCTGCTGCTGCGGCATTGCGGCTCCATCACCACCTTGCGCGCCACCCATGCCATCTACGCCGGGCTGTTCGTCAATGAGATTCTGCCGCTGCGCGCCGGTGAGGCGGTGCGATCCTGGCTGGTGGCCAAATGGCTGAAGACGAGTTTCACCACGGTGTTCTCTTCCCTGCTGGTGGAGCGGTTTCTCGATGCCATCTGGCTGGTGCTGACTATCGGCCTCACGGTCTGGCTTGTTCCCCTTCCGCGATACCTCGTGGATGCCGAAAAGATCCTCACGGCTCTTGTCCTGGCCGGCGCAACCCTGTTTCTCTATGCCGTGCTCCGCGCCGGTCCGGAAGGCGGGGAAGCAAATTCCGCCGGTCTGCGCCGCCATCTCCGGAACCTCGCCTCAGGCATTGCCTCCATCGGCCGCTCGCGCCTGCTCTATGGCAGTTTCGGCGTCTCCGCTGTCATGCTCGTCTTTCAGGTGCTTTCCTACTGGCTGGTGATGCGCGCCTATGGATTGGAACTTTCGCCGTGGCATGGCGCGGCGGTTTACCTGATTGTCCGGCTGGGAACCATCATTCCCGCGGCTCCTTCCAATATCGGAACCTATCAGTTCTTCACGGTTGCCGGCCTCGCCATCTTCGGTGTCGACAAAACCCTGGCCACCGGATTTTCCATCGTTGTGTTTCTCATCCTCACGGCTCCGCTGTGGGCGATTGGGATTTTCGCGTTTGCGCGCGCCGGGCTCAGCCTCAGCGCCGTGCGCGCGGGAAAGTTCGGGGCGCAAAGCTGAATGCTCCGCAACGCCCTGCTCGCCGCGCTGCTGCTCTGCCGCCCCTTGCCGGCGGAACCGCGGATTGTTGACATCGTCATCCGAGGGAAACATGTGCGCCTCAGACATTACCTGCCCGCCGCGGGGGATCATCGCACAGTCATTCTTGCTTCCGGCGACGGGGGCTGGAGAGGCTTCGAAAAAAAAATAGCCTCCACCATGGCCGCCTGGGGCTATGATGTCTACGGCCTCAACACGCGGGAATACTTGCGCCGCTTCACGCACAAGCCTTCGCTCACCGCCGCGGAAGTGCCGGGTGATTTTCGCACCCTCGTTCGGGATGCCGGCGGTTCCCGTGAAAACAAAGTCATCCTTATGGGGTGGTCGGCAGGCGCGGCTTTGGTTGTCCTGGCGGGCGCGGAAGGAAGCAAGAGTTCTATCGAAGGGGTGGCTGCCGTGTCCCTCCCCGAAACGGCGTTTCTTGCGTGGCACTGGCGGAACCGCCTGGCGTTCCTGCCGTGGATCAAGGAGACGGGGCCAACATTCTCCACTCTGCCGTATGTGCCCGAGGTGGCCCCGCTGCCGCTGATGATCATCCAGTCGGCTAAGGATCGGTTTGTTCCTGAAAAGGACCGGAATCTCTTATTTTCCGCGGCCATCCAGCCGCGCCGGAGGATATTTCTTCACGCCGGGGGCCACAGCTTTCCGGGCGCGCGGAAACGGTTTTTTGAAGAGTTGAAGATTGGATTGGAGTGGGTACAGGATAAGCGCCGGGACAGCCGCTAACCCGTCCGCTTCAGTTTCCCGTTTCGCTTCGCCCAGTGTTCCGCTCTGTGGAAGACC
Organism: Bryobacterales bacterium; assembly: GCA_020847975.1. Taxonomy (GTDB): domain Bacteria; phylum Acidobacteriota; class Terriglobia; order Bryobacterales; family Bryobacteraceae; genus CADEFT01. The sequence goes on along the minus strand of JADLBD010000012.1, from coordinate 45,851 downwards.
CACAGGCCGAACGGCACCAGAATTGCGCCCAGCAGCAGCAGCCGCAGCAGGTCCGGCAGAATGCCGGCGAGAGTAGCGGGACCGCCGCCCTCCAGGCCCAGCAGCCTCCGCGAAGCCCGTAATGCGTAGGTGGCCGGGGAAAACCACGCCACCTTTTGCAGCCATCCCGGCAGCACGCTCACCGGATAATACACGCCGGAAATCAGCAGCAGCACACCCTGAAGAATGTTCGTCGCCTCCGCGCCCCGCTCGGGACTCATCACCGGTAGAATCGCAGCAATCAGCCCCAGCCCGACAAAGGCCACACTACTCACCGCAAGCACCAGCGCGAGTCCGAGGAGTTGCGGCCAGTGAAACGGAAGGTCGATCACCAGAGCCAACCCCGCGAGCACGCACACCACCCGGAACAGGCTGTAAGTGAGCGCATACAGGCTGACTCCCATCAGGTGGATGAGCCGCGAAACGGGAGCCATGAACGTGTATTCGAGCGTTCCCTCCCACCGCTCGAACGCGATGGACATCGCAATCTCGTTGAACAGCACGCTCAGGAAGGTCCATAACAGAGCGCCGATGGTAAGGGTAAGTGTGAGGCGCGGATCATGGGCCGCGACGCCGATGAATGCCACCGTGGCGGCGCTCACCAGAGCATAAAACGTGAACACCACCACCCAGGACCAGTAGCGCCGCGTCAGTTGCCAGTCCCGGTAGAAGAAGGCCCAGGTCTGTTGAATGGGGCTGATCATGCTTCCTCCAGTGTTTCCTTTTCCTCATCCACAAGCTTCTCTCCGGTAAGCCGGATGAACACGTCATCGAGATTGACGCAGCCGGCTTTCCGGCGCAGGTCGTCGGCCGTGCCCTCGGCGACGAGGTTTCCCCCAGCCAGCAGTCCGATACGCTCGCAGAGCCGTTCCGCCTCCGCCATATCGTGCGACGTCAGCAGAATCGTGGTGCGATGCAGCTCGCGCAGCCGTTCGAGAAAAACCTGCACGTCGCGCTTGCTCTTGGGATCGAGGCCCGTGGTCGGCTCGTCGAGCAGCAGCACCGGAGGATTCACGAGCAGAGCGCGGGCGATGGCAATCTTCTGCTGCATGCCCCGGCTCATCTCCTCCAGCGGATCATGGAAGCGGCGGGCAGGGAATCCGAGTTGCTCCAGAATTTCCAGCGCCCGCTGCTCCGCCTCCCGCCGCTGGTACCCGTACATGAAGGCTGAATAGAGCAGGTTCTCCTTGGCGGACAGTTTCTTGTAGAAGGCGGCGTCGACGCTTACCCTGCCGACGATCTCACGCACCCGGCGCTCGTGTTCGGGCAGGCGCAGCCCCTCAATCTCCACCGTTCCGCCGTCTTGCAACAGCAACGTCGAAAGAATCCGGATGAGGGTGGATTTCCCCGACCCGTTCGGCCCCAGCAGCGCGTAGGCTTCCCCTGAGGCGACCTCGAAGCTGACGCCCTTCAGCGCCCATTCCTCGGTGACTTTGCGGAACGGCGAGCTCCGTTTCCGGAATACTTTCTTGAGATTATTGACGCGAATAGACACTCTGGACACGACTCACCTCCGGGGAATTTCAGGAAACAACTTGCGAGTGGTGTTCAGAGACGCATTGTTCGAGGATAGCACACGCCTCGCCCATGCAACGCGGAAAAATCTGTTACGTCTTGTGTTAGAGGATAGTTGTATGCGCAAGCTGCTCCTGGCCCTGCTGCCGCTCTTGCTCCTGGCGGCGAACTTCAAGTTCTATCTGAAGGACGGCAACTGGCACCTCGTGCGCGAGTACAAAGTGGAAGGGGACCGTGTCCGTTTCTACAGCGTCGAGCGCAGCGAATGGGAAGAGGTCCCCGTCGAACTGGCGGATCTCAAACGCACCGAGGCCGAAGTGAAGGAACACTCCGAGGCGCGCAAGGAGCAGGCAAAACTCATCGACGAGGAAGAAAAGGCCGAGCGCGCCGCTGCGCGCGAGATCTCGAATGTTCCCCAGGACCCAGGCGTCTACTACGTGGACGGCAAGGACATCAAGGCTCTGAAACTCGCCGAGGCGAAGGTCAACAGCAAGAACCGCAAGCGCAGCATTCTCAAGATCATCACGCCGATTCCGGTCATTACCGACAAGTCCACGCTCGAGATCGACGGGGAAAGTTCCGCCTTCGCCGTCAAGTCGAACACGCCGGAATTCTATTTCCGCCTCTTCACGCCGGAACGGTTCACCATCGTGAAACTCAGCGCGAACAAGGGCAACCGTGTCGTCGAGAAGATTGACGTCATTCCGGTTTCCAAGGAGATTATGGAGACTCGGGAAGAAGTGGAAGTTTTCCGCCGCCAGGTGGGGGATCAGCTATACAAGATCTGGCCCATGCAACCGCTGCCGCCAGGCGAATACGCGGTCATCGAGTACACAGAGGGAAAGGTGAACGCGCAGATCTTCGATTTTTCCGTCAAGTGAAGAAAACGGGCTGCCCGCCGGGCAGCCCGCATGGGGAGAACTATCCCGCCACTTCCTTTGCAGCCGCCAGCGCCGCCTCGTAATTCGGGTGATCGGACACTTCCTTGACATATTCCGCGTGCTTCACCACATTGTTCCCGTCGAGCACGAAAATCGCACGGCTCTCGATTCGAAGCTCCTTGATGAGTGTGCCGTATGAGGAACCAAAGCTTCCCGTCCGGTGGTCGGAAAGCATCTTCACCTTGTCCACGCCGAAGGCGCCGCACCAGCGCTTTTGCGCGAATGGGAGATCCATGCTGATGGTGTAGATGTCCACTCCCGGCAGTTTCGCAGCCTCCTCGTTGAAACGCTTCGTTTGCGCGTCGCAAACCGGGGTATCGAGCGAAGGGACTACGCTGAAAATGCGCACAGTGGAGCCTGTTTTGGCCAGATCGACCGCCTGGAGGCCGTTGTCCACCACTTCGAAATTCGGAGCGGTATCGCCCGCTTTGAGTTCGGGGCCCACCAGGGTCAGGGCATTGCCACGGAGCGTCGTTGCGCCTGGTCTTTCCATTTGTTTCCTCCTAAAGGATTGTTGAACGATTTTCCACGCGGGGTGAATGAGGGCGTGAACTCCCTATTCTAGCAACTTGATGAATTGGTCAAGATCGGAAACAGGCATCTGGCACGTGTAGTTTTCGCAAACGTAGGCCATGGTGCGTCCCTCCTCGAATTTCATATCGCGAATTACCGCCAGCCATGTTCCCAGCCGCTGCTGCGCATTCCCGGAATCCACCAGCAGCACGATCGCTTCCGGCAGGAACCGCTGCCGGAGCGCGGAGAGCATGGCGTGTGTCGTCTCCGAATCGCGGACGCCCACCAGGATAATCTGTTTCGGCTTTCCGGATTGGAAGAGGTATGCGGCGGCCATCAGCGGGAGGGTGATGGCATGCTGGCTCAGTCTGCCGGCAAACGCCTGGAGCGCGCGCCCGGCGGCGTCCGAGAAGAACGCATCGCCGGTAATCTGGCCGAGTCTTAACAGCACGTTCACAGCCGCCGAGTTTCCGGACGGCTCGGCGCCATCATAGTCGTCCTTTACCCGCAGGACCAGGCTGTCGTCGCCGGCCGCCGTGCTGAAAAAGCCGCCCTCCACGGTGTCTTCGAACAGCGACACCAGCCTGCGAGCCAATGCATCGGCTTGCTCGAGTAGGGTGATGTCGAAGTTCACCTCATAGAGATCGAGCAGGGCCGCTGTGAAGAAGGCGTAGTCATCGAGGAAGCCTGGGATGGCGGCGTCACCAGCGCGCCACCGCCGCAGCAGTATGCCGCTTTCCTTCTGGTACATGTGGCCGAGCACGAATCGCACCGCGTTTTCCGCTGCCCGCTGGTAGCGCGCCTCGCCCAGCACCTGCGCGCCTTTGGAGAATGCCGAAATCATCAGCCCGTTCCACGAAGTAAGCACTTTGTCATCGAGATGCGGGCGGACACGGATGGCACGGCGCTCGAGCAGGCGCGGGATGGCCGCCGCGAGCGCGCCCCGCACGGTCTCCGGTGTCTGGCCAAATTGCGCCGCGGTCTCCTCGATGCTGTGGGCCTGGTAGAGGATGTTCCTGCCGCGGAATTCTCCATGCGGGTCATCGAAGACGTTGCCCGCGGGCTCCACGCCGTAGCGATAGGCGAACCAATCGGCCTCCGGCTTGCGCACAACCTCTTCCAGTTCCCGCGCATCCCAGATATAAAACGCGCCCTCGCCTTTATGTTTCGGATCCGCCGGGTCAATGACGCTGTCCGCGTCTTCGGCCGAATAGAACCCTCCGCCGCCATCCGTCATGTCGCGCAGCACGTAGTCCAGCGTCTCGCGGGCCACTCCCGCATAAAACGGGTCGCCGCTGATCTGGCTCGCCTCGAGATAGCAGACGGCAAGCTGCGCCTGATCGTAGAGCATCTTTTCGAAGTGCGGAACGAACCAGCGGGCGTCGACGGAGTAGCGATGAAATCCCCCGCCGAGTTGATCATACATCCCGCCCTTATACATTTCCCGCAGCGTCAGCAGAGACATTTCGACAGCTTCTTCGTCGTGCGTGCGCCGCGCGTAGCGGTGCAGAAAATGGAACTGCACGGGCCGGGGAAATTTCGGAGCTCCGCCGAACCCGCCGCGCGCCGCATCGAAACTGCGGCGGAACGCGTAAAAGCAACTCTCCGCCACCCGCTCATCGAGGACTCCACCCGGTATTGTGGCCGCCACCATCCGGCGCAGTTGGCGAATCACGTCATCCCCCGATTCGACAATCTTCGTGCGATCGCTTTTCCAGGCGTTGCCGATGTGCTCCAACACCGCGCGGAAGCCAGGCCGGCCAAAGCGGTTATCCGGAGGGAAATAGGTTCCTCCATAGAAGGGCTTGAGATCCGGGGTCAGCCACACCGACATCGGCCATCCGCCGCCGCCGGTGGTGGCCTGCACAAAGGTCATATAGACCCGATCCACGTCCGGACGCTCCTCACGATCCAGCTTGATGGGGACAAAAAATTCATTGAGGATCGCGGCGATGGATTCGGATTCGAAGCTCTCCCGTTCCATGACGTGGCACCAGTGGCACGTACTGTAGCCGATAGACAAAAAGATCGGTTTATCCTCTTTACGCGCCTTCTCGAATGCTTCCTCCCCCCAGGGGTACCAATCCACCGGGTTATGGGCGTGTTGCAGAAGGTAGGGGCTCTTTTCCCGAGCAAGCCGATTGCTATGCATTCCCCTTGAGTCTAGCAATGAAAGTCCGGAGAGCTACTCTGACAGCAGCGGACGCGCGGAACGCCGGGGAATTCCCGCCGCCTGATAAATATCGTGCAGGCGAAGGAGCCCGAGGCATAGACCACTCTCCGGAGCAACCACCGGCAGCACCGAGATCTGGGAGGGACGATCCTCCATTAAACGCAAGGCATCCAGAAGCCGCGTCTCCGGGGCAACCGTGACCGGACTGGCCGTCATGACGGCGGCAGCGCACAGCATGCGAATGTCATCATGCTTCTGCATGGCGCGGCGGAGATCGCCGTCCGTAATCAGCCCTGCCAACCGCCCGCCGGAAGTAAGAACGCAGGCCGCCCCCAGCGGGTGAACGGTCATGGCAATCACCACTTGCTTGAGCGAGTCTTCCGGCCGGACATAGGGGACCTCATCGCCGGCGTGCATCGCTTCCCGAACCTTCAGCCGCAGGCCAGCGCCGAGAAAACCGCCCGGATGACGGCGCTGAAAATCTTCCACGGTGAAATTTCTCGCCTGCATGAGGGTAATCGACAGAGCATCGCCAAGCGCCAAGGCGACAGCTGCGCTCGCCGTCGGCGCCACGTTTGCAGGGTCCGCTTCCCGGCTGACAGACGCGTCGAGCACCGCGTCCATCCGCATCGCCAGGGGCGAGGCCGAATTGCCAAGAATTCCAATCAGCGGGGAACCGGTGTCGCGCAGTCCTCGAGTCAAGTCAAGCAGTTCGCGAGTCGTTCCGCTCTTGGAAAGGAAGAGGATAGGGTCTCCCGGCGAACACACGCCAAGATCGCCGTGAGCCGCCTCTGTCGGATGGAGATACACGGCAGGCGTTCCCGTGCTGCACATTGTGGCGCCGATCTTCCTGGCGATGTGGCCTGACTTGCCGAGCCCCGTGACGACGATCTTCCCGGAATGCCGCAAAATCAATCGAATGGCTTCGCAGAAATTCCGGTCCAGCCGCCCGGCAGCGCCGGAGATCGATTCCGCCTCATGTGCCATCGCCGCCCGTCCGGCGGCAATCCATTGCTGCGCGCAATCGGATGTGTTCATCCTTTTCCTGTTACCTGGCCTTTACTCATTATGCTATTAGAAGGCGCGCTCGTGGACCGATATGATGATCACTGTGAAACCGGAACGCCATTTGGGAAGTCATACTTGAAATGGGTCTCCTTCGATCTTGTCTGTTGTCAGGATTGCTGATCTCCGCGGCTTCACTTCCATCCTGGGGGCAATTCAACTTCAATTACGACGCCACCCAACGCCGCTGGACTCTGCGCAACTCCCTGGTGGAGGCGAATTTTGTCCTCACTCCGGAAGGCCATTTTCGCTTCGAGGACTTCCACTCGCTTCGCAACAACAATGCGTGGACCGCCTATCCGGCGGGCTCCTCTCCCCTGCAGATCCATGCCGATGGGGTCCTCTTCGATCAGAACACCCCATACCGCCTGGTATCCACGGGCAGGCGTCAGATACCCAGAAACGGTCTCCGGTACCTCATCGTGCTCGAAGACCTCGACCGGCGCGGAAGATTGTTTATCGAAATCGAGATGTATTTGCAGCAGCCCGTGCTGCGATTTTCCGCCCGTTTGCGCAACGTCAACCCGCAGCCATTGCACGTCACGGGCGTCGATATCCTTCCGCTGGCCATTGCCGATAAAGGGCGCACCTTCCGTTCGTTCAACGTGGACCAGTGGTGGGGAGGAGGAAAGGGCGGCAATTTCCAGGTAAACCAGGACACCTTGGGAGAAGGGAAGCAGGGGGTTGTCTATTCCGGCGCATACGGCCAGCAGTGTTCGTGGTTTGCGCTGCGTGACGCCGAGAATTTCGGGCTTTTTGCGGGCTGGGAGTTTGACGGGCGGGCGGTTGGCGTGGTGGACCACAACCCCGGCAAGGCACTGCTGCAACTCTCCGTGCCGGTCGAAGGCATTGACCGCACACTCGCGCAAGGCGAGGAACTTGCGATACCCGCCTATTTCCTCGGCATGTATCAGGGCGATTGGGATGAGGCCGGATACGTGACGCAGCGCTTTGTCGAGGCAGCCGTGGCGCAACCCGCTTCCGATTCCCGCTTCCCCTATGTGATCTGGGACTCCTGGAACTATGATCTGTATCTCGACGAGGCAACATTGCGCCGGAATGCGCAGATCGCCGCTAATCTGGGCATTGAGCTGTTCGTGATCGACCTTGGCTGGGCGCGGCAGATCGGCGACTGGTATGCCGACCCCAGGAAGTTTCCCAGCGGCATGCGCGCGCTTTCCGACTACGTCCACAGCCTGGGCATGAAATTCGGGCTTCATTTTGCATTCGCTGAGGCGGCCGCAACCTCTCCTGTTCTCCTCCAAAACCCCGACTGGCGGTCCTCGGAAAACTACCACTATTTCGGCGCGGATTCCCTGTGCCTCTCACACCGTCCCGTCCGCGAATGGCTGCTCGCGCAAACGCTGCGAATGATCGACGACTACAACATCGACTGGATCCTCCAGGACGGCGAGAATATGGTGAAACAGTGCGTCAAGACGACCCACACTCACGCCCCCGGAGACAGCAACTATGCAAACGCGGTCGATGGCCTCGATTGGCTGATCGACCAAGTGAAGCAGCAGCGGCCCAAGGTGGAGTGGGAGAATTGCGAGGACGGCGGCAACATGATGACGTACTCGATGGCACGGCGCTATGTGACTTCCATCAATGCCGATGATTCCGGCCCCATGACCACCCGGCAGGCCATCTATGGCGCAAGCTATCCCTTCCCTACGCGCTATATGGATCGCTACATGCCGAACACGCAGCTCACGCCCTATATCACTCGCAGCTACATGTTCGGCGGCCCGTGGATTTTCATGAACCGCCTCCCCGAGATGCGTCCGCAGGATTTGCAGTTAGCGGCCTCGGAAGTACGGCTGTACAAGTCCATGCGGGAACATATTCGAGAGGGCAAGGTGTATCATCTCACGGCGCGTCCCGCCGAAACCCGCATTGACGCTCTGGAAAGCTACAACTTCGCCACCGGCAGCGCCATCGTGTTTGTCTACCGCCCGAGCGCCGCTCCCGCGTCACGGACCCTGCGCGTGCGCGGCTTGAACCGCAATCTCAGCTACGAGGTGCGCTATCAGGACTCCGGGCGCACACTTACTATGACCGGCGCGCAGTTGCTCGATACAGGCATTGACCTCAACCTGACGGCGGTGAATTCCGCCGAGATCATCTTCGTCACTCCGGAGGAGTAGATGCTAGCCATCAGCAATTCACCGGCCCCGATGGGTGAGCGAATGATCAAGATCATGTACTACGGAAGTTCCAGGCGCACCGTGTCCGTCAACCCGGCGGCTGTGATCTGCAATGGCTGTGGTCCGGCAGGGAGCGCCGCGGGCACTTTCAGGTTGATTTGATAGAGGCCCGACAGTCCGGGGGTGAGACCGGAGAAAGAAACCTCGGCGGCGGCGCCGCCGACGGTGACTCTCACGGCCGCTGTGGCGCGCGCCAGCGGCAGCGCCGGCGCGGCCCGGCCCGCGGTGATGGGGGGAGCGACCGCTCCAAGACCTGTGAGGTATACGGAGACCCATTCACCCGCCGCAGCGGGAGCGCTGCTGGTGACAAGAGTCCCGTCCAGGTGCACGATGGCGGGGGCAAGCCCCTGCTGCGTTGGCACGCGGAAAATGGCGGGTGCGGCATCGGCAACTCGCATCGGCTCGGCGCCCTTGCCGGACGGCGTCGAAACCTCGAGCGTCGCCGTGGGGCTTACATCAAACGGAAGCTGCGCATTGATTTGGCCCCGCGAGACGAAGAGGAGGGGTACCGGTTGTCCGGATGCCGTTGCCGATACGCCCCCAAGCGTGGAAGGCCATGGCAGAGCAGCGGCTGTGGCATCGCCGGGAGCGAGATTTGCGCCATAGACTGTGATCAATCCGCCGGGCGCAAGGCTCCTGCCGCCGGAGGCCGAGTCCGTGATGGCGCCTGAATCGATCACCGGCGCGACGGACATCTGAAACCGGTCCAGCACGATGCCGGAGCGATCGAAGGCCGTCACCGTTAGCACGACTCCTTCCACCACTACCCGCAGGTAATGCGAGACGCCAGCCGATGCCGTGATGAAAGAGTCATTTCCCGCGGGATATGCTCGCGAACCTCCACCCCCAGTCGTAATGTAGATAGTTCCGTTGGGGGGAGTCGCCGGAACCGGCACATCGAGAAACTGCCCATTGCGGCGGGGCTTCGTGCGCTGGTAAACATGCTCATGCCCCCCAAAGACGATATGGACCTGGTGACGCTCGAGGATGGGCGTGAGGTACTGGAGGACCTGGGCGCAGGTGGCGTCATCCCGGTGCGCGGAGGTGGGGAAAGGGATGTGGTGAAAATACACGATCCGCCAAGGCTGCCGCGTCGCGGCGAGATCGGCATCGAGCCACTCCAACATGGCGCCCTTTCCCTCGAGCGCCTGCTGAAAAGGCTCATTGGTATCGAGCGACACGAAGTGGACATTGCTCCAATCAAAGGAGTAATAACGGCCCTGGCCGTCCCGCGGCACTCCCTGGATGGGAACCACATGACTGCTGCGATAGGCGGCGCCGTACCGGAAGTAATAGTCATGATTCCCCGGCGCCGGAAAGAAGGGTATGTGCCGCATTAATGGCCAGTCAGTGGAAAAGTAGTAACTTTCTAACTCGAGGAAGGTTCCGCTGTCGTAGGCCAGGTCGCCCACGTGCAGCAGTAGCGCCCCAGGGTCCTGGAACATACGATACGCTACGTCGTTCTGCTCCGCCGCGCCATCGCCGCTATCCCCGACAACCAGAAAGCGGAAAGACTCCGCGGCGGTTGGAGTGCGGAGAGTCATATCCGTCTGTGGAACGGAGGGAAGAGCGTCCTGCCCGTCGAGAAATACTCTGTAGAAGTAGGAAGTACCCGCCGCCAGTCCGGTCAGGTTGGCGCGGTGCTGATAAAAGGGGGCGGACAGGCCAGTCTGGTCAGGCGTCATCAGGGTGGACGTCGAGGCCACCCGAGTCCACCGTGCGCCGTCCGCAGAGAACCGCACTTCGCCGTCGCCGGCCGCGTCCACGGTGGTCCATGCGATCACGGCGCGGTCGGAATGGACATCCTGCAAATAGGGCTTGCGGCCAAGCGTTCCGCTCCAGGCCAGCGTTGACCAGAGCCATAGAGGCCATGCAATTCGGAAAAGTCTGATCATTTGGTTTCGATCCAGATCTGATTGCCGGTTTCACCGTGCACACTCAGGCTGAAGGGTACTCGCTGCGTGTGGAACGGCGTATCGGGCCATTGCAAAATCACTTGTTGCACTCCGATAAGTCCTGGCGCAAGTCCCGCAAACAGCGTGGGGACAGACTCCCCGTTTACGATTGCCGTAACCGTTCCCTGCATTCGCACGACGCCGGACAGCGGCGTAGGCTCCCCATCGGGAACCACTGTTTCACCCGTGCCGAGGCCCGTGACAAAGAGGATGAGATATTCGCCGGATTGAGCGGGATTGCTGGGGCCGACCAGAGCCCAATTGGTGTGGGTCACGGCGACGATTCCGGCATTGCTCGGCCGGATATCGGCGCGAATGGTATGGCTGCTCACACTGCCCTTGAGAATCGTGAGCGGTTGCGGACCGCACAGTACGCCGGAGGGAACCTGAAACTGGACCTCTGTCGGGGACACAGAAAGCAGCGGCGCTTCTTTGCCCGCGATGCTGATGCTGATTCCGGCGAGCGTATGCGGTAATGGAAAGCCAGTTGCGTGCGCCGCCGCCGGGCCCATTGGCGATCTTCAATCGCGCCAGCGAACCGGGCGTGAGGACCGGACAATTGTAAGCGTAGTTGGTGGCGCTCGAAGCGTACACATCGAGGGAGCCCGGAGTCTGCGTGAACCCGTCCCGGGCAATCGCCGCCTGCACGATGGGTGTTCGGTTCCGGAAGAAGTCTCGAATGTACTGATGCGCCGCCTCGAAGGTCTCATTCGAGAGCGGGACAATCTCCGCGAACATGGTGTTGACCTTGTAGGGGTCGGCATATGCGGCTTCGCGGATGAGAGAGTAGACGCGGGTTTCCTCGCCGGCCAAATAGCCGCTCCCTCCGCCGGCTGTTTGCGCAGCTTCGTGAAAAGCTTCCAGGTAAAGCCGGCGCCATTCCGGGACGGCGAGCGCGCGGCGCACCAGCACGTTCTCCGCGGTATTGTCGTTGATGTCGCGTTGCCAGTCGTGGAACGTGTTGTCCTTATCCCAGACAATGAACATCCAGCGGTTATCCGCCGTGCGGCGATACAGATAGAAGTTTGCCATGCCTGCGAAGCCGAGGATGCCGTCGAATTCCGCCAGATACTGCTCGACGGCGACATGGGTCAGGAATGCGCCCGGGTCGAGGTAGCGCTCCATTGTGTGCGCAAACTCTGCGTCCCTGCTCTGGTTCATCTGCCGGATCATCTCTACCAATGCCTCCGGCTGTGGATCGCTTTCGTGGTTCTTCGGCTCGAACGGCGAGGGAACATACAGGCTCGGATCCTCCCCGAGATACTCAAAGTTGTAAGCCTCTCCGGTCCAGGAATACTCGAAGAGGTATCCGGTGTCCTCACCGAAGTGGTGCTGGAGGAATCGGGAGTCAACGGGCTCGACAAGTAGATATAAACCCACATACTCCTCATTTACATAAAGCCTGGCGTGGGCTGTGCGCTCGTAGGGAAGGCCCATGCGTTGGAACAGCTTCATCGCAAGATGCTCGTGAACCATCGAGGAATCCTGCGCGAAGTTACGGGTAACAAGGCTCTTGAGACCAAGGAATCGTTGGGAGGACGTATAGCGGCTGAAGTCGAAACCGAGGTTCGGCTTGATAGCGTTTCGCGTCCCGGACCCGCGGGAGCGGACGCCGACGTTAGGAAGATGGATATCGCGCCATTGGAATTCGCAGCGATAGTAAGTGTTGTCCAGGAAGTGGTCGTGGATTGACCGCCAGTCGGTAGGATCCATGCGAATCCTCACCTCCTGGAGCGTTGAGTCGTCAAAGAGATCCGCAGTCGTTTGGGCTTTTGCGGAGAGAACCGGCAGAGAAGCCAACAACAGCGGCAGAACTACACAGCGTAGGTGGCGCATGGCGACCCGCCTCCTTTGTACGCAGACATTGCATACTGCGCATCCGGGACGCGAGGCCGCTCGTCAGCAGTCCCCTTTTACTAGAGAGGCGTACCAAGCCGCAAATAGGTTGCACGCTCCGCAGTGGGGAAGCGTATAAAATGCCGCGCATTCCGTGCGTGGGACGAGAAGACTCTCCTCGCCGGTTTACTCCCGGGTGCGCGGCCTGGACACTTGCCACACAAGCGTTGGACCCTGCTGGACTTATCCTCAAAGTCGTTGGAAACGACTCTAAAGGTAAGGCCAGTGACCGCCAGCCCTATGAAGATTGGCAGGCAAGTTGCTCGATAGCAGGCAGGGAGAATTGACAATGAATAGGAGTTTGTTCATTTTCGCTAATCTCCTGGTTGCATCCGGCCTGTGCCCTGGACAGACGATCGATGATTTTTTTGACGCCATCTCTCTTCAGGACATTCGCCTGACAATGAGCGACGCCGACTGGCAGAACGTTCATGACCACTACACCGACAAAAAGAAATATTACAATTGCGATTTCCAATGGCAAGGCGTCGTCGTGCCACAGGCTGCCTTGCACACTCGCGGAAGCGGCAGCCTCAACCCGATCAAACCGGGCTTGGGCATCGAGTTCGGGGCAAACGCTGCGGGACAGACATTCCTTGGACTACAGTCCTTGGTGCTCAGAAATTTTGTGGAAGACCCGTCCTCGATGCACGAGCACCTTACCATGCGGACTATGGCGCGGATGGGGCTGCCTTACCTTCGAACCGTGTTCATACGTCTGTTCGTGAACGGCGTCTACGTTGGGCTGTACCAGGTGAGCGAACCTTACGACACTCGCTTCCTAAAGACGCGCTTCGGTGAGGATATTGGCTTCCTTTTCGAGGGACAAGGTGGCGGGGGCTATCATTTTCAGTACCTCGGAGAGGATCCCAGTCATTACGTTGACGCGCTCTTCAATCCGAAGACCCACAAAGACGACCCGCAGACGCAGGTCCTCATCGACATGATACGAACGGCGAACCAGGCTTCCGATGGCGGCTTCGTGCAGGCAATGAGTAAGTACATGGATTTGGGCGCCTTTGCCGCCTACGTCGCGGCGGAAATATTCCTCGTCGAGACGGACGGGATTCTGAGCGACAGCGGCATGGCCAACTTCTACCTGTACCGGCGTGCGGTGGATGACCACTGGTTCTTCCTTCCGTGGGATAAAGAGATGACTTTTGGACCCGCGGATTGGCCCATCTGGAAGTATACGCAGGATAACGTTCTGCTGCGCCGCGCACTCCAGGTTCCGGAGCTCCGTCAGCGCTATCTCGATACGCTCCACCTGGCGGCGGAGGTGACGGGCGGTTCCAATGGCTGGCTGGCTCAGGAGATTGAGCGCGTGTACAACCAGATCCGGCAGGCGATGCTCGACGACCCGAGCCGGGTTTGCATCGTCGATGGAGCACAGGCCAAATGCCCCGCGGCAATGTTCGAAGTGGCTGTCCAATTCCTGCGCGATTTCGCCCGGGCGAGGGCGGATTTTGTCACCCAATCGCTGCTGGATGCGGGATGGACCCACGCGGCGGGGGCGCCAAACCTGCCGGCGGGGGCGGCGTCGAACGCCGCTTCCGGCATTGCGTTTCTCTCTCCCGGGGAGCAGGTTGCGGTCCAGGCGGATCTGCCGTTGAGCACCAGGACGACTGCCTCGGGGTGGCCGTTGCCCGAGGAACTGCGCGGGGTATCGGTCATGGTATCGGGAGTCAAGGCTCCCTTGATCTCCGTATCGCCCACCGGCGCCCTGTTGCAGACTCCTTCTCAGTTACCCTGCGGCCCATCGTCACTCGCCGTGACCGTGAGTGGCATTGCCAGTGAAACCATCCCTGTCGAATTGCGCCCCGCCAATCCCGGCATCTTCGTGGCGGCACATGCGGACGGGAGCGTAGTGAACACGGCATCGCCGGCCACAAAGGGGGAAATTGTGGTTCTCTGGGTAACCGGACTGGGCGCCGCCGAGAGTGATGATTCGAGCGGCCAGGCTGCTCCGGCGCAACGTCTTGTGGTGATGAAGAATCCGGTCAGTGCGGTGGTCGACGGAGTGCCGGCAGGGGTACAGTGGGCCGGGCTCGCGCCGGGATTTGCCGCCTTGCAAGTCGTGATCCTCCGGCTGCCGGATGAGTTGACAGGCGGGAAAGCCATAGTGAAGCTTTCCATGTTCGGCGAGACAGGCCCCGGCTATGCGCTGGCAGTCCGCTGATTCTACCGTTAGTGGACTATCGCGAATCGGCGGGTCCCTGATAAGATGAAGGGAAGGTTGTTCGAGAAGTAACGGGATGACAGCGGCAACTGAACGGCAAACGCGCCGTGAGTTTCTCAGGCACGCCACCGCCGGCGCGATGGCGGTTTCGTTTTTTCCTGTAGCATCCACCGCTGCTACGCCCGGGTTTCACCGGACACCGAATGTTCAAAATCTGGGCCCGCGCTCCGGGACCGTGGTTTGGACTTTACCGGTTTCCGCCGCGTGCTCTGTTGTAGTGACGGATATCTCTGGGAATTCGAACACATTCCCGGCTTCGATGAGCAAGTTTGAATCTGCCGCTACGGGCCTCGGATTTGACTACTATCAGTACCGAGCCATGCTGAGCGGCTTGGAGCCAGGTACGGTATATACCTGCCGGATTCAGGCAGACGGCCAACCCTTGGCCTGGCCGTTGCGGAACCCGCTCCAGTTCCGTACAAGCAGCGACGGGCCCTTCTCCTTTCTTCATTTTGCGGACTCCGGCGATGGCAGCAGCGCCCAAGTGCAGCTCAGCCTCCAGATGGCACGGGAAGACGTCTCCCTGGTGCTGGCCAACGGCGATCTGGCGTACGACCTGGCGACGTACACAAGCGTCGAAGAGAACTACTATTCCATCTATCGCGAACAGATGGCGCGTGTCCCTTTCTTTACCACCCTCGGCAATCACGAATACTACACAGACTCCGGAAAGCCTTCTCTTGCCGGCCGGGTCACGCCGACCGGCGGAGTTCCAGCGCATGATTGGGGCCGCTATTATTCGTTCGACTGGGGGAATGTGCATTTCGTTGCCCTCGATTCAAACCTGCCCCTGGACGAAGCCATAGCCGGCACGGGTGAGATGCTCAAGTGGCTCGAGAACGACCTGCGGAATACACGCAAATTCTGGCGAGTCGTGTTCTTCCATCACCCCGGTTATGCCACCGGCAAACATCAGGATGAGCCAGAGGCAGGCAAAGTACGGAACTATCTGGTTCCGATACTGGAGAAGTATGGCGTGCAACTGGTATTCAACGGCCACGAGCATATCTACCAGAGGACCTTCGAACTGCGCAACGGCCAGGTGGCGCCGCCAAACTCCGGCGGGATTGTGTATGTTACCTCCGGCGGCGGGGGCGCGCCGGTCCATTGGAGCGCGCCGAATGAGCTCATTGCACAGAGCATCGGGGTGAACCATTACGTACGTGCCGAGGTTACCGGACCAAGCATCCGTTTGCATGTCCGCGGGCTTGGGTCGGTCACTGATATTGACACCGCTGTTCTTGCCCCCCAGCCACAGATCATCGGTGAGGTGGTAAACGTCGCCTCATTCTCGCCGGAACTGGCCAGCGGTTCCCCGGCAGCTATTTTCGGCCGCAATCTCTGCCCTTCCGATCTCAAGGCATCGCTGACAACTCCCATGTTGTCCGCGGATGGATGCACGGTTATGCTGAACGGCGATGCCGTCCCATTGCTCTATGCCGGCTACGGTCAGATCAACGTTCAGATTCCTTTCGGGTTTTCCGGACAAGGCGCCTTGACGGTCCACACTCCGAACGGGTCAGTGGAGACATCCGTCCAGGTGAAGAAAGTTGCGCCGGCGCTGTTCCCTAATCCGGAAACTCCCGCCTTGGCGTTTGCCTGGCATGGAGACGGATCGCTCATTGACGCCCGCTCTCCCGCCCGTCCCCTCGAGCGGATCACGCTGGCGGCGGTAGGCCTGGGAGTTCCCGACGGAGCGGTCCCGGAGGGCATCCTTCCATCGAAGGCAGTGCCGCTGACAAACAGCATCGTGGTCATGTTCGGCAACGATACGGTGCGGCCGGAATTCGTGGCGCTCAGCCAAGACGCGGTGGGCCTATACGAAGTCCAGGTGCGGGTCCCATCCAAAGTCGCCGGACATGTACGGGTGGTTGCAAATGATACCCCAAGCAATGTACTCCTGCTGGCCGCCGGCGCTAATTGAGCGAGTACATCATTTCCCGGCCACGCCAATGGCAGCCGCTGGTTCGGTGGTCAAGAGTTCCGCTGCCGCACCGGGAATGAAGTAGTAGACGGATGGCGGGCGCGGGCATCCCAACCAGAAGATCATCAACTGCCCTTCGCTACTGCTTCAAAGAGATCCGGGCGGTTTACAACCAATGCTCAGGCTTTCTCCAGGGCGGTGTAGTGTTGAAAGCGGAAAGCCAGACGGTAGTAGCTCCAGCGGGCGTCCTTCTCGAGCAGCGCGTAGGTCCGTTGGGCCATCTCGTCCAGGACTTTTTTCTGCGCCGGGTCTGCTGCGATGCTGCCGGCGTCGGCGTCGTTCAGATCGTAGAGTTCGTCGCTTGTGGAGCCCATGTTATGGACGAAGAAGTGATGTCTTCCACCGCGCTCCCAACGCTCGGTGCCGCAGGCCGGATTGCCGGTGGCGAGCCACCCTGTCTGGAACAGCAGATCACGGTCACCCGCCTCAGCCTGTCCTCTCACGTGGGGAAGCAGCGAACGGCCGTCCATCCTCGCCAGGGGGACAACTCCGGCGGCGTCGCAGACGGTGGCTGCCAGGTCGAGGAGTGATACGGGCGCATCCACGGTAGCCGGGCGGGCTCCGAAACTGGCAGGGGGCTTGATGACGAGGGGAACTCGCTGCGTTTCGGGATGGAGGTAGGCGCCTTTGTCCACCAGCGCCTGGTGAATGTTCATCTCGCCATGGTCGGCCGTAAAGATGATCAGCGATTCATCGTAAATGTTCATCTCTTTCAGCGCCTTGATGAACTGAGCGAGGGCGCGGTCGATCACCTCCATCGCCAGGGCATTGGCGACCATGTAGTCCTTGGCTGTCTCGGGCCGGTAGATGCCCCATACCCTGCGGTGAAAGTCGAGCAAAGCGGGTTCTCCGGGGGCGGGCTGGAAATTGCGCTCGACGGCGCGGCGGAAGCTGGCGGGCAGCGAGATCGCCTTCCGCAATTCGGCCTCGCGCTTCTCGAATCCCGCCGGAATGGTGAACGGATTGTGTGGATCGTAGATGTTGAGCTGAAGATAGAGCGGGGCGTTGGGGCCGCCTGAGGCGAAGGCGTCGCGCGTCTTCTCGATCGCCCACTGGCTGAGGTACCAGCTATACTGCCCTTCGAGCGGAAACGGGCGTCCATCGGACTGCTCGATCCACCCGCCGAGCGTCCCGGAAGGAGTCTTCCGGTCGGGATACAGGCGGTGAATCTGGCGCGAATAACGCGGCATCCTGACACCCAGCCGGCGCAGGTATGAGTGATACAGTCCGTCGTCCTTCAGGACGGGCATCGCACGTTCCCAGTTCGTGTCGAGTTCATCGAAGGCGTCCATGAACTTCTGGGCTCCCACGTGGTTCTTGCCGACGTGTCTCGTCCGGTAGCCGGATGCTTTCAGGTATTCCGGATAGATGACGTCGTTCGCCCGCAGCGAGTTCTCCTGACCCTCGGGTCCGCCTCCCGGATTGGCCAGCACGTAAGGGTATCTGCCAGTGTACATCGATGCCCGGGAGGGGGAGCAGATGGGCACGGTACAGAAGGCGTTGGTGAAGTTTACGCCTTCCGCCGTCAGCGCGCGGATGGCGGGCATCTCCATTTCGCGCTGCAAAGAGCGCGACGGGAGGAAGTGGTCCGGACTGACCATATCCAGGCAGATGAGAAAAATGTGCGGCCGCTTTCCCGTGTTCGCTGTTTTGAACGGATGCGCACCCTGTCTCCGGTTGACGTAATGAAACTCGCCGGCGTCGCTCGTTTGTTGCGCCGCGAGGCTTGGCGCCGCGGCATCGGAAGCGAGCGTGGCTAGCGGCGCGGTACTCAGGAATTTCCTTCTGTTCATGGTCTCTCCCGAATTCAATCATGCAACTTTGTCAGGACCTCGCGCTTGTCCGGCGTGTGCAAGCGTCATGTCCTACGCTGTGTGTGGTGATCGATCTTGCAGGCGGTTGCCCCGGAACGGATGTTCGCTGCGGTGCGGTGGTTGGGCGCTGCTGTGCTAATCGAAAGTTTCCGCCGCGGTTCGCGCGTCCATCAACCGGAGACTCCAGATCTGGAGGGTCTCCAGATCGGCCGATTCGATTCGCAGAGCCAGTTCCATGGGTATTGGTCCGAATCGCTTCTCCAACTGTTTGCTCAGCATCCAGCGGGCGGCCTCAGTGCGGCCTTGCACCAAGCCTTGGGTTAAACCTTGGGTTAAACCTTGCGTTAAACCTTTGGCTATTCCCTGCTCGAGTCCCTTCACCAATCCTTTCTCTTCGCCCTGGTGAAAGATTTCGGCCAGCCATTCATTTTCCATGATGTCGATTTCGATGGGCATGCTCTCGATCTCCTCTTTGACTGCGGGAACCAAGCCTCTCAATCCGGATAGTATCACAAGCTTCGCCAGCCAACTCTGCCGCTTTAGTGGTGCTGTGTCGGCGATTTTTC
Organism: Bryobacterales bacterium; assembly: GCA_020847975.1. Lineage (GTDB taxonomy): Bacteria > Acidobacteriota > Terriglobia > Bryobacterales > Bryobacteraceae > CADEFT01. The sequence goes on along the minus strand of JADLBD010000012.1, from coordinate 26,941 downwards.
GCAGCAGCCGTGTCACTACAGGCCGGTAATCCGCCAGCTTTCCCAGCATCCCTAACAGGTTGTCTTCGAGAAACGGGCTCGCCAGCAGCTCTATCGTATCCATCTGCTGGATGTTGACGACACGGTAGGAGAAGTGGAGTCCGGGCTCGTCGATCCGGTCCGGAATCCCCACCGGCCCTTTTCCCAGCCACAGAGCGATCTGCAGGGGGATGCGTTGGTATGTCTCGCGGATGCGCTGCCGGTATCCGAGCATGCGGTGGCCGAAGAGCCGGGTGGGTTGACCCTGAAGTTCGAGGTGGACAATCCGGTCATCGACTAACTCCAGCAGCAGGTCAGGACGCAGGTTCTCCACCTTGGGGAGTTCCGTGGTCAGCACACGGCTCACGGACACCGGTTCGCCGAGCAGCAGCCGCAGGAGCAAGTCCGGCCGGTCGAGCAGTAACTCTTTGATGGTGGTGTCGTAATGCACTCTGTGGATTGAGTGCAGCCGGCGGCGGGTTGTTCTCAGGATGAGTGCGGCCGCTGACGTGGCTACGCTTTCTCTTGAACACCTTCCCGGGCTGGTGTATTCTGGGAGCGTCAAAGCGGTGGAGTTCGCTTTTTGCCGCCCCCGGTGGCCAATGACTCCTACAGGGAATGCTGTAGGGGTTCCTTCCAACGGCAGATCCCAGACAACTCAGAACAGGAGATCCCAATGGATCAAGTCTGGTTTGTGGCAGCATTATGGTTGCTTCTTGCCCTCCTTGCCGTGCTGTTGGCCAATTGTTTCCACATCTCGACGGCGCTATCGGAAATCGTAGTCGGCACGGTGGCGCAGCTTGTGATCGGCGCCGTTGCCGGCTCTGAGGCCCTGGGCGCGAAAGCTTCATGGGTCGGCTTCCTCGCGGGCACTGGCGCCATCGTACTGACGTTCCTGGCCGGGGCGGAGTTGGACCCGGCGATTTTCCGTGCCAAGTGGAAGGAATCCTGCGCGGTCGGAATTGTCGGGTTTGCGGGGCCTTTTCTCGGTGCCGCGCTGATCGCGCATTACGTGCTCTTATGGTCATGGCCTGCCAGTTGGCTCGCCGGCGTCGCCCTCTCCACAACATCGGTTGCCGTAGTCTACGCCGTCATGTTGGAACTCGGTTTTAACCGCACGGAATTCGGGAAAGCGATTCTGGCTTCCTACTTCGTCAATGACCTGGGCACCGTCATCGCGCTGGGTCTCATCTTCTCTCCCTTTACGATACGCACGGCAATCTTCATCGTGGTCTGCGTTCTCGTCTTCGCCGCGCTGCCTTTTGTGACTCCCTGGTTCTTCGACAAGTTCGGCGGCCGCGTATCCGAACTGGAGGCGAAATACATCCTGCTGCTTCTCTTCGGGATGGGCGGGCTTGCCGTCTGGTCCGGTAGCGAGGCGGTGCTGCCGGCCTACCTGATCGGCATGGTACTGGCGGGAACCGTTGGGAAAGACCATATCCTCATCCGCCGTCTGCGGACTCTTACCTTCGGCTTCCTCACACCCTTCTATTTCATTCGCGCCGGCTCCTTCGTTTCCGTCCCGGTCTTACTTGGCGCTCCTGTGGTGTTTGTCGTGCTTTTTTTCTTGAAGATGGTCTCGAAACTCGCCGGGCTCGTTCCCGCCGTCCGCTCTTTCAATTACCTGGGGCATGAAGGCCTCTATTATTCGCTCATGATGTCCACCGGCCTGACCTTCGGAACCATTTCGGCACTCTTCGGATTGAATCATTCGGTGATTGATCAGGCTCAATACTCCCACCTGGTGGCTACGGTAATCGGCAGCGCGGTCATCCCCACCGTGATCGCCAATGCTTTCTTCCTGCCGCGGCATGTCCTCGAACGAGAAGCGGCCCTGGCCTCCGCGGTGGCGAGCGGGAAAATGATAGTGGAAAGGAGTTCGTAAGGAAGGTGATGCATGCTTGCTAAAGGTCCGGCCAAGAAGGTGACCATCTACGTGAACGAGGAGACACGCTACCATCTGCAACCGCTTTGGGCGGCGGTCTTCGAGTACCTGCGCCACAAGAAGGTGGCCGGCGCCACCGTGACTCACTCCCGAATGAGCTTCGGCAACCGGCAGGTAGTCCATCGCTCGGATTCTCCCGAGACTCCGGAGTTCGCCTTTCGCATCGAGTTCATCGAATCCGTGGAAAGAGTCGAGGAAGTCCTGCCCACGCTCTATGACATGGTGTCTGACGGTCTCATCGAGGTGCAGGACACCACGGTGGTGAAGGCCGCCATGAAGGAGAGGAAACACCCTGAGGTCCGGCCGCCCCATCAACGCAGGCAAATGGCCGCGAAGATGATGCGCATCTTCCTTGGCGAGGCTGACAAGTGGCATGGCGAGCCGCTCTATGACGCAATCGTGAAGCGGATCCGCATGATGGATGTCGCGGGAGCCACCGTCTATCGCGGGATTCTCGGCTACGGGGCCAAAGGGCACACGCACAAGCAAGGGTTCCTCCATTTCTCCCACGACCTGCCGGTGATGATATCCGTGGTGGATACGCCGGAAAAGATTGCCGAGGCTGCCCTCGCCGTCGAGGAGATGCTGGGCGATGGCCTCATCGTGATTTCCGAGGTAGATGTCATTCGCCTTGTCCACACAGCTTCGGAGGCGGCCGATGTCCTATCAAGCTAAGCTGCTGCGCATTCACTGCGCGGAATCGGATCGCTCGCGTGGTAAGCCGCTCTACGTCGCGATCGTCGAACTGTGCAAGTCCATCGGCATCGCCGGCGCCACGGTATTTCGCGGGCTCGAGGGTTACGGTGAAACGGGAGAGATTCAACACCGCCACCTTGTCACACACGACCAGCCTGTTGTGATCAGCATCGCCGACACGCCGGAAAATATCGAAAGGCTCCTGGCAGCCCTCGAACCAGTCATGGACACGGGCATGATCGCTATTTCGGACGCAACGGCCATTCGGGTGCAAAAGCGAACGGTGGAGCCGGATGTTTGAGCGCATTCTCATCGCGCACGACGGCTCCGACGGAGCCCTCCGCGCTTTCGATGCGGCCGTGGAACTGGCGGCCTCGAGCCGGGCATACCTGCACATGCTCAGCGTGGAAGAGGACCTTCCTCGCTACGCCCAGACCATGGGCGAAGTTGCCGAGCAAAAGGAGGAGGAAGACACGTATTTTTCCCGTCTCGCCACGCAGGCGAAACACCGCGCTCGATTGCGCCATGTCTCGCTCGAGTGTTCCATTGTGGCGGGGCATGAGGTGAAAGCGATTGTTGAATTCATCCACGAGCATCAGTTCGATCTGCTCGTCGTGGGCTTCACGGGACATTCCAGGATCTACGATCACCTATGGGGCGGAACTTCACAGAATCTCACCCGGCTCTCTCCTTGCAGCGTGCTGGTGGTGAAGTAGAACTCGTGGGTTTCGAGCACGAGGCCCGGCGCATCGCCGGCGCTCTCGAACAGCGCCGCTCCCTGCTGGTTCTCGGCAGACCCGGTTCCGGCAAGACCCGCCTCCTGCGCTTTGTCCTCGCGAACCTGGGGCAGCCGGCGGCTTACTTGCCGTCACCGTCCACGCTTCGCGGCATTCTTCTGGAACTTGCAAGGGAGCTTCACAAGCAAGGGCATCCCGTCCTTGGAAGTTCCACAAAGTCCGCCGCCGATCCCGCAGCCTACCTTTCTTCGCGGACAAGCTGTCACCTGAAAGGGCTGCTCTGGAAGGCGCTGGAGACTGCTCCCTGTCCGGTGATCCTCGATGACATCCGGCAGTCCGGCTTCCCAACCTACCGCTTTCTTCAACGCCTCTATCACGCTCCGGGGATGTGCTTCATCGCGGCTGCCAGGGATGTCCGCTCTTTAGGAGAACTTCACCGCCTGTTCTGGGACCCGCGGCAGCAAATGGAAATGACGCCGCTTACCAGGCCTCAGGCGCTCCGTCTGTTTGAACTTGCCGCCGGGTTTTTTCAGTTGTCCGGCATCGACATCGAACCTTTTCAAGCGCAAGTGCTCGAAAGCGCCAGGGGGAATCCGGGCGAGATTCTCGACATGTGCCAGCGCGCCACCCGTCCGGAATATCGCGTGGGGAGCTACGTCAAGTTCGCGCCTCTGCGCATCGATACCGTAATGCGCTTTCATCCGTGATCGAGCGAGGTCATCCCCGCGAAACAGGCTTCATCTCGAGAATCCGCCCCAGTTGCGCGCGGTAGGCATCGGCGTGCAGGTCGAAACGCTGCTGCACGGCGTACAGGGTGCGCCGCAGCCATGCTTCGAGCAGGCGTCCGTGCGAAACGAATGCTTCGTTCACCCGCGCTCCGTAAGCCTCACGCAGTTGCCGCTCCACAGAGGATTCCGCCAGCCGCCGGCCGAAGCGCGCTACAAACGGCCTCCTGATCCCGGTAGATTCGAAAGCAAGATCAATCTGCGGCATCCCTCTCAGCAGTCCAGCCAGATCCTCTCCCGGTTCCCTTTCGATTTCCATCTCGCCGGAAACCTCTCTCAAGGCCTGGGTGAGGGCGCCGGCCAACCCTTCGAGAGCCTGCGTTATCTCTCGAGCCACGCTCGCCGCCGTCTTCACCAGCCACTTCCGCGGAAAGCCATCCGGGAGCCGGGAAGAATTCTCCCTCCGCCAGTACTCGACGGCTCCCCGCGCCGCGTATCGCAACGCCGCGGGACCTAACTGCCGTATCTCGTCGCATCTTTTCAAGCAGGCTGCCTCGACGGTGGGGATCTCCCCTGCCGCTTGCCGCAGCCGTCTCTCGGCTTCTCTGAGTCTTTCCAGCCTCTCCGGCTCCAATTGGCCGCTCCACTGGCGCGCCGCCTCCAACGCGCGCTCCACCGCACGCCCTAACGCTGCAATCTTGCCGTGCAACGACTCCGCCGCCAGTTGTTTTTGCCTTTCCTGCAACGGCGCGATCTCTTCGTCGAACCACTGCCGAAGCAAGACCTCATGCTCCCCCACCGTGCTGACGGCGGTGACGCCCACATCCAGGCGCAACTCCGATTGCAAACGTTCCCGCACGTAACGCAACGACTTCTCCAGGTCGGTTTTTGAAAGCAGGTCCGCTTTGCTGAGCACGACGCGCACGGTCACTCCGGAGTCCAGGAGCAATTGCAACGTGCGAACGTCTTCCAGGGTCAGAGTCGAACTGGAATTCACCATTACCACTCCGATGTCACAGCGGGGAAGGTAGGCGAGCGTCTCCCGTGATCCGGATGTCGCCATGGAACCCAGCCCTGGAGTATCGACGAACACCACGCCCTGGCGTAACCGCGCCGCGGGATATTCCACCTGTACTTTCCACACGCCTTTCGTGTTGGAAGGGTTCTCCTGCTCGGTGACAAACTCCGCCAGCCGCGAAGTAGGGAACGACTCGACTTTGTAGCCTGCGAAGGCAACCAGTAGCTTCGGCTCCGTGCCGTGTTGCAGGCGCGTGGGAACGGCCGTGATCGGCGTCGTCCCCACGGGAAGAATATCCGCCCCCAGGATGTGATTCAACAGCGACGATTTCCCGCAGCTTACCTGTCCGAAGATGGCGATCTCCAACCGCTGGTCTTCCAGGCGGTCCAGGATCGCCTCGATCGCCGGCCGCAGTTCCACCAGCCCGCGCGATTGGATGGTCTCACCCAGTCTCTTTACCTCCGCCGCATCGTCCGTTTGCGCCTCGAAGCGGCTGAGCCGCGCCTGCAAGTCCTCTCCGCGCGCCAGGTAAGAGTCCAGCCGTTCCACCAGTCCTTCCAACTCCGGCATCAGTCCATTCAACTCGGCCAGCATCTCCCGAGGCAATTCGCCATATCCCGCGAGGACTTTCGGCCGCATCTCCTGGATGGCGATGCGGACAAAGGCCAGCGTTACGCGTATCGAATGGATCGCGCCGAGTTGAGGCTCCTCCGGAGTGATGCCCAGGCTCCTGAGCACTCTTACCATCTGCGCGCGGATTCGCGCCAGGTGGTCCTCCACCGTTCTCCCTTGCGCCGGGCTGAAATCGATCCGGTACTTGGGGAACGGCGACTTGGAACTAGCGCTTCGAAGGATTTCCTCGATTTCGGAGAGCAGTTTATCCGCATGCTTACAGGAGACCAGTAAGTGCAGTTCGTGGGACGAATTCAACCCGCTCGCCGGCTTCATGTCACCGGCCTGCAAAGGCCGCCAGACGGCGTTCGCGCCCCGAAAGAAGCGCGCACGGCTCTCAATCTGCCAAGATCCTCCCTGATGCGGAAGATTTCCGCGCTGTTTCTCGAGAGCAGCCCGTCCAGGGTGGACATCCACTCCTCGACGCGAAGATAGGCTTCCGAGAGGAGGCTTTCCAAAGCCCTACCGGTACTCTCCTCCCACTGCGTCGTAAGGCGGGAAATGTTCTTGTAGACCTCGTAGGGCGCCTTCCGTTTTGCCAGATGGCGGTATATCACCGCTCCGAATAATGACATCGGGAGGATCGGGCTGAGCAACTCCCAATTGCGGTCGAAAACGTGGCCAATGCGCACATCCGGAGTCTGTGGAGTAACGGCCTGGATTTCTATCTTCGTAGTTCGCGGCCGGATGCCATACGCCTTTTCCGCGCGTTCCGAAAGACGGTTGCGGAAATCCTGCAGCGCACGGCCGAGTTGAGCGGCTGTTTGTTCGACCGGGCGAAGGAGCATGGCTCGATCCGCATCCTGCGCCTCAGAGAGTTTTTCCGCAAGCGAACGCTCCAGCCAGGCCTGAAATGACGAGATCACCCGCGCCAGGCTTGTCCTCCATTCCGGATACAAGCGTTCCAATTCCTCCACCAGCGCCTTTTCCACTCGCGGCGTGTGCGCTTCCAGAATCGCCGCGGCGTGCCGCCGCGAATTGCCTGCCGCATGTCTTGCCGTCAAACGGAGTTGCATCTTGAACTCCTCGATCGACTCTTTCTCTCCAAGCACGATTGTCTTCAACTGCTCCCGCTGCGCCTCAGTCGCTTCCGCCGCCGCCAGCGCCAATAACAACGAGTCCTCGCACTCGTTCATCAAGGCTGCGGTTTTGTGATTCAGTACGGCGATTCTCTCGTCGTTCAGCCGCTCCACCAACGGTCTCAAGAGATTCCTTTCGAGCGATGCTCCCAACTCCTCGAATCCGGGCTTGGCCGAATAAGGGAAAACCTCTGGCGGCGGAGCGATTTGGCGGCGCAATTGCTGCTCGACGAATGCGACCACCTGCCTGGCCTCCGCGGCGTCAAGCAAATCGAACTTTGTCAGCAGCACGGTAATGCGGGGAGTGAATTCGCGAAGCCGCCTCAACAGTTCGGCATCCTGCTGCGTCAGCGGAGGATCCACGCCTACCGCCACCAGCGCCATGCCTACGTTGGGAAGCCATTTCCGGGCGGTCTCCGTGTTGTGCCCGAAAACGCTCTCCATGCCTGGTGTATCGACGAGACAAATACCGGGAAATCGCCGTAGCGACGGTGTTTCCACAGTCACAGAATCCACCTTCCTCGCATTTTCGGGATTGTGCGTTTCCGTGACGTAGAAGGGCAATTCTTCGATCCTGCCCTCCAAAGCTTGGGAATTCAGAAAGTGAACGATAATTTGCGGCTTTTCCCCGAACCGGATCCTCGTGATTACGGAAGTCACCGGAGTCACACCCACCGGCAACACTTCCTCGCCGATGAAACGGTTGAGAAAGCTGCTCTTCCCCGCTTTGAAGCGGCCCACGACAGCCACTGGGAACTCTGTCTCCGCGGCCGCGCGGCACGCCGCGAGCAACGGCTGGATGGAGTGGATCTGATAGCGTGAATGGAGTTCCCCCGCCAGGATGATCGCCGAAGCCGCGTTCTCAGTGTCCGTGCACATGCTTGTCTCAATCGCCCCCGGCGAGATACACACCCGCCCATACACCCAGGTATCCCAACAAAACGCTGATCGCCATGTTCCCCAGCGCAATCAGAGAAACGCCGTTTTGCGCGGCCTGGAACGTCTCGTACTCAAAACTGGAGAATGTCGTATAACCGCCGAGGCCCCCCACCACCAATAACAGTCTCCAATAGGGATGAGGATCCAGACGCTTTGTCAGTACCGTCATCAATACCCCTATGAGAAAGCATCCCGTGACGTTTGCAATGACCGTCCCCAGGGGCAGCCTTCCCGTATACCGTTGCATGACCGCCGTTGTAACCAAGTAGCGGCAAAGTCCGCCCACAGCCGCTCCCGCCATTACCATGACATACCGGCCCAATATGCTAACCTCCGAAGGCAAAAGCCTCCTGATTTTCAATTTGTACAGATGAGCCGTTGGAGAATGATGAGACTCCTACAACCATCTGTAGGAGTCATTGGCCACGGCGTTGCGCCGCGGCGATTGAGCGGACCCCACCGCTTCCAGTCCCAGGATAGCGCAACCGCCCGCTGCCCTCAAGGTTTCCTCACGCGATGCACCATCACGGAACCGGGGGCCATTGACCACGACTTCGGGCCGGTTCCATAATTGGAAGTGGCGTTGGAGTTCGCCTCTGTATCAACCGCCTGTCAAGGGCAAATGACTCCTACTTGAACATTGTTCGCGAGAACTGAGGTTTCCGAGAGTAGGAATTCTTATTGACGATGCAGAGCATCCTTCCCCGAGCCCTTTCATTCTCCCAGCGAGACCACTCTATTGCCTCCTTGTCCCGCGTTCTGAGTAGGGAGGTTTTCTCATGAAGATGGAGTTCGACTCCAGGCACGGAACGGCTTCCTCCAACCCGGACGAGGCCCAGGTCCTCTGGCTCAACCGGAATGTAGCCGGCATCATCCCGATCGGAGCGGTATTCGCCCTGGCTGGCGTCTACATCGCAATGGAAGATACCTTGGAAGGCGCCATCCCCGCGGATATAGTGAATCGCGCGAACCGCGGAACCGCGTACGGGCTCATGGGCGCCGTCAATGGCAGGGGAGATCTCATTGCCAGCGCGCTCGTGGGCTCGGTTTGGACATTCATTTCGCCGGCGTTGGCGTTCGCCCTGGCGGCGCTGCTAATGCTTTCCGGCGCGGCGCTCACCTATTGGAACCGCCCGTCCCGCCTCCCCACTTCCACTGCATTTCATAGAGGGCCCCGGCGGTTATGAGCCTTGATCCCCACGTGCTCGTCGATGGTCTGAACTCGCTCCTGGATGGGGAATCCGCTGTCTCCGCTCTGATCGCATGCGGTCCGGCAGCCATCGACCCCCTACGCCGCTTCCTTCTCGAAGGCCAGCCGAGCGGCGTCTATCAGCCGCGGCGTTGGGCGGTGGACGCGCTTGCCGGATTGGGAGCCAAGGACATCCTTCTCGAGGCAATTACGAAAGCCGGCTTTGCGCCGGGAAGGGAGGTTGCCCTTGCGCTCGACCCGGCGGCCAGCGAGTTCTATGACGCCGGTTCCGGCAAGTACGTCTTCCGAAAATCGGACAAGAGTGAACGTTCTCCGGAGCAGATGGTCGAGTTCTGGGTCAACTTGGTCCGCCAGTATCCCATCCTCTCCCTCGAGGACGGAATGGCGGAGAATGACTGGGCCGGCTGGCAAATGCTCACCAAAAGCCTCGGTGACAAGATCCAACTCGTGGGCGACGATATCTTTGTCACGAACACCTCGATACTGGCGCGCGGCATCGAACAAAAAGTTGCCAATTCCATTCTCATCAAACTCAATCAGATTGGCACGGTGACGGAAACCCTGGAGGCCATCGCCATGGCCGGCGCGGCGGGATATACCTCTGTTGTGTCTCACCGGTCCGGAGAGACGGAAGACGCGTTTATCGCCGATTTCGTGGTGGGCACTGGTACCGGCCAGATCAAGACAGGCTCTGCCAGCCGCACGGACCGCGTCGCCAAGTACAACCAACTTCTGCGAATCGAGGAAGAATTAGGGGCCTCCGCAACCTTTGCGGGAAGGGCCGCGTTGAGCCGCTAGCGCAGGCTCCATTGCCCCTTCAATTTCTGGAAAGACGAAACGAAGTCGAGCGCTGCCCGCGCATGTTCCGGATGCAACGAAACACGCCACAGCGTGTCGCGCGAAAGCCTGGCTTCCAAAGCGAGATCTTCACCGGTCCCAGCGACATTCAACATTGACGTCTCATCCATCAGCGCGTGGCGAACCAGCGTTCCGTAGCGGTTCCAATGCCCATCGTGACGATCCGTAATCCAGATTGCGAGTCCTCGAGCGAACGCCAGAAGATCTCCCGCCATTTGACGATTGCGCCGGAACCACCGTCCTTTGCCCCGCGCGCGGGGAGCCTGAAAATAAGTCAGGCATTCCCATTGTTTCCACAGGGCTTCCCGCAGCGCGAAATGGAACTTCAAAGTCATCTCATCGCCGTGGCGGATGGCCGGTTCCTCGAGGGCGGCGCTCTCCGCAGGCTGCCAGGCGCGGCAGAGGCTGTGGAGGAACACGCGGATCGGGTAGCTGACGCGCGTGTTGTACGGCAGCAGGATGGTTTTCCCCTGGTAGGGCAACCTCAGCCATCCGAGCAGCAGGAAGTGCCCGTGCTCCACTTCGCTCAACCAGGACAAATCAATCCGCGTTGCGTCATCCGGGGAATTGGGATGGGGTATGATGACGAGTTTCTGCCTGCCCAGCAGCAGCACACGCGCCGGGTAGTCATAGCGGCCGAGCCAATCCGGTTCGTCCTGCGGGAGAAAGAGTCCGCACTCGAACTCTTCCTCCTCCAGCACCCCGAAGTCCGCCGGCACATCCCTCCGTCCTTCTATCAAAAACGGCGTAGCATACCAACTGCTGGAGGCGGCCATACGGCACACTGATCCTTTCCATGAACTACCGGGATGGGCTGGGAAGGTGAAAAGTCTCCCACAGCGAACATCCCTGTAGGAGTTATTGGCCGGTTCAGACGGCGGTAAGCGAACTCCACCGCTAAGCTTATTGGATAGGATAGCAAGTTAATGAACCGATTCACCCGTCTGATCCCAGCACTAGTCTGTTTGTCTCTCATAGCGGCGGTTTCCGCCCAGGATGGCCCGGATTCCGTCCTGCGAGGAACCAAGCAGTTTTCGAAGAAGGTAGTCACCACAGGATTGGCGGGGCCTTGGGAAGTCACCTGGGGCCCCGACAACATGCTGTGGGTCACGGAGCGCACCGGCAAACGGGTGACGCGCATCAACCCGGCGACCGGCGAAAAAAGTGTTGCGATCACCATCGAAGAAGTTTCCGCGCCCGGAGGCCAGGATGGGCTGCTAGGCATGGCATTGCACCCGGAACTGCTGAAGGGAACAGGCAACGACTATGTCTACGTCGCCTATACCTACATCGATAAGGAAAAAGGCGCGGATCCGGACGTGGCGGATCCGGCGAGTCCCTATCGCTATCTCTACGGGAAGATCGTGCGCCTCCGCTATGATGCGGCGAAAGGAACCTTGTCCGGCCCGGTGGATGTGATCACCGGGTTACCGGCTGGTGACGACCATGACGGCGGACGGCTGAAATTCGGTCCAAAGAACAAGCTGTTCTTCACGATCGGCGACCAAGGGCACAATCAGTTTGCGAATTTCTGTCTTCCGATCGAGGCTCAGCGGCTGCCCACGCGAGAGGAGATTGCCGCCCGGAACTACGCCGCCTACGTTGGAAAATCGCTCCGGATCAATTTGGACGGCTCGATCCCGGCGGACAATCCCAGGTTGAACGGCGTCGTCAGCCACGTGTTCACCTACGGACACCGCAACCCGCAAGGACTGGACATCGGCGCGAATGGTGTAATCTATTCCGCCGAACACGGGCCAAAGACGGATGACGAGATCAATATTCTGACGCCGGGCTCGAACTATGGATGGCCGCATGTCGCCGGATTCAAGGACGACAAAGCGTATCAATATGTCCGGTGGGGAGATGCGCGGAAACCACCCTGCTCACAGAGGAAGTACGATGATATCTCGATCCCGCCGTCGATTCCGCGGGATCGGGAATCCGACTACCGCAAGCCGTTTGTCAATCCGCTGGCGACCATGTTCACCGTGCCGACGGGGTTTAACTTTTCGGATCCGGCTTGCGGGGGTGTCGATTTTATCTGTTGGCCGACCGTCGGATTGTCGAGCGTGGAGTACTATGCCTCGAAGGGAACAGGTGTCCTGGGCTGGGGGCACGTGCTGCTGGCAGCTACCCTGAAACGCGGTTCGTTGTATGTTCTGCCGCTCACTTCCGATGGGAAATCAGCAGCCGGTCATTTTTCGCGTTATTTCCAGTCCGAGAACCGGTTTCGCGATACTGCCATCAGCCCGGACGGCAGGACAATCTATATTGCCACCGATCCTGGCGGGGTTGCAGGCGCGAAAGACGCCGGGACAACCTCGACCATGGAGAATCCCGGCTCGATCCTCGCCTTTACTTATACCGGCGAGGGAGCGCCTGAAGCAGAGGAGCAACCACGCCAGGTGAGTGGGACGAAGCCGCGGGATGGCGCGCCGAGCCCGGCGCCAATCGTTGGCGGAATCGCGCCACAATTCACGGAAGCGCAGGCAGCCAATGGCAGGACAGCCTATGACGCCACATGTGCGGTGTGTCATGGCAGCACCTTGAAGAATGGCGCTTATGGTACACCGCTCGCCGGCGAGTATTTCAAGGGCAAGTGGTCCCACCGCAGCGTCCGCGCACTGTTCGATCGCGTCCGTACGACGATGCCTCCCTCACAACCGGGGTCGCTGGCAGCCGGCACTTACACCGATATCATTGCCTATATCCTGCAGGTGAACGGATCCAAGGCGGGGGCCACTCCCCTCAAGGCTACGGGCAAGGGTCTCGACAGGATGGCGATCGAATAGGGTCGTTCCATCGCGCCGGCGCTTTTGTTGTAGAATCTACCGCAAGATGACAATGATTCGCGCTTTTACTTTTCTCCTCTCGATCCATCTTGCGCTGTTTGGCGCGGAACCCTACAAGCCGAAACGCATCAATAAGGCGATTGAGCTGCTCGAACAGGGCCAGCCGATTTATTACACAACCACCAGCGGGGGCGGCTACGAAGAAGGCCGGAAGCTCGCAAAGACGTGGGCCGACTACATCAACTACGAAATGGAACACGGCGCATTCGACATCAGCGCGCTGCGGGCCTTCATGAAAGGATTGGTGGACGCGGGCCCAACCAGGAGCGGCCATCGGACACCCGCCGTGATTGTGACGCTGCCGGTGGTGGTCTCCGATGAAGCGACGGTGCGGGCGAATGCGTGGATGATTCAGCAGGTGCTGGGCACGGGTGTACACGGCATTCTGATGTGTCACGCGCGATCGCCTGAGGGAGTACGGGCATTCGTGGAGGCCTCGCGCTATCCGTTTCAGAACGCCGCGGCGGGCTTGGGGGAAGGCACCCGCGGCAGCGGCAGCCAGGGCTATGCGTCCCAAATCTGGGGGATCTCCGGCGAGCAGTACATACGCGTAGCCGACACCTGGCCGTTGAATCCCAAGGGCGAGATTCTGCTGGGCCTGAAGGTGGAGGACCGTTTCGCGGTTGCCAACGTGTCGCGTTCGGTGGCCGTTCCCGGCATTGCCTTTGCGGAGTGGGGTCCGGGCGACATGTCGTGGTCGCTCAAGCTCACGGTGGATCATTCCAAACCGTATCCGCCGGCAATGCTCGAGATGAGGGCGAAGGTGTTCCAGGCTGTCAAGGCGAACAAGAAGTTCTTCCTGGACGGCGTGCGCCTGCCGACAATCCAGGCGAATCTGAAGGAAGGGATCATGATCGGCTCGGGAGACGAAGCCACGGCGAACGCGGGGAGGCGGCTCACCAAACGCGGAATGCCGTGGTAGCGTTGCTGATGGACCGGCGCGAGTTACTCTCCCTGCTCGCGTGGCCTCTGGTTGGCGGCGCAGCCCAAAAACACGCCCGCCATCTGGTTGCTACCGCCGAAGGCCGGGCGGAATATCTGCGCGGCATGTTGCGGGCGCTGTGTACGGAAATCGGCCCGAGGCCATCCGGGAGCAAGGAATATGATGCCGGCGCATCCATTATCCAGCGCGAGATGGAGCGCTGTCTGCCGGTGGTATCGCGGGACACGCTCGAATTTCGAAGGTGGGCGCCGGTGGGCGAACCGCTGTTCGAGGTGGGTGGGCGGCGCCTGGAAACCTTTGTGGCCGATAACAGTCCAGGCACTCCGGACAGCGGGATTCGCGGCGTGCTGAGGAAGAACGGCCAGAACGAAGTTGTGGATCCAAAATCAGGAACCGTGCTTGCCCGAGCCGGCATCAGCGAGTTCGGCCGCGCGATTGTATCGAGCCACTCGGGCAAGGACAGCGTTCCCCTGTTCAATCTCGGCAGGCAGGATGTGGAGACGTTGGACCGTGCGGTGCGGGAGAATCTGCCGGTGAAAGCGCGGGCGCGCGTGAAGTGGATTCCCGGCGTCAAGACGAGCAGCATTGCCGGGGTGCTGCCCGGTGATTCGAAGGACGAAATCATGGTGGTGGCGCACGCGGACACGAAGTACAATACGCCCGGCGCCAACGATAACACCGCGTCTCTCATCACCATGCTCATGCTGGCTCATGCCGTCTCCGGAACCCGCCCCGGGAAGACGCTAAGTTTTCTTGCGACGGCGGGGGAAGAACTTGCCTTCCTGGGCGCGCGACACTACGCACAGACACGACAAAAGCGCGGCACGCTCGGCGATGTCAAGATTTGCGTGAATCTGGACTCGTTGACCTACGGGCCGAATCTACAGATCAATACCACCGACGGCAAGCTCGCGCAAACGATTCTCGACATTCATCACGATCTGGGTATTCACGCCGAACCCAAAGTGTTCCCGCGGGATGACACGATGGATTCGGCGCCGTTTCTCGCGGCGGGCGCCAGGACGGTTCACCTGAACAGCCGGGGCGATGATGCGCGGACGCTGCCGCTGTGGCACCGGCCGGAAGATCGCGCGGAAACAGTGAAACCGGAATTCGTCGAGAGCAGCTTCCGGGTGCTCCAGGAGTTGATTCTGCGGCTCCTCAGAGTCTGATCTCCCACCCTTTTCGGAAAGCGGGCCTGATCCATCGGGATGCGTCGTTGTTGTTCGAGAACCGCATCCTGGCGTTGTCCCATAGCAGTTTGCCCTGATAGTGAGCAGCCACCGCGCCGAGCACGACCCAGGCTGTGAAGGGGCCGGCGATGCTGAAGTTGGAGCAGGCCGGAGCGCCTCCCTTTGAGGCGCGGATCCAGTCGTGCGTGTGAGCGGAAATGTCCCAGTTGGCAGCGTTGTCGCCGGCGCTGGGGCCGGGCGAGCGAGCCAGGTATACGTTCGGGAGCTTGTAGTCCGCCCAGCGGGAACCGGGAAGCAGGCCGACGCCTTCGCCTCGCCCGCTGGTGCCCAGATAGCCTTTCGAGCCGGCGAAGATGCAGTTGTACCCGCTGCTGTGCTGCCCCCCGCCGGCAGCGACCCTTCCACCGAAATCGGGGCCGACTTGTGGTCCGGCGCCCGGGATCTTGCGCGCCTCGGCAGCGCTCATCCCCGGTGGAAGGTAGGCATCCCCCTGGACGTTATCTTCCCAGTAGACAGTGACCGGGGGCATGTTTTTGCGCGGGCCAAATTCGTACTTAACAGCGCTTTTTCTCGGGTAGGTAATGGGGCTGGTCCCCTCCTGTTTGATCACCTCCACGCTGATGAGGCTCTCGAGGCTCAGTTGCAGCGCCCAGTTCGCGGGGCCGAGGACGTGCACTCCCCAGTCGCCAAAGTGGCCAGTGCCGAAATCGAAAAAGCCCCGCCAGACGAAAGGGCAATAGAACCCGGCGTAAGCTCGCCGCACTTCCTCTTTCGCCATCGCCCCGGCGTAGGGCGCGATGACCGCCTTGTAGTCATCATCGCCGGCGGAGTAGGGACGCCAGGCCGCGCCGCCCAGCCACAAATCCCAGTCCAGCGCATCCGGGACCTGGGTAGGAGGCGGAGCCTTTTGCATCCCCAGCGGCCATTCGGGTCTGCCGGACCAGGCATGGACCTCTGTCACTTCGCCGATTTCTCCCGACCAGATGATCTCGCAGGCCACCCGCGTCGCATCATGCGAGTAACCCTGGTTCCCCATTTGTGTCGCGACTTTCGGATATTTCGCGGCCGCATCTCTCAGCAGGAGCGCTTCCCAAGTGGTGCGCGTCAGGGGTTTCTCGACGTAGACGTGCTTGCCGGCTTCGATGCAGGCCAGGGCGCAGGTGGCATGCATGTGGTCCGCGGTGGCGATGACCACGGCGTCGATCTCCTTTGCCTGCCTGTCGAGCATACGCCGGTAGTCCTTGTACCTGGCGGCCTTCGGCCAGGCAGCGAAACCCGGCGCGGCGCGGGTGAAATCGACGTCGGCGAGGGCAACCACGTTCTCGACGCCCGCGGCGGCGCTGCGCAGGTCAACCAGTCCCCGGCCGCCCGCTCCGATCGCCGCCAGGTTCAGTTTCTCGTTCGGGGACTTGTAGCCAAGCTGCGTCAGTGCGGGTACACTGCCGAAACCGCCCGCCGGAACCGCACCGGCAAAGAGCGCTCCATGGAAGAAATGCCGTCTGGAGATGCCGTTTTCTGACATATACCGTTGCTTTCCTTTCCCGCTGCGCGTTTCAGGCGAAATACGGGGCCATATTATCCCAACAGCGCTTCGCGGCTGCCAGTCCGTCATAACCCGGCTGGTTGAAGATCTGGGCGCTGACCTCGAGCAGCAAGGGCCCCTGGTAGTGGATTTCGCCGAGGACTTGCGCGTACTCCCTGTAGTTGATCTCCCCCGAGTCGCCCGGCAGCAGGAACCGGAATTTCTGCGGATTTCCCGTGCTGTCTTTTACGTGATGCAACATCGTGCGGCTCGCCAGTTGCCGTAGCGTCTCCCGAAGGTCCAGGCCCTGTAGATGATAGTGGCTGTAATCGAATAGATTTCCGATCCAAGGGCTTTTCACCTGATCCAACAACCACAGCACTTTCTCCGGCCGGTCCAGCGCCGTACCCACATGTCCTTCGATTGCAAGCGCCGTCCTGAGTGGTTCCAGGGTCTTCGCCCACTCGCCCAATTCCTCGGCCATCCCGTGCCTGGTCTCTGCCCACTTCTCCGGCCGGCCGCCCACTGGCGTCTCGATCACCGCCGGCGCTCCGGGCGATAGTTCATGCGCAATGGTAGCCGCGGCGCGCAGATGATCCAGGTTGCTCCTGCTGCTTCCGTCCGGTCCCGCTAACCGCAGGCTCTCTTGAACCGAGGACAGCACCAATCCCAGGTCGCCGATCTGCTTTCGGATCTCCGCCCGGTCCGTCTTGCTCAACAGCTTCGGTTCGGTGTCCCAGGTTGGCATCAACGTCAGGCTCACGGCCTTGTAGCCGATCCTGGCGATTTGACGGATGGCCTCACGAACGGGAAGCTTCTTCATGCCGTACTGCTTGAAGCCAAGCAGCGGCTTGCGAGTCTGGGGCCACGAGACGGAGTGACTTCCCAGCAGGGCGATGGATGCTCCGCCCGAGAGCGCAAAGTTCAGGTTCCGCCGTGTCATCGCCTCTTCATGGCTCTCCCTGAGCAGGAGTATACTCCCCCGCGCAAAACGATGTACCAGCCAATCACTTCTTCTTGCGCCAAAAGTAATAAATGGGCACGCCTGCCGCCATGATTCCCATCCCGGCGATCGACGAGGCGGGCCGGGCGGCGAGGGTTGTCACCACGAACCACGCGGCAAACGCAACAAACAGGAGCGGCGCCCAAGGGTATCCCCACACTCGATAGGGGCGTTCCCATTCGGGGTGTTTGCGGCGCAGGACGATCAGGCCCAGCACCGTCAGCGCGTGAATGATCCAGGCGATGAACAGGACGTAGGAGATCAGCGTGACGTAGGAGCCTGTGGCGGCCAGGAAGCTCGCCCAGAGACCCTGCGTGAGGATGGATACTGAGGGCGTCAGGAACCTGGGGTGGATTTCGCTCAGCTTGCGGAAAAAGAGGCCATCGCGGGCCTGTGTGAAGTAGACGCGAGGCGATGTCATGATGGCTCCATTGGCTGCGCCGGTGGTGGAAAGCAGAATCGTCAAGGTGACGATGGTGGCTCCAAACGGCCCGATGGTTTGCTCGGCGGAGGTGGCCGCGACGCGCTCGCTGGACGCGATCACGCCGATGGGGAGCACATGAAAGTAAGCGATGTTCACAGCCAGATAGACGGCCATTACAGCGACGACGCCGATGACGAGCGACCACAGAAGATTGCGGCGCGGGTGGATCACTTCGCCGGCGACGAAGGCGATATAGTGCCAGCCGTCGTAGGCGAGAAACGCGCCGAGCATGGCCGAACTTAATGCCGTGGAGGAGAGGCGCTCCGGCATATTCCAGTGGAGCGAGGAGGGGCCCTGAAAGAAAATTGCCCCCAGAATGAGCAGAGCGAGGCCCGCCAGCTTGAAGAACGTGAACAGATTCTGCACCCGCGCACCCTGGCGCACACCCAGGTAGTTGACGGCCGATAGCGCGAAGATGAGCGCGGCGGGCGCCCAGCGCATCAATCCGGGGATCCCCGGCAGCAGGTAGGAAAGATAGGTGGCGCAGACCACGGAGACCGCGGCGATTGATCCGGAATTGATGATGAGGAAAAATACCCAGCCGGTGACGAACGCCGGCAGCGGGCCATAGGCCTCGCGCAGGTAAACATACTGTCCGCCGGAATGCGGCAGCATCGCGCCGAGTTCCGCGTAGGCGAGCGCGCCGAAGAGCGAGATGAGCCCGGTCAACACCCAGATGATCAAGATAAGCGGGATGGAGGGGATCTCCTTGGCGATGTTGGCGGGAATGATGAAGATGGCGCCCCCGACCATCGTCCCAATGACGGTTGTCGTGGCATCGAGCAGCCCGAGCCTCCGCGGCAGGTCTTCGATTTTGTTGACGGACATTAGCCCGTCATCATCTCAAATTTTCCGCGGCGCGATTGCCGCACCGTGCGCGTTGGGCTCGCGGTCCTGACCCGGCGTTGTTTCGATACGGAGTATACTCATGGTCTTGCCATGAATCTCTTTTCACAGACCTGGTGCGCCGCGGCAGTCCTGGCGCTGCTGCCGGCGGCAGCCTGCATGGCTGGGGATTGGCTCACCTTCGCCCACGGCCCCCAGCGCGACGGCTGGGCTTTCGAGGAAACGACGCTGGCGCCCGGCAACGTATCGAATCTCGGCTTGAAATGGAAGGCCAAGCTCAAGAACGCGTCTTACAGCCTGTCGGCCTTGACGGCTCCGGTGGTGGCCGGCGACATCTCGACATCTCGCGGGCCGCGTTCGGTGGTCTACGTAGCCGGTATCGGCGGGACCGTGTTCGCTCTGGATGCGGAGACGGGCGAGGAGTTGTGGAGCCACCAATTCAAGTACGTGGTGCTGCCCGGCAAAGGCGGATACCAGGGCACGTTTCTGTGCCCCAACGGCATTACCGCGACGCCGGTCATCGACAAGAGCACCAACCGGCTATACGTGATCGCTGGCGACGGGGCGCTCTACGGGTTCGATCTCGGCAGCGGCCGGGTGCGCTACGGCCCGGTGCAGTTCGTGGCGCCGTACTCCAAGAACTGGAGCCTCAACCTGATGGATGGAACCATCTACACCGTGCTGGCGCAGGGCTGCGGAAACGGCATCTCGGGATTCTATGCGGTGGATGTCAAGGATGCGCATCATCCGGTGGTGCGCCAGATGCTGCTTTCCAACACCAACACCGCAGGAATCTGGGGAAGAGGCGGCCCTGTGATCGGCTCGAACGGACGTGTTTATGGCGGGACAGCCGACGGCTTTTTCGATCCCATCGCCGGAGACTACTCCAACACGGTTGCGGCTGTATCAGTGGGTGAGTTGAACCTGGTGGATTACTATCTGCCCCCCAACTGGCAGTATCTGCGGAAGAAGGATTTCGACCTGGGGTCGGCGAGTCCGGTGTACTTCGGTTGGCGCAACCGCAACCTGGTGGCGCACGGCGCCAAGGAAGGCGTGGTCACTCTTCTGGATGCCGACAACCTGGGAGGCGCCGATCACCAGACGCCGCTGTATGTGTCCCCCAGGCTGGGCAATGACAAAGCTGTCTGCTGTGAGGGCCTGGGCATTTGGGGCGGCCTGTCAACAGCCCGGGATGAGACCGGGCAGACCTGGTTGTACGTGCCCATGGGCGGCCCGCCCGCAGCCGCGGGGCCGAAGTTTCCCATCACCAACGGCGCGACTCCGCACGGCAGCGTGATGGCGTTCAAGGTGGTAGCGGATCCGCAAACGCACAATCCCGTGATGGAGCCGGCGTGGATTTCCGGCGATTTTGATCTTCCCGACGGGGTGGTGATCGCCAACGGAGTGGTGTTTGCGCTGTCCACCGGCGAGAACGCGGTGCAGAAGGGCGGCGAGGCGCGGCGGTTGGAAAACACGCATCCGGCCGTGCTGAAAGCGCTGGATGCCTGGACCGGCAAGGAATTGTACAACAGCGGCGATGCCATGACTTCCTGGGTGCATTTCACCGGGCTGGCGGTGTCCAATGGGAAAGTGTTTGCCGTGGACCATGACTCGAACGTGTACTGTTTCGGGCTGCCCAAGTAAGTGATGTGGCGGAGGTGGGCAAAGGTGTACTTCGGCCATCCTTTCCGCGCCAACCGCCGGTGAGACCCGCTCTGCCGGATCACGCTCCAACCCACGGTCTTTGTGGACCTCGTCGACCGGGCAGTGGCGGCAACGTGTGCCGCGAAGCCTGCACGCCCGCCTGGTTGCGCGTGCAAGGCAGGAGGGCGTCAGCCACACGCTCGTTACGGCAATGATCGCCGAGGGGCTGGGCAATCGGCGAGCCTCATAGGTGTGTCCATCCCGGCCCCGCGGTTCATGGCGGAGCACGCCTCAGGCGGCATCGCGGACTTCCACGACCATTTGCTTGCCCAGGGCCGTAAGGGCGGCTTGGATTTTCTCGGCCTTGGTGGCGTGTTTGGGATCGAGCATGCGGCGAACCACCCGCTCATGCAGCCCCAGGCGGCGCGCCAACTCGGAGTTGCTGACGCGCTGTTCACGCATGGACAGGAAGAGCGCGAGTTTCGGCGCCAGCCAGAGCGGCACAGGCACCTGGCGCTGGCCCCGCTTTGCAGGCGAGGGCGCTGGGATCTCTTCCCGGCGGGACAGGCGGATGGAGAGATCGGAGCCGAGGGCATCCATGGCTTCTTCCATTGCCTCGCGCTCGTCTTTACCGTCAGTAGCCACACGCGGCAGATCGACAAACTCGACTAACACGCGACCGCCCGCGCCAACCGTGAATTTCGCGGGATAGCGAAACAGGAACATTCGTTTTCCTCCTGCAACTCGTGCGGATCAATCTCTAGATCCGCGCACGTCTTGGCCAGCAGATCGCGGCCAACCTCCTTCCTGCGATCCTTGAGGGTGGTGAATTCGTCGCCGAAATAGAGGCGGCCGTGGCTACCTTTTCCCCTGCCGGCCACAAACTGGCAGGTGATCTTGCGACTCCGCGCCAGTTTCCGGACTCTCCGCTCGAACTCCGCGCCCTTCACCACTTCAGTCTCGGACAGTTCTGTCCGAGTGTCAACCGATCTGATCAGCACGCCCGATTCCTTGACCAGGTTCTTCCCTCAATTTCCTGGAGGAATGGGTCTCGCGGCCTCAGCCTTTAGCCGCGATGTGGCGGCCTCGATACGAGCGGATGCCTGAGAGCGAAGTTGAGCCGTCTGCTTCTGATTGAAGCGGAGTTGGTCGCGTTTGACGAAGCGGAATTCGTCAGTATCCCACGGGCAGGCCATGAGGGTTCCTCTTGCGTGCGCGTTTGGTCCCAGCAGGAGGTGGCCCACTTCGTGAGCCATGATGTAGCCCAGGAGCTGGGGCAATGGAATATCGTACAATTCCCTGGCTGCCCGCCCAACCCGGTCGTAGAGCACCGTCGCCAGGTATCGATAACCGTTGTCCACCGATGGATAGACGAACCCAAGCTTTGCCGACCCGGATCGAACCAGCCCGTCGGAAAGCTCCTTTGGGAGCAGCCGAACCGACACTTCCGACGGCGTGGCGCTGGGGCGGAATGAGTTGCCCTCCCCAGGCTTGGCTATGGAAGCCGTCTGCCGGTCCCATTTCAATTCGACACCTGTCCCGGCGTAGAGGTGGTTGGTGGTGTCGATTGCCTGGTCCAGAATCCCGTTCGGAGCCCCTGCCAGGTCGTAGAGATGAACGGTGATGGTGGGCAGATCGGCGGCATAGGCGAATGCAGGCAGCATGGTCAGGAACAACCAGAAAGTGCGTCGTGACATGACCGCACTTTGGGGCTTGGCGGCGGCTACCTCCATGGGTGCCGGCTCGAAAATGGCTCATCGTGAAATTTCTTCGACCTCAGTGGCTAGTAGGCAGAAAATAAAGGAGTAACCGGCATTTCTCAATTAAGGTCATGAGCGAAAAAAAGCGCGTGCTATAATCGATCGTCTTCACTGATCCGGGAGTCCGAAATTGTCCCAGACTGATCCGCAAGATCGTGCGATTCGTTTCGGGGTTTTCGAACTGAATCCCGAGTTGGCCGAGTTGCGTAAAAGCGGGATCCGGCTGAAACTGGCCGAACAACCGTTTCGCATTCTTCACCACTTGGTTTCCCGGCCGGGCGAGATCGTCACCCGGGAGGAACTCCGGAACCTGTTGTGGGGCGAGGACACCTTCGTTGACTTCGACCATGGGTTGAACGCCGCAATCAACAAGATCCGCGAGGCGCTGGGAGACTCGGCGGCAACGCCACGCTATATCGAAACAGTTCCGCGGAGGGGGTACCGGTTTATCGGTCAGCTTGCGCGGCCCGCGATTCCGGGACCTGACGCCAATCCCTCTTCGGCAGCACCATTGCCGCCGGGTTCCACCGCGGGCGCGATTCCCCGGTGGAACCGCTATTCCGTTGCCGCCGCCGTTATTCTCTTGCTCACCGCCGCGGTTGGTTTGTGGTGGGGGGTGGTCAGGCTTCCGAAAACCAATTCGCAACTCGCCATGCATACTCTCACTGCTGATGAGGGGGTGACCATCGAGCCAGTTCTTTCGCACGATGGAAAGTTTGTGGCGTATGCATCGGACCGAGCGACGGGGAAAAACCTGGATATCTGGGTTCATCCGCTCACGGAAGGAGGCCAGCCCATTCGGCTCACCACGCATGAGGCGACTGATCAGTCCCCCGATATCTCGCCCGACGGTGGTCAGGTTGTGTTCCGCTCCGCTCGGGATGGCGGGGGAATTTACGTGGTTCCCACTCTGGGCGGCGAGGAACGGCTACTCGTGCGCGGAGCGATACGGCCGAGATTCTCGCCGGACGGGAAATCCATCGCCTACTGTGTAGGGGGTAATTTCATGACGCCTTCGAGAATCTATATCATTCCGGTTCTCGGGGGTAAGGCGAAGGAACTGGCAACGGATGTCCCCTGGGCCTGCTGGCCGGCTTTCTCTCCCGACGGAAGGCACATCCTGTTCAGTGGGTCGCCCGCCACGAATGACCCATCGCGCGATTTGTGGGTCACTCCTGTCGCTGGTGGACCTTCCATAAGGACAGGAGCATCCGAGATCCTTACTGAACAATGGAAACTGAGCACAGCCAAGCTCGGTGGCTACTTTGGCAGCGTGGATTCCGCGGACGGCAAGATCCTGCTTTCCTACGACGGACGCATCTGGGAACTCGATCTGTCGGGACCGGACTGGAAAGCCACCAGGCCGGCGCGTCCCCTCACCTTGGGGAGTTTGGTTACCTTCGCGCGAGCCGGGACCGGCTCGCAATTGGTTTTTCAGAGCAGCCAATTGGTCTACCACCTTTGGAAGCTGAAAATCGATGAGACCACGGGGAAAGCCGCGGGCAAAATGGAGCGCTTGCCCCATTCCGGCGGATTACAGTCCAACCCGTCCGTTTCCGCTGATGGCCGCTGGCTTGCGTACAGCCAGTATGACCCCGTTCAGAGCGCCATTCGGCTTCGCGATTTCAGCACCGGGAAGGAAACTACACTTTTGAAAACCGACGCTCGCCCAAAGATCTCTCCGGATGGCGCCCGGGTTGCTTACAGTGTGTTTCCAGACAGCATCTACTTGATGCCGGCGAAGGGCGGCGAACCAGCGCAACTGGTTGCCCCAGGCGAGAATCGAAGCACCTCGGTGTTTGGATGGACCCCGGATAGTAAGAAGATCATTTACTGGTATGGAAGCCCCGGACGCTTTGCGTTTCTTGATCCGGACACCCGGCAATCTTCTGTGTTCCTGCAACATCCGAAATACTCCATTTACACCGCGCAGATCTCGCCCGACCAGCACTGGGTGGCGTTCGCCATGCCGCATGATGGGCAAAGCCCGCTGTGGATCACTCCACTCCGGGATGGAAAAGCGGCTGGGGAGAGCGATTGGATTCGCGTCAGTGACGCTCTCGATACCAGGCCTTGGTGGTCGCGCGATGGCAATCTCCTGTACATGGGGAGCCGGCATGACGGCTTCCGATGTATCTGGGCGCAACCTCTCGATCCTGCTACCAAGAGGCCCAAGGGACAAGCTTTTGCGGTCCAACACGTGCATGGAACCCGCATGGGGCTGGATCCCGAAAATCAGAACTTCGGTCCCGCGCCGTTTACGGATACGCTGATTTTCGGTGTCTGGGAATTCACCAGCAACGTTTGGATTGGTGAATCACAGAGATAGCCATCCACCAGCCTGCGTTGTTATTGCGGAATCTCGATGATCCGATTCCTCCATTCCGCCAGCGTCCGAGGCGGCCCAGACCATGGCAAACTCCTCGATCACATCCGCCAGCGGAGCGCTCTGCTTTACCAGAAAGACGCCCGGACAGTCGCCGTGCGTCTTAAGAAAATCCTCGAAATGCCTGGGCATTGTCTTCAGATCGGAGGTGACAACAATGCGATCCTGTTAGGGCGGCAAGCCAGAACATCAGGATCATCGACTCCGACAAGCAGGGGCAATGGAATGTTGTAGTTCCCGGCCTGCCCGTTCGACCCGGTCGTAGAGCACCGTCGCCAAGTAGCGAGGAGCGTTCTTCTCCGCCGGATACACAAACCCGAGCTATGCGGACCCAGGCCGAATCAGCCCGTCGTAAGGCCGCTTCGGGAGCAGCCGAACCTACACCTCCGCTGGAATGAGTTGCCCTCCCCAGGGCTTGGCAATGGAAACCGTAAACAACCAGAAAGTGCGTCATGACATGACCGCACTTTGGGGCTTGGCGGCTGCTACCTCCATGGGCGCCGGCCCGAAAATGGCTCATCGCGGGATTTCCTCGATTCTCGGCGGCTAACAGCCAGAAGATAAAGGGGTAACTGGTATTTCTCAATTAAGGTCATAAGCGGAAAAAGCGCGTGTTATAATCGATCGTCTTCACTGATCCGGGAGTCCGAAATTGTCCCAGACTGATCCGCAAGATCGTTCGATTCGTTTCGGGGTTTTCGAACTGAATCCCGAGTTGGCCGAGTTGCGTAAAAGCGGGATCCGGCTGAAACTGGCCGAACAACCGTTTCGCATTCTTCACCACCTGGTTTCCCGGCCGGGCGAGATCGTCACCCGGGAGGAACTCCGGAACCTGTTGTGGGGCGAGGACACATTCGTTGACTTCGACCATGGGTTGAACGCCGCAATCAACAAGATTCGCGAGGCGCTGGGAGACTCGGCGGCAACGCCACGCTATATCGAAACAGTTCCGCGGAGAGGGTACCGGTTTATCGGTCAGCTTGCGCGGCCCGCGATTCCGGGGCCTGACCCCAATCCCTCGACGGCAGCACCGTTGCCGCCGGGTTCCACTGCTGGCGGGATTCCCCGGTGGAACCGGTATTCCGGTGCCGCCGCGGTTATTCTCTTATTCGCTGCCGCGGCCGGTTTGTGGTGGGCGATGGTCAGGCTGCCGAAGACCACACCGCAACTGGCAATGCACCCTCTCACGGCTGACGATGGCGTGACCGTAACGCCAGTCCTCTCGCACGATGGAAAGTTTGTGGCGTATGCATCGGATCGGGCGACGGGAAAGCACCTGGATATCTGGGTTCATCCGCTGACGGAAGGCGGTCAGCCCATTCGGCTCACCACGCATGAGGCGAATGATGAGATGCCCGATTTCTCACCCGACGGTGGTCAGGTTGCATTCTACTCCTCACGGGATGGCGGGGGAATTTACGTGGTTCCCACTCTAGGCGGCGAGGAACGGCTGCTCGTTCGCGGAGCGATACGGCCGAGATTCTCGCCGGACGGGAAATCCATCGCCTACTGTGTAGGGGGCAATTTCCAGGCGCCGTCGAAAATCTATGTCATTCCGGTTCGCGGAGGTAAGCCGAAGGAACTGGCAACGGATGTTCCCTGGGCCTGCTGGCCTTCTTTCTCTCCCGACGGAAGGCACATCCTGTTCAGTGGGTCGCCCGCCACGAATGACCCGGCGCGCGATGTGTGGGTTACTTCTGTCGAGAGTGGACCTTCCGTGAGGACTGGAGCATCCGAGATTCTCGCGGCACAATGGAAGCTGCAAGCAGCCCAAGTCGGTTCCTACTTTCGCAACGCGGATCCCGCGGACGGCAAGATCTTGCTTCCCTGCGACGGGCGCATCTGGGAACTCGATCTGTCGGGACCGAACTGGAAAGCCACCGGACCCGCGCGTCCGCTCACCTTGGGGAGTTCGGTTACCTTCGTGCGAGCCGGGACCGGTTCGCAATTGGTTTTTCAAAGCAGCCAATCGGTCTACCACCTATGGAAGCTGAAGATCGATCAAGCCACGGGGAAAGCTGCGGGCAAGATGGAGCGACTGCCCCATTCCAGCGGTTCACAGTATAACCCGTCGGTTTCGACGGATGGCCGCTGGCTTGTGTACAGCCAACATGACCCTGTTCAGAGCGCCATTCGGCTTCGCGATCTCACCACCGCGAAGGAAACTACACTTTCGAACATAGAGGCTCGCCCCAAAATCTCTCCGGATGGCGCCAGAGTTGCCTATACTGTGTATCCACAGAGTATTTACTTAATGCCGGCGAAGGGCGGCGAGCCCGTAGAACCGGAACTTGTCAACGACTTTGAGACACGTGCCCGCATAAATTAGTGAGTTTCGCCTCCCTCCGGCGGGCCGGGTTTGGGAGGGTTGATCCAGACGGCATCCGGGAGCGGTGCGGGCCGCGGTG
>JADLBD010000011.1 GCA_020847975.1 Bryobacterales bacterium | reverse complement strand
TGAAGAGGCGCGGGAGTTGACGGTGGCCGCGGCGCGGCAGGCAGGCATCGAAAACCTGACGCTGCTGGAAGAGCCGGCGGCGGCGTTCTATTCGTGGATTGCCAATCATCTTTCGCAATCGCAGAAGTCGTTGTTTGACGGACAGACCGTGCTGGTGTGCGACGTCGGGGGCGGCACCAGCGATTTCACCGTGATCCGGGTAAGCAGAGAGGGCGACCGCGTGAATTTCACGCGCACGGCTGTGGGGAAACACCTGCTGCTCGGCGGCGACAACCTGGATTTGACGCTTGCCTGGCTGGTGGAGGCGAAACTCGGCAAGCCGCTTTCGGTACGGCAGCGGAGCGCACTCCGGCGGCAGTGCGCGGCGGCAAAAGAGAAACTGCTGATGGACGCGAATCGCAAGAGCGCGGAGATCACGGTGCTCGGCGGGGGCTCGTCGCTCATCGGCGGCACGATGCGGACGGAGATCCTAAGGGAAGAGGCGCTCGAGTTGACGCTGGAAGGGTTTCTCCCGTTCTGCAATTTGGGCGATCAGCCGAAGGAAGAAAAGAAGAGCCTGTTCCGCGAACTGGGGCTGCCCTATGTGAGTGATCCGGCGGTGACGCGGCATCTGGCGGCGTTCCTGGGCGGCGCCGGGGTGGAGAAGATCGACGCCATCCTGTTCAATGGCGGCTTCTTCATTCCGCAGATCTGCCGCGATCGGGTGGCGGATGTAGTGGAGAAATGGTACGGGGCGCGGCCGGCTGTGTTTGAGAACCAGGATCTGGACCTGGCGGTGGCGGTGGGAGCGGCGTATTACTCGTATGTGCGCCACGGCGGCAGCGGGGTTCTGGTGCGCGGCGGATTGCCCCGGGCGTATTTCATCGGCATTGGAGGCGAAGGCGAGAAGGTGCGAACGGTGTGTCTGGCTCCGCGCGGGACGGAAGAAGGCAGCACGCTCGATCTCGATCTGGAAGGGCTGCAACTGGTGGCCAACCGGCCGGTGTCCTTCAGGCTGTACAGTTCGCTGACACGCACGGAAGACAAACTGGGGGACGTGGTGGAGTTCACGCCGGAGGAGGTGGAGAGCGGGCTCCACATGCACGCTCCGTTGAATGCGGTGATCCGGTTCGGGA
This sequence comes from Bryobacterales bacterium, assembly GCA_020847975.1. Lineage (GTDB taxonomy): Bacteria > Acidobacteriota > Terriglobia > Bryobacterales > Bryobacteraceae > CADEFT01. The sequence goes on along the minus strand of JADLBD010000011.1, from coordinate 21,218 downwards.
AGAAGATTGAAGAGCGGATGATCCCGGTGAAGCTGGGCGCGCGGCTGACCGAGGTGGGCACGCTGGACATCTGGGCGGAATCGAAAGTGAGCGAGCAGCGCTGGCGGCTGCAATTCGAGTTGCGCAAACGCGCCGAGGCTACGGTGCGGAAGGCGGCGGCGGTGGTGACCGAAGAGGCGCTGGCGGCGGCGGAGCAGCTAGTGGTGAACACGTTTGCCGCGGGAGGGCAGGGTCAGCCGCACGAGTTGCCATCGCAGCTCGAGCAGACGCTGGCGCTGGGGCGCAATTCATGGCCTTCGAGCACCATCCGGCGGCTGGCGGACCGGCTGCTGGAAAATGCCGAAGGGAGAAAACGCGGGGCATCGTACGAGGCGCGCTGGTTGAACCTGACGGGCTTCTGCCTGCGGCCGGGATTCGGTTTTCCAGGCGACGACCTGCGCATTGAGCAGGCGCGGCGGGTCTATGCGGGCGGGCTTCAATTTGGAAATCAGGTGCAGTGCGAGATTGAATGGTGGATTTTCTGGGGGCGGGTGGCCGGAGGGCTGAACCGCAACCAGCAGGCGGATATCTACCAGCGCATTGCGCAGTATCTGCTGCCGAGGGGGCAGAGGAAGCCGCCGCGGGTGAATTCGAGCCTGGTGCGCGAGATGTGGCGCACGGCGGCGAGTTTGGAATTGCTGCCCATGCATACGAAGACCGAGCTTGGGGAAGCGCTGGTGAAGCGGGTGAAGTCGGGCGAATTCCGGGAGAGCGACCTGTGGTGCCTGTCGCGGCTGGGGGCGCGGCGGTTGTTTTATGGGCCGATCAACCAGGTGTTGCCGGCGACTACGGTGTCGCGGTGGGTGGAGGCTCTGGCGAAGGCGAAGAACACGGGCGATGCGATTGCGGCGCTGGCGATGCGCACGGGCGACGCCTCGCGCGATCTTTCCGAAGGCACGCTGGCGCTGGCGCGAAAAGCGCTGGGCGATAACGAACGCGCGCTGGCGGCGCTCGAGGGGGAGAGCGAGCGCGACATGGCGGCGCTGGGCAAGATCTTTGGGGAGGAATTGCCGTCGGGCCTGGTGGTGGCGGGGGAATGAAGAGCGAACTGGCGCTGGTGGAACGTATTCGCCGTAGCGCGGGGCGTTCGCGCCAGTTGAGCCTGGGCATCGGCGATGATTGCGCCATTTACACGCCGGTTGCCGGGGAAGAATTGTTGTTCACCACGGACCTGCTGATTGAGGACGTGCATTTCCAGCGCGAGACTCACGTGGCCGCGGATGTGGGATACAAGACGCTGGCGCGCGGGCTGAGCGACATTGCGGCGATGGGCGGCGCGCCGAAGTTCTGCCTGGTATCGCTGGCGCTGGCGGAATGGACGGATGAGCGCTGGGTGGATGGATTCTACAAAGGGCTGCTGGAACTGGCGCGGGGAACGAAGACGGCGCTGGCGGGCGGGGATTTGGCGCGCGCGGGCAAGGTGATGGCGGACGTCGTGGTGTGCGGTTCGGCTCCCGCGGGGACGGCATTGCGGCGCAGCGGGGCCAAACCAGGAGATGGCATTTATGTTTCGGGCGCGCTGGGCGGATCGGCGTTGGGGTTGGAGTCGCGCAAGGGCAAGGCGTGGAAGAAGCACCTGCGTCCGGAGCCGCGGTTGAAAGTCGGCGCGGCGCTTCGGGCAAGGTGGGGCGCCACTTCGTGTATGGATTTGAGCGACGGGCTGTCGATTGATCTGCACCGGCTGTGTGTGGAATCGCGAGTGAGCGCGGAGTTGGATGGCGACCTGCCGGTGTTTCCGGGGGCGACGGTGGCGCAGGCGCTGCACGGAGGGGAAGATTACGAACTGCTATTCACCCTGCCCGCGGGGGGAAAGGCTCCGGGGTCGATTGCGGGAGTACCGCTGACGCGCATCGGCAGGGTGAGGCGGGGGCACGCAGGCCGCATCAGGATTGAAGGCTTCGAGTTGCAGCCGCTGGGGTATGATCATTTTCGAAAACCATGACAGAAGCGAATGTTGTTGTTGATCTGATTGAGGCGTTTCGCCGCTCGAAGTGCATGTTCACGGCGGCATCGCTCGGCGTGTTCGAACGGACGCCGTGCACACTGGATGACATGGCGGCGGAGTTATCCGCGAATCCGGACTCCCTGGAGCGGCTGCTCGATGGCTGCGCCAGCCTCGGGCTGTTGTGGCGGGAGGGCGATACATTTTCGAACACGGATGTTTCGGAGGCGTACCTGACGCGATCGAGCCCGGTGACGCTGCTCGGCTACGTGCTTTATTCCGACCGTGTGCTTTATCATCTTTGGGGCAACCTGGAAGATGCGGTGAAGGAAGGGACGCACCGCTGGAAGCAGGCGTTCGACCTGGACGGGCCGATTTTCTCGCACTTCTTTCAGACGCCGGAAGCGAAAGAGACTTTCCTGCTGGGGATGCACGGCTTCGGAATGCTGAGTTCGCCGGCGATTGTGGAGACATTCGACCTGAGCGATTTCCGCAGGCTGGTGGATTTGGGAGGGGCAACCGGGCATCTGGCATCGGCGGCGGCGGCGAAGTACCCGCTGTTGAGCGCGGCGGTGTTTGACTTGCAGCCGGTGATCGAGACAGCGCGCCGGTTCGCCGGCGAGCGGGTGGAACTGATCGCCGGCGATTTCTTCACGGACCCGCTTCCGGCGGCGGATCTGTACGTGCTGGGGCGCATCCTGCACGATTGGAGCGAACCGAAGATACGCGGGCTGCTCGGCAAGATCCACGCGAGCCTTCCAGCGGGCGGCGGGCTGCTGATCGCCGAAAAACTGTTGTGGCACGACCGGTCCGGACCCGTCTCGACCACGATGCAATCTTTGAACATGCTGTGCTGCACGGAGGGCAAGGAGCGGACGCTGCACGAATACGAAGCGCTGTTGCGTGAAGCGGGGTTTACGTCGGTGGAGGGCAAGTTCACGGGGGTACACGTGGACGCGATTCTGGCGAGGAAATAGAGATGGGCGTGCGGATAGAGAAGACGGGCTGGCAAGGGTGGCCGAACTGCTACCGCATTTCGAATGGGGATGTGGAGTTGATCGCCACCAGCGACGTGGGCCCGCGCATCATGCGCTATGCGTTTCCGGGCGCGGGCAACGTGTTTGCGGAACTTTCGGAGCAGATGGGCAGGAGCGGCGAGAAGGAATGGATGCCGCGCGGAGGCAGCCGCATCTGGATGGCCCCCGAGGACCGCGTCCGCACGTATGCGCCGGATAACGGTCCGGTGCGTGTGGTGATCGAAGACGACGTGTGGACGGCAATCCAGCCGGTGGAGAAGGAGAGCGGGATCGAGAAGCAGATTTCGGTGAGGCTCGCCTCGCGAGGGCCGGAAGTGGAAGTGACCCACCGGCTGAAGAACGCCTGGGACGAGGAGATGGAGATTGCGCCGTGGGTAATCACGATGATGGCTCCCGGCGGCATGGGCATCAGCGGATTTCCGCCGAGGGGGACGCATCCCGAAGTGCTTCCGCCGACGCATCCGCTGGTGATGTGGGCGTTCACGAATCTTGCTGACGCGAGGTGGAGATTCACAAGGAAGTACCTGCTGTTGCGGCAGGAGCCGGGCAATCGCGATCCACAGAAGCTGGGGCACTTCAATGCGGACACGTGGGGCGCCTATCTGCTGGGGGAGACGCTGTTCCTGAAGCGCTACGCGGCGGACGCTTCGAAGCGCTACGCGGATTTCGGCTGTTCGTTTGAAACATTCACGAATGCTGATGTTTTGGAGCTGGAAACGCTGGGTCCGCTCGAGCGGGTGGCTCCGGGCGGAGTGGTGGAGCATGTGGAGCAATGGAGCCTGCACGCGGGAGTGAAGGTGGATGAATGGACGGACGAGGGGCTGGATGGGGCATTGTTGCCAATCCTTGCTGCCAATCGTGGAGCGCACCGCGATATGATGCGAAGCGATGCGTAAGTTACTTGGCCTGTTCTTCGCCGCGGCGCTGTTCGCCTCCGCGGCGGTGAAGATTGAGAAGGTGGCATGGAAGGGGTGGCCCAACTGCTACCGCATCACCAACGGCGAGGTGGAACTGATTGTCACGAGCGACATCGGTCCGCGGATCATGCGCTACGCCTTCGTGGGAGGGCCGAACCTGTTCGCCGAGTTCGCCGCGCAATTGGGCAAGAGCGGCGAGAAGGAATGGATGCCGCGCGGAGGGAGCCGGCTGTGGATGAGTCCGGAGGACAAGGTGAAGAGCTATGCGCTCGATAACAGCCCGATTCAGGTGAAGGTGACCGGAGCGGTGCTGGAGGCGACGCAGCCAGTGGAGAAGGAGACGGGACTTCAGAAGCAGATCATCGTGAAACTGGCGGCAACCGGCTCAAACGTGGAAGTGATCCACCGGCTGCGCAACGCGAGCGGACGCACGCTCGAGTATGCGCCGTGGGTGCTGACGATGATGGCGCTGAACGGCACGGGCATCACCGGGTATCCGCCGCGCGGGCGGCATCCGATCGACCTTGCGCCGACGAATCCGCTGGTGATGTGGCCGTACACGGACCTGTCGGACAAGCGATGGATTTTCACCAGGAAGTACCTGGGGTTGAAGCAGGACCCGAAGAACGCCGAAGCGGAGAAGATCGGCATGTTCAACCCGAACACGTGGGGAGCGTACCTGCTGGGGGACCAGCTTTTCGTGAAGCGCTACCAGGCGGACGCGAAGAAGACATATCCGGATTTCGGATGCTCGTATGAGACGTTCACGAACGCGGAGTTTCTGGAGATTGAGACGGTGGGAGCGCTGGGGAAGGTGGCTCCTGGAGCGGCGGCGGAGCAGGTGGAACATTGGAGCCTGCACCGCGGGATCCGGTTGAAGAGCTGGACCGATGCGGAGCTGGACCGGGTGTTATTGCCGCTGTTGAAGTAAGGCGGGATGGCGATAATCGGTGAGGTTTGAAGGTAAAAACGCCAGCGCCCGCGCGGCGGCGAGTAAATTTTACCGAAGCTGTTTTGCGTTTCGCGGGAGGAGCGGGCAAGGCGAGTCAGGAGTTGGGGCAAAAGGACGCAGGTGGGGTGCGTGAAGTACGGCTAAGTCGTTTCCCTGTGAGCGTTAGGGGGTTGGTCATTTACTTGCTTGCGGGATAAGGGTATCCTTGGAGTTTAGTTTACCCGCACGTCCGGCACTCCAGTGCGTGATGACCACATGCGAGTTGCTTGCCACACCGCGTCCCATCGAGAAGTTCCTGCTGCGCAGAATGTTTTCCGGGAGGAGAGTCCATTGAAACTCAAGAATGTGATCCGATCGTTGAGCACGGTTGCTCCGATGATGCTGATGCTGCTTGGGGCGCCGGCATTCGCCCAGTTAATGTCTTCGAAGGCGTCTCTTTCCTTTCCGGATTCGAGCAACACGAGCAATCCATTTGCTCCGCAGTTCATTCTGATTTCGACGGGCGATAACAGCGCCGTCACGATCGCGGCATCGAGTTCGACGACATCCGGAAGAACGTGGCTGACCGCGACTCCGGTGACGAACACGACGGCGACCTTTGTCCAGGTTTCGGTGAACACGTCGGGTCTGGCGAACGGATTCTATCAGGGCACCGTGACCATCACCGCGCCTGGCACGGCACTGGCAGCGCTGAACATTCCGGTTCAGCTTACGGTGGGGGGCGGCTCGAGCGGCGGTGTGTTGACCATCAACCCCGGAACGCTGAACTTCAGCGTCTCGGCGGGATCGACACTGCCGACCAGCCAGAGCCTGTCTGTAACTTCGGCGACTGCGGTGACCGTAAGCGCGAGCGCGGTGTCGTTCACGGGCGGCAACTGGTTGTCGGTAAGCCCGACAGGCGCGTTCGGTCCGGCGACGGCGTTCGGCTATTCAGTGACGGCGAATCCCTCAGGGCTGGCATCCTCCACGTACACAGGGCAGATTTCATTTTCGGTGAGCGGGGGTTCCACGCAAACGGTGGCGGTGACGATGACGGTAGGGTCGGGCGGAGGCGGAGGGACGCTGACCATCAGTCCGAGCACGGTTGCTTTGAATGCAGCGGTAGGATCGACGAGTCTCGTCTCGCAGGTGTTGACAGTCACTTCGCCGACGGCGGTGACGCTGAGCGCGACGGCATCGGCGAATACCGGAGGGGGCTGGATTTCGGTAAGCCCAGTGGGGGCGATCGGGCCGGCGACAGCATTTTCTTATGTGGTGTATGCGAATCCGAGCGGGCTGGCGGCGGGCACATATACGGGGCAGGTGCTGTTCGCCATCAGCGGCGGGACGACGCAGACTCTGAGCGTGACTCTGACGGTCGGCTCGGGCGGGAGCGGAGGCTCGCTGACGATCAGTCCGGGCACAATTTCGTTCACGTCGCCCGCGGGATCAACAAATCTGAACTCGCAATTGGTGACGGTGAATTCGCCGACGGCGGTGACGTTGAATTCGACGGCGACGACGAACACGGGAGGCAGTTGGCTGTCGGTGAGCCCGTCGGGGTCGATTGGTCCGGCCACGGCGTTCAGCTATGTGGTGTTTGCGAATCCGAGCGGGCTGGGGAACGGGACGTACACGGGGCAGGTCGCGTTTACCATCAGCGGCGGGACGACGCAGACGCTGGGCGTGACGTTTACGGTGGGGACGGGCAGCAGCGGTGGGACGCTGACGATCAACCCGAGCGCGGTGTCGTTGAGCGCGGCGTTGGGATCGACGACGTTCACTTCGCAGACGGTTAACGTGACGTCGCCGACTTCGGTGACTTTGAGCGCGACGGCGACGACGAACTCGGGAGGGAGCTGGCTTTCGGTAAGCCCCACGGGTTTGGTGGGGCCGGCGACTTCGTTTGGGTACGTTGTCTTCGCCAATCCGACGGGACTGGCAGCCTCGACGTATACAGGGCAAGTGCTGTTCGCTATCAGCGGCGGAGGCGTGCAGTCGCTAGGGGTGACATTTACGGTGGGCTCGGGCGGAAGCGGGGGAACGCTGACAATCAACCCCGCGTCGTTGACGTTCAGCGCGGCGGCGGGGTCGACGACGGTCACCACGCAGAACGTGTCGGTGACATCGGCGACGGCAGTCACTGTGAGCGCGACGGCGACGACGAATTCGGGCGGATTCTGGCTGTCGCTGACTCCAGGCGGGGCGCTTGGGCCATCGACGACATTCTCGTATATCGTGTACGCGAATCCCGCGGGACTCGCTTCGGGGACGTACACGGGGCAGATTTCGTTCGCGGTGAGCGGCGGGAGCACGCAGACGCTGGGAGTGACGTTCACGGTGGGGACGGGCGGCGGCGGAGGCGGGACGCTTACTATCAATCCGAGTTCGGTAAGCTTGAGCGCGGCGGCTGGATCGACGACGCTGACTTCGTCCGTGTTGTCGGTAACGTCGCCAGCATCGGTGACACTCAGCGCGACCGCGAGTACGAATTCGGGAGGGAACTGGCTGTCAGTGAGTCCGAGCGGAGCGATCGGACCGGCGACTAACTTCTCGTATGTGGTGTACGCGAATCCGACGGGACTGGCATCGGGCACCTACACCGGACAGGTGTTGTTCTCGATCAGCGGAGGCACCTCGCAGACGCTGAACGTGACGCTCACGGTGGGGACGGGCGGCGGAGGCGGGACTCTGACGATCAGCCCGAGCACGGTGTCGCTGACGTCTCCGGCGGGTTCGACAAACCTGGTGTCACAGCTACTGACGGTGACATCGCCGACGGCGGTGACGTTGAATGCGAGCGCGAGCACGAACTCGGGAGGAAACTGGCTGTCGGTAGCGCCGACGGGCGCGATCGGGCCCTTGACGTCGTTCAGCTACATCGTGTACGCCAACCCCGCCGGGCTGTCAAATGGCACGTACACAGGGCAAGTGCAATTCGCTATCAGCGGAGGCACGACGCAGACATTGAGCGTCACCCTGACGGTGGGGACGGGCGGCGGCGGCGGAGCGCTGACGATCAGCCCGTCGACGCTGTCGTTCAGCGCGGCAGTGGGAGCAACCTCGATCAGTTCCCAAGTGCTGACAGTTTCTTCGGCAACTGCGGTGACACTGACCGCGTCGGCAGTGGCGAACTCCGGCGGAGGATGGCTGTCGGTAAGCCCCACGGGTACAGTGGGACCGTCGGCTGCGTTCTCGTATGTTGCCTATGTCAATCCGTCCGGGCTGGGGGCCGGCACCTATACAGGGCAGATCAACTTAGCGATCACCGGGGGAACGACACAGACAGTGCCGGTGACGTTCACCGTCGGCTCCGGCGGCGGGGGCGCGGGATACTCCGTCAACCCGAACACGCTGACGTTCAACGTGGGGCAGAACGGGGCCGTGCAATCGCAGATTGTTACGTTCACCACACCGAGCGCGACGCCGTTTTCGGTGACGACGCTGAGCGTGGGCAACTGGCTGGGTACGGACACTCCTTTTGGAACAACGGCTCCCACAGCGCCCATCACAATTACGGCCAATCCGCAGGGGTTGAACCAGGGGACGTACACAGGCACCGTGGCCATCAAGGTACAGAACCAGCCTGACACCACGGTCTCTGTGACGATGGTGGTGGGAACCGGCGGGGGAGGCGGGGGAACGGGAGGCGTAACGCTCAACCCGTCCTCGCTGACGTTCAACTATCAGCCCGGAAGCGTGACGCCGCCGGACCAGACGATCCTCGTGACCACTCCGACGGCGACCACCTTCTCGGCGTTCGCGAACGTGATCACGGGCAGCGGATGGCTGAGCCTGCTGACGCTGAATGGAGCGACGGTGGTGACGGGTACGGGCCAGAACCAGGCGAACATTATTGTTCGTGCGAGCCCGCTGAGCCTGCCGGTGGGGATCTATAACGGGAACATTACCATCACGCTGGCCGGTTATCCGACGCAGACCGTTCCGGTCACGCTGACGGTAGGCAACGTGGCGACGGCGTCAGTGAGTCCGAGCCAACTTTTCTATACGTATCAGACCGGCGGTTCGAATCCGGCGACGAGATTGCTGAGACTGAATACGCTGAACGGGAATCCGTCGTCGTTCACAGCCACGGCCACCACCAACCTCGGGGGCAACTGGCTTTCGGTGACTCCGGTGACCAGCGTGGCGCCTGGGGTGATCGCGGTGAGCGTCAACCCGGCGGGACTGGCGCCCTCGACGTATACCGGCCAGGTGAGCGTGACGTTCAGTGGATCGTCCGTGCCGGTTTCCGTGCCCGTGACGCTGGCGGTTTCCTCGACGCCGGTGTTGCGGCTGAATCTGGCGGGCGCGAACTTCAACTACCAGCTTTTCGGGTCGGTACCGGCAAGCCAGGGGCAGAATATCGACGTGTCGAGCACGGGATCGGCGCTGACGTATTCGGTGACGACGCAGGTGTTGTCTCCTCCGGGCGGGCAGTGGCTGGGAGTGTCGGCCGCATCGGGAACGACTCCCACCCAGACGCAGGTGACCATCAATGCCAACGGGCTTTCGGCGGGCGTCTACACCGGCACTGTGTTCTTCGCGGCTCCGGGGCAGACGCCGGTGACGCTGCCGGTGACGCTGACGGTGAGTTCGTCCCCGCTCATCAATACCGTGCAGACGTCGATGACGTTCGCCTCGCTTGCCGGGACAACACCGCCGGCGTCACAGAATCTGCAAGTGAGCGTAACGGGTTCGTCGCTTTCCGTCACGCCCACGACGGTGGTGATGAGCGGCGGCAACTGGCTATCGGTATCGCCCACGGGCGCGAGCACGATCGGGACCACGGCTTCGACGCTCCAGGTGAGCGTGAATCCGACTGGCTTGAGCGAGGGCACGTATTACGGAGCGATTCTGCTGTCGTCGAACGGCGCCGGGAACAATCCGGCGCTGGTTCCGGTGACCTACACGGTGGGCAGCGCCAATGCGACGGTGACGGCGACTCCGCAGCAGCTTTCGTTCACGCAGGTGCAGGGCGGGGCGGCTCCGCCGGCGCAGACTCTGAACATTGCGAGTTCCGGAGGGGCTGTCAGCTTCAGCCTGGTGGCGAGCACAGCGACGGGCGTGGGCTGGCTGAATGTGACGCCGAATTCGGGCGTCACGCCGGGATCGGTACAGGTAACGGTGAACGCCTCGTCGCTGGCGTTGGGCACCTATCAGGGGTCCATTCTCGTCACAGCGACGGGAGCGATCAATCCGCAGCAGACGATTCCCGTGCAGGTGACCGTAACGACGGCGCCGTCTATTACCGCCTTGCCCACCACGCTGACGTTCAATGCTTCGACGGCGGGGGCGCAGGTGGCTCCGCAGACTATCACGCTGAGTTCGAGCGGCACGAACCTGAACTTCAGCGCTTCGGCGACGGTGAACAATTTTCCGTCGCAGTGGCTCACGGTGACCCCGACCACGGGGACGACGCCCGCGACGCTCTCGGTATCCGTGAACCTGGCGGGCTTACAGCCTGGAACCTATACGGGGAACGTTCAGGTGAACCTGGGTCTGGCGAACCCGATCGTGATTCCGGTGACGCTGAACTACCAGACGGTGGTTCCGGCGGCCATCATGTCGATCACGAACGCCGCCAGCTTCCTGCCCACCGCGGTATCTCCGGGCATGATTGTGGCGATCTTCGGGAACAATCTGGGTCCATCGAACATCGTGACGGCGCAACTGACCTCGGCCGGCACGCTGGCGACGACGCTATCGAACGTCAGGGTGCTGTTCGACGGCATTCCGTCGCCGCTGGTGTTCGTGCGGTCCGACGTGGTGGCGGCCGTAGTGCCGTACTCCGTGGCGGGGCGGGCGAGCGTGAAAGCGGTGGTGGAATACCAGGGAGTGCAGAGCCCGAGCGTGGATGTCCGGGTGGTGGATACCGCGCCAGCCGTCTTCACCTCGAACCAGCAGGGGACGGGACAGGCGGCGTTGTACAACAACACGGATCCGATTCCGAACAGTCCCAATAACCCGATTTCGCGCGGCGGGAACAACTACGCGACGCTGTTCATCACGGGTGAAGGACAGACATCCCCGGCGGGAATTGACGGCGTGATCGCGACGGCCAATTTGCTGCGGCGGCCCATCGGCAACGTAAGAGTGCTGGTGGGAGGCGTGGAGGCGACGGTGATCTACGCCGGGTCGGTGCCGACGGTGGTGCTTGGTGAAGCGCAGGTGTCGTTCTTCATTCCGCCGAACGCGCCGGTGGGCGCGGCGGTGCCGGTGCAGGTGATTGTCGGCCAGGGGGTGTCGCAATCCGGAGTGACGATGGCGATTCGCTAGGAGGCAGGAGGCAGGAGACAGGAGACAGCCCTGCCTCCGGCTGCGCCGGATTGAATAACCTGAGACTTGAAACGCGCGAAGAGAAGTCACAGGCCAGGAGACAGGCGTCGCCATAACCAGGCAGTCTTCGAGGGAACTTCCGCTACGTTCAGGGATCGAACCTTGTCAGGCTTTTCCCGGGGGAATCCTTCCGCAAGGTTTGCCGGCATGGAGATGGCCGCCGGACGCGTCTGTTGCAGCGCATCTGCGACGATCTGACCGATCACAACGAGAGCAAGATTTCCGTTCCGTGTCGTATAACGCCTAACCTAACGTGAATGCAGGAAGGGCCGGGAGAAGAATCCCGGCCCTTCGTGTGTGAATGGGTTTTATTGCAGGAAGCCGCCGGAGGAGGCGGCTCCGGAGGAGGGTTCGAGGCGGATTTCTCCGAAGGCCCCTTCGTACTCTTTGATGTTCTGCTGGAGGACGTTGAGTAGAGCTTTGGCCTGCTGGGGACTGAGGTAGATGCCCTGGAAGTTGTGAATGGTGACGCTGTCCTGGCCGGTCTGCTGGACGATGCCGAACATGAGGAAGAAGTCCCAGAGGTTGGCGCGAACCTGGACACTGTTGGCGTAACTCTCGCGATAGTCCGGGCGCTGGACGAGGTCAATCTTGGGAGGCTGAGGTGATTGTGACATAAATCCTTTAGGGGGTAACCAGGAGCGAGACACCACGAGTCTAGCATCAAAACTGTTCGCTTAGCGAGCAGAGTTAAGTGGGCCAAAGTGGTCGCGGGAGGCCCATTCCAGTTTATGGGGCGCTTTGGCGCACATGCCAGCAGACCCCGCCGGGGTCGATGATATGGATTTCCCTGCCCCAGGGGAAGTCTGTGGGCGGGCGGAACCTGACACCGTCGAACTGAGCCGCCAGCGCCTCCGGTTGGAGTTCGGCCCAATAGGCGTCGAGGTCGCCCACTTCAAAGTTGATCATCTGGTTGGTTTGCCACTCCGGAACGTCGAGGTCGAGGAGGAGGAAATAGGCTCCGCCGAAGCGGAGGCCGGCGATACCTTCCTGCCGCCATTCCTCATGGAAGCCGAGGGCGGCGTAGAATTCGAGCGAACGCTCGAAACTGGGACCGGAGGGAACGAACGGGTAGAGGGTGGTGGCTTGGGTATTCATGGGATGTCCGGATGGCCGGGCACGGTGGCTCGGATAGAGGCTCGAGACTATTCGCTGGTGACCGGCTCCGGCGCCTCGTGCGGGCGGGGCTGTAACTCGGGGTGGTTCATCAGCAGCCGGGCGCAGGTGTTCCAGCGGAGGATGGGATCGTCAATGCCGTGGGCGCGGAGCGATTCCGCCATCTCGAAGCATTCCATGGCGAGATGGAGATGATCGTAGACGGTGTGAGAGGAGCCCGGACGGCCGCGCTTCATGATGGCTTTGGCGGTGCGCTCGTGGATGAGGCCGGCGTAGTAGGCGCGGTCATACTCTCCCGTCAGGCGGGGCAAGACTTCGCGGGCGCGCTGGGGGCTCATCCCTTCGTCAATCTGGTCGGAGCGGGAAAGCAGGAGCAGGACGAGGGCTGTCTGGTTGCCTGGATCGGCCTGGAGGATATCGAGGCAGATGCTTTCCGCTTCCGCGGGTTCATTGAGATTGCGGTAGCGGTGCACCTTTTCGATGGCCGCGGGGATTGCGTCAACCGAGATCGGTTTCAACTGAAAGGACATGGTCAGTCACCTCCGGATCCTGTGATCGCGCGAAAGATTCTCTTTATTGGATCATAATAGCGGTCCACCACACGCTCTTTGAGCGGGATGATGGCGTTGTCGGTGATGGTGATGGATTCAGGACACACTTTCGTACAACACTTGGTGATGTTGCAATAGCCGATGCCGAGGTCGTTTTTGAGTTCAGGAAGGCGGTCCGCGGTATCGGCGGGATGCATCTCGAGGGCGGCGGAATAGACAAGGAACCGCGGGCCGATGAATTTGGCGTGGAGGCTGTGCTCGCGCAGGACGTGACAGACATCCTGGCACAGGTAGCACTCGATGCACTTGCGGAACTCCTGTACGCGGTCGATGTCATCCTGCTCCATGCTCCACGTCCCATCGGCATTGTCCGGCTTGCGCGGCTGGTACTTCCTGATCTTCGTTTTGACCTCGTAATTCCAGCTTACGTCGGTGACCAGGTCGCGCAAGTGGGGAAAAGCGCGCATCGGTTCAATGGTGATGGGCTTGTCCACGGGCAGATCACTCATGCGGGTCATGCACATCAGGCGGGGCATGCCGTTGATCTCCGCCGAGCAGGACCCGCACTTGCCGGCCTTGCAGTTCCAGCGGCAGGCGAGGTCATTGGCCTGCGTGGCCTGGATCTTGTGCACGGCATCGAGAACCACCATGCCGGAGCTGATTTCGGTGGTGTAGTCGCGCAGCTCCCCCGCTCCCTTCTCGCCGCGCCAGATGCGAAAGGTGACTTGGTCGCTCATTTCATCTCCTCGATAATCTGCTTCAGTTCGCCGTTCATCGGCGGGACGGGTTCCCGGGTCACGCTCATTGCGCCGCCGGTCTTGCGGATGATGATGTTGACTTTGCCTTCCCCGTCATTCTTTCCGGGGAAGTCGTCGCGGAAGTGCGCCCCGCGGCTTTCCTTGCGCTCGATGGCAGCCCGGGTGATGGCTTCGGAGACGGTGAGCAGGTTCTGGAGATCGAGCGCGGTGTGCCAGCCGGGGTTGAATTCGCGATTGCCTTTGACCGAAGCCTGTGCGGCGCGCTGTTTCAAGCCTTCGATGACCTCCAGCGCCTTCTCCATCTCTTCCTGCCGGCGGACGATGCCGACGAGATCCTGCATCCGGTCCTGAAGTTCGTGCTGGATCTGGTACGGATTTTCGGCGGTGTCGCGGTCGAAGGGCTCGAGGGCGTAGCGGGCGAGGGTTTCTAGCTGGCTGTTGTCGAGTTGCGGAGCGGAGTTGGCCTTGGCGAACTTCGCCGCATATTCGCCGGCGCGTTTGCCGAACACGATGAGGTCGGAAAGCGAGTTGCCGCCGAGGCGGTTGGCTCCATGCAGGCCGGCCGCGCATTCACCGGCGGCGAAGAGGCCCGGCACATCGGACATTTGCGAATCGGGATCGACATTCACGCCTCCCATCATGTAGTGGGTGGTGGGGCCGACCTCCATCGGCTCCTTCGTGATGTCGATGCCGGCAAGCTGCTTGAACTGGTGGTACATGGAAGGCAGCTTGCGCTTGATGTGCTCTTCGCCATTGGGCAGCCGCTCCTTGATCCAGGCGATGTCGAGGAAGACGCCGCCATGCGGGCTGCCGCGCCCATCGCGAACCTCGCGCATGATGCAGCGGGCCACGTGGTCGCGGGTGAGAAGCTCCGGCGGGCGGCGGGCGTTTTTGTCGCCCTGGGTGTAGCGCCAGCCTTCCTCCTCGTTGTCGGCGGTTTGCGCGCGGTAGTTTTCGGGGATGTCGGCGAACATGAAGCGCTTGCCATCCTTGTTGCGTAACACGCCGCCTTCTCCGCGCACCCCTTCGGTGACAAGGATGCCGCGAACGCTGGGAGGCCATACCATGCCGGTGGGGTGGAACTGCACGAACTCCATGTCCTTGAGAGAGGCTCCGGCATGGTAGGCGAGGGAAAGGCCGTCGCCCGTGTATTCCCAACTGTTGCTGGTGATGCGGAACGCGCGGCCGATGCCTCCGGTGGCGAGGACCACGGCTTTGGCATGGAACACCTTGAAGCGGCCACGCTCGCGATCGTAGGCAAAGGCTCCGGCGATGCGGGTTCCGTCCTTGAGCAGAGCGACGATGGTATTTTCCATGTGCACGTCTATGCCGAGATGGATGCCGTGATCCTGAAGGGTGCGAATCATTTCGAGACCTGTGCGGTCGCCCACGTGCGCCAGGCGCGGATACTTGTGGCCGCCGAAATTGCGCTGGAGGATCTTGCCGTCTTTCGTGCGATCGAAGACAGCGCCCCAGGCTTCGAGTTCGCGAACGCGGTCCGGAGCTTCCCTGGCGTGCAGTTCGGCCATTCGCGGATGGTTCATGTACTGGCCGCCGCGCATCGTGTCGGCAAAGTGGACGCGCCAGCCGTCGCGCTCATCGACATTGGCGAGCGCGGCCGCGACGCCGCCTTCCGCCATTACAGTATGGGCCTTGCCCAGCAGCGACTTGCTGACCAGGCCCACTTTGACTCCGGCGGCGGAAGCTTCGATAGCCGCGCGCAATCCGGCGCCGCCCGCTCCCACCACCAGCACATCATGCGTGAAAGTTTCAAATTCCGCCATTAGAAGATTCTCCAATCTGTCCAGATGCCCATCGAGCAAAGCCGCACGTACAGATCGGAGAATGCTACCGAAAAGAGACTGGCCCAGGCCCACCGCATGTGCGCGCGGTTGAAACAGCTTGCCATGCGATAGCCTTGTTTGCGTACCGGGTGCCGCGACAACTGATCGAGGATACCGCCGATCTGATGCCGGAAGGTGTGACAGCCGAGCGAATAGCCGGTGAGCAGAATGGTATTCGCCAAGAGAATGAGCGAGCCGACGCGAACGCCGAAGCCCGTGTCAAACCAGAAGCCTTCCCAAACGTCGTGCCAGAGGATGGGTAAAAAGATGAGGGCCACTACGAGAAAATAGCGGTGAATGTTTTGCAGGATGAGGGGGAACGAGGCTTCTCCGCAATAGCTCTTGCGCGGTTCGCCGACGGCGCAGGAGGGCGGGTCTGCCCAGAAGGCCTTGTAGTAAGCGCCGCGGTAGTAATAGCAAGTGAAGCGGAAGCCGCCGGGAGCCCAAAGCACAAAGAGCGCCGGAGTGAACGGAAGAAACGAAGGAATCCAGCTTGGCCTTCCGCCGAACCAGGCGGTTTTGGGATCGCCGAAGACTTCCGGCGAAAAGAGTGGAGAGAGATAGGGGCCGAAGCGATAGTGATCGCCTTGAAAGGCGGCCCAGGTGACGTAGACGACGAAGGCGCCGAGACCCAGGAATGTGAGGAAAGGAACCACCCACCAGGCATCCGGGCGGGAAGTCCTACCGAACCCGCCGCGGGTTACGGGGACATGGATGGTTGACATGGTCCATGACCATATCGGAAGAAGTTGTGGGGGTCAAGGGGGTGGGGCGCGCTACGGCGCTCTACACCGTGGCGGCTGCCTGTTCCACTTCCACTTCCACAACCGGGGGGTGGCACAGGGTGTTGTGCACGATGCAAGCCCGAATGGCGCGTAGAATGCCCTGCTGGTGGCGCTCGTCCAGTTCCGCGGCGCGGACGCGGATGCGAAATTCTCCCAGCCGCGCAGGGCCTGCTGTCTTATCGGCTACCACGTTCACTTCCAGGCCTTCGGTGGGAAGTCCCCGCGTCTTGAGGTATTCCACGGCGTAGTAGGCCGCACAGGAGCCGAGGGAGACCAGCAGAAACTCGGGCGGCGTCATGCCGGAATTCGCGCCCTTGTTCGATTCGGGTTGATCACAAATGACCCGGTGGCCTCGCGCTTCGGCTTCGAAGCGGACCGCATCCAGGTATTTGACACTGACGTTCACGCTTGTTCCTCCACAACTGGAGATTCACTCCGGCGCGGAAGGTGACGGGGTTTCGAGGAAACTGGTCTGGATGGCAAAGGGGCCGAGGCCTCCATCGCTCGTGTAGGCGAGCACGGTGTAGTCGCCGGGGGCCAAATAAGTGGTGAGGCGAACCGCGCCAGGCGCCTGCTGTCTGTTCACATGGGGGTAACGGTTCTTGCTGTCCACAATGACCAGGCCGGGTGCGAAGACGCCGGCCGCCATGTCCACTTGGAGGGTTCCTTCGCGTTCGATGGTCAATTTGTAGGCTTTGGCCGGGTTGGGCGCGCTTTGTTCGAGGAGCATCTCGCGGATGCGGCAATCGGCGGAGGTGAGTTCGGGCGTGAGCGAGGCATCGAGCGCGAGACCGGCGATGGGGCAGGAGGGCGGATCCGGAACGGCGGCGGTCAGGTCGAAAGCTCCGGTCTCTCCTTCACTGTAGGCATTGGCGAGGATAGTGTAGACGCCTGGATCCAGTGTGACCACGATGCGGGCATTCGAGCCGCCGCCGCTATCATCATCCTGGGCGATGTTCGTCTTGTCCTCATGCAGCAGGCCCAGATAGGCGTCGAACCGGGTACTCGCAAGGTCAATGGTCACCAGCGCGCGCTGCGCTACTTCGAATTTGTAGACCTTGAGGAAGCTGAACTCGGTGAGGAAGGGAACATAATCCACGAAGCCGCAATCTGAGGCCGCCAGCGTCGCAGACACTGAGCCGGGGAGAGCGATTCTGTCCTCGACGCAGGGAAGCGGGGCATCCACCTTGGTGCGCAGCGAATAGGCTCCCGCCTCCACACCGGCCGAAGTGGCTACCAGCAGATAGTCGCCTGGGGGAACGCCCATCGACATGCCGGCGTTGCCGTTGCCCACGCTATTGTCGTCGCGGGCCAATATCTTCTTTGTGGCCGCATCGAGGAGGATGAGGTAGGAATCCACCACAGTGGAACTCATCACCGCGGTCAGAATGGTGTAGTCCGTGATTTGGAACTTGTAGACATCGAAGAAGCGCCCTGAAGTGCCCGGGACGAGCAAGTCCACCTGGCGGCAATCGGAGGTGGAAAGCTGGCCGGAGATGGCAGCGCCGGGATTGAGGCCGGCGCCGCTGCAATCCCGCAGGCTCTCGAGCGACGTTTTCAGGGTGTAGGCGCCGGTGTTGCCGTTTGCGCTGGCCACAATCACAGTCGCCCTGCCCCGCGGCAAGCTGACGGCGGCAGCCGCGGGAGCGGTGGTTGTGCCTGTGCCCGAGGTCACCACCTGGTGGAGACCATCCACCACGACGACGGCGGGGATGAAGTTCGCGGCGGCCGCGCTCAGGAAGAGGACGCCGCCGTTTTCGGGGATGTCGACAGAGTACGCCTGTACATTCAGCGGGCGAAGAGCGGCGATGTCCACGAGAGCGATTGGGGATACGGAATCCTGTCCCTTGCAGTCAGTGGATAACAAGCCGCTGACTGTTGTACCGGGTTCCAAGGGCTGCGGGGAGCAATCCGCGGCCCAACCTTGAGCTGCGATGGCGAGCAGCGAAAAACCGACGATCGATTTCATGGCCTTGACCATCGAGGCGCTTGGAAGGCTCCCGCGGTTACTCCCGCGCCTGCGAGACCCAGGCGGGCGCTGTGTTCACCGCCTGGCGAAGCAACAGATTCAACTGCGCCGCGTGGTGCTGGACGTGACGCATGTTGTAGAGGAGAAGTTCGGCGCCACCCACGGAAACCCAGGGAAATGCTGCGGGTTCGACGGGTTTCTCCGCGGTGAGGGCATCGATCACGGCACGGCACTTCTCGCGGCAGTGGGTGAGGTAGGAGAGAAGCTCGGATTTCGTGTAGGGCCTTTCCGGGCGCACGCCCGCCGGGTCCAGTTCGCTGAGGGTAAACGGAGCGGGGGGAAGAAAGCCCTCCAACTTGCCGGATAGATAGAGGTCGAGAAAGAAGAGGGTGTGAACGACGGTGTACCAGAATTCCGGCCGGCGGGTGCGGTCATGCCACAGATCTTCGGGGCAGGCGGCCACAGCATTCTCGATCATGTCGATGGCGGCGCCGAACTGCCGCCAGAGAGCCGTTTTCCAGGAAGTGTCCACGGCGTTTTGGCTTAGCTGGGAGCTACTTGCAATTCGTTGACGACCTTCTTAACGCCTTTCACCTTGCCGGCAAGGTGTTCCGCCTTGGAGCGGGCTTTTTCGGTGCGCACCTTGCCTTTCAGGGTAACCACGCCGGCGGAGACTTCCACCACAAGGGCTCCGCCCTTGACATCGGGGTTGCTGGCGAGTTTCAAGCGCACCTGGTCATAGATGCGGTCATCATCTTTCTTGTCGGGTTGTGCGAACAGGCTGGCTTGGGAAAGCAGCAGGACACACAGCATAGTCAGCGTGGCGAGAATCCGCATGGGGACGATTCCTTCAACTGGTAGTCTAGCGCATCGTGCTATCCTCACGATTGAAGTTCTCCACAGCACGACAGGTATAGGCGGAATTCACCACCTTGTGCGGTATTGCCGGTTTCACCACACTAGAACAGCATCTTCCCGCGGGACGAATTGAGCAGGTTACGCGCGCCATTACTCACCGGGGGCCGGATCAGCAGGGCGTGTTCCGCTCGGCGCTGGTATCGCTGGGCGCGGTGCGGCTGAGCATCATCGATGTGGCGGGCGGCGAGCAACCCATCCGCGGCGAGGATGGGGATGCGGTGATTGTGTTCAACGGCGAGATCTACAACCATGATGCGCTGCGCCGTGAACTGGAAGGACTCGGACACCGTTTTCGCACGCGCTGCGACACCGAAGTCGTCTTGCGGGCGTTCCTTCAATGGGACACCGGTTGTTTCTCGCGGCTGCGGGGAATGTTCGCGGCGGCGCTGTGGAGGGAATCACAACGGCGCCTGGTGCTTGCTCGCGACCGGATGGGCATCAAGCCGCTCTACCTGCGCGAGCGGGGACGCGATCTCTACTTCGGATCGGAGTTGAAAGCGATACTCGACCATCCGGAGATCAGCCGCGGTCTGGATCTTGCCGGACTCGACTATTACCTTTCGCTCAACTACATCCCGCATCCCTACACGCTGGTGGAGGGCATTCGCAAGCTGCACCCGGGTCACTGGCTGGAATGGCGGGAGGGCCGCATTCACAGCGAGCCGTACTGGAAACTGACCTTTTCCCCGGAGGGGAAGCAGACGCTCGCGGCGGCGAAAGAAGAGCTGGATATCCTTTTAAAGGATTCCGTGCGCGAGCATTTGATCTCCGACGTGCCGCTTGGCGTATGGGCCAGCGGCGGGCTTGATTCCTCGACAGTGCTCCACTACGCGGCGGCGGAGGTTCCGAAGCTGAAGACATTCTCGGTTTCCTTCCTTGGCCGCAAGTTCGACGAGAGCCAGTATTTTCGCGAGATGGCGCGCGTCTACTCGACTGATCATCACGAATTCGACCTGAATCCGGAGGAGAATCTGGTAGCGGCCATCGAGCAGATGGCTTATTACTCGGATGAACCGAGCGCGGATGCGGGCGCTTTGCCGGTGTGGTTTCTTTCGCAAATGACGCGGCGGCACGTTACGGTGGCCCTCAGCGGCGAAGGGGCTGATGAGCTGTTCGGCGGCTATCACACGTATCTCGCCGATCGCTATGCGGCGGCCATGCGCATGGTTCCCGCGCCGCTGCGGCGGTTCGGGTGGAACCTGCTGCGGCTCTGGCCTGCTTCCGATGAGAAAATCAGCCTGGAATACAAGACAAAGCGCTTCCTCGAGGGGTCGCTGCTTTCGCCCACTACGGCGCACCTGTTCTGGAACGGAGCATTTTCGAAGGAAGACAAGACACGAGTCTGCGCGCTGCCGCGGCGCGCCGATCTGGATTCGCTATTGCCCGAGGGAGCCGAAGCGTCAGGCGCACTGAACCGCTATCTGTGGCTGGACCAGACTTGTTACCTGCCGGATGACATCCTCTACAAGTGCGACCGCATGAGCATGGCGCATTCGCTCGAGGTGCGCCCGCCGTTTCTCGATCACCGCATCGTCGAGTTTGCCGCCGCGCTGCCGGAACGGCTGAAGATCCATGGAACGCAGCTCAAGTATCTGCTGCGCGAACTGATGAGGGACAAACTGCCGCCCTCGATTCTGCAACGCAAGAAGGAGGGGTTCGATATCCCCACGCATCATTGGTTTCGCGGCGTGCTAAAGCCGCTCCTGCTCGATACCGTGACGGAGCGCGCGGTGCGGGAGACGGGCATCTTCCGCTGGGAGGAGGTCCAACGGCTGATGCGCCTTCACTTCGAGCGCCGCGCCAACTACGGATATCAGCTTTGGGGATTGCTGGTCCTTTTCCTGTGGATGCGGCGTTGGGGTATTCAAGCACGGCAGACGAATGAGGAAACGGTGGCATGGGCCGGCGCTCGCAACTGATTGTCCTGGCCGTGGCCGTGGCCATCTTTTTCGGCTGCATCATCAGCCCTCCCAACCTGATGGATGATGTGGACGCGGTGCAGGCGCAGATTGCCAGAAACATGCTGCAATCGGGCGACTGGGTGACGGCGCGGCTCGACGGAGTGCCGTATC
>JADLBD010000010.1 GCA_020847975.1 Bryobacterales bacterium | reverse complement strand
CCAACCCGACTATGCGGGAATCTCCATTGAGCTTCAAATCGCCTACCATGATGTCTCATCTCTCCGCCCCCTGAAAGGTCAGTAATTGCGGGCGGGCCAGGTGTCTCAGTCATGTTGGCACAGAGGGCTTGCTGTAGATTATGGGCTCTGAGTAGAGTGCATCGAATCGTTGCACGCCGCGCTCAAATAACCATTTCACGAAAAAGAGTAAATATGGGCGGATAAAGCCAGTGATATCAATACACAGACGCCTCCCCGCTAAATCGCCGATCGAGGCGCCCCAGAACCGTTGAATGTACTCGGCTTCCTCTTGAGCCTCGCATGAGAATGCTCCGGCAGGAGCCTGATTGTCGTCAAACCCGTACTCAGGGAAGACGAGCCAATGCTTCGATGGTGCGGATGCCATATCGTAGATACGCCTGACCCGTTCAGCGGCTGTGTAAGCCGACACGAAAACATCCCACCGAGCCTCTACAGGCCATTGGGCGTCGACCGGAAGCACGTCCTTGTACAGGAGGGCGTAATCAATCATTGTCCTGCTCCGTGAACAGGCCCAGCACCTGGTTCTCCGGTTGGTCACCCGGACTCTTAGATCGCTGGCCAAACAACGGAGCGTTCATACGCGATATGCGCGTGTCTGCATAACTATCGAACTCTTTAACATGTTCGGTATCAAAGACAGCGTTGACTTCCTCCGCGGTCAAAGCTAGGACTCCTCGTCGATAGATGGAGAGATCCCAGCGCGGAGCGAGCATACGGTTTAGCTGATACTTTGCGTCGATGCGTTCCGTATTGCGGTCGCGCTGTCCCCCGACGTCGATGAGGAGCGACCATTTCTCAGTGAGATCCAATATGCGTCGGGCCGCTTCGGTCGTCCGTGTGACGTCGGCACTAAAGGTCGAACAAGAGCATTCAGAGGGCTTGTCTGAGAACCGAATCCCTCGGAATAGAGTCCCAAGTCGATTCACGCTGTCCATCACGAGTTGGCCATCTCTTCCGATCATGCGAGCGTCTCGATAGAACCACTCCGCTGCCTCTAGAACGCCTGCCTGTTGAGACCGCATGGAGATCGGCCTATCCCGGAATGGCTGCTCACCATTGAATGTCGCCCACGCGAAGATGTGCTTCAGTAATATAAGAAGATTCCGCGGTAGGCCCGACGAGATCTCAATGAATGTGCTCAATCCAACATATCTTTGGCGCTGGTCGGTCTCGCGATACAGCTGCGCCAATAGGTCAGCCTTGAAGTGGTGAAGCGTCCTTTGGTACCGCCCGCCTTCCGCCGTCTCGCTGAGGTGGGCGCGACACTCGTCCGAGATTGCCTTCGCGGCAACCTTCAAATCCCGCTTTGAACTCCACTCCTTGTAGAAAAGGAAAATATTGAGCTTCTCAAGGAGAGGAAAATCCTGGCACTGCAGGAGATCGACTACTCCGGCAATATCATTCGCCTCCAGGCTTGGCGCAGCACCGACCCTTACGGCTTGCTCAAGGTGCTGGCGGAGGGCTTTGAAATAGGGACGCTCTCGACCACGGTACTTGTCCAAAACGTATGCCGTCTCTGTTGCCGCGAATCGCGATTTAGGAGGCTCTTCGAAGCAGTCTTCCAGCGAAGTCGCCATGGGTCAAGGGTGCCCGCTGCGGACGGCACTCGATTCGATTCGGCAAGGCGCCTTGCGATCAGACGCTTTGCGAATTCCGGGTAGTGCTCGTTCCCCCGCAGAATCGAGTCGAGGCGCAGGATCTCAAACTCGGATCCCTCTTTGTTCTCTTCATCAGCGCTATATGTGCTATAGGTTCGCACACCATACATCCTGGACCCAATCTTGAAGGAGCAAGGACTTTGGCGCTCTCGTAACAGCGTATTCACGTACTTCTGCTGCGTTTCCGAGAGGTTTTCGAATTCATCGATCAAGTATAAAAACAGGGTGTCGCGCAGCGAGGGCAAGTTCTCCTCAATCACACGAGGTATGCCAAAAATGAGGTCGCCCCGAGTCACCGCGATGTGAACTGGCAGGGTACGCGTGATCGCGGAGTTGTTTACCGCTCCATCCAGCTCTTTCTGCAACTCCCGTAGCAACGAATTGAGATCCGAAAGGGTTGTCGGGGCTGCCCGGTCACCACAGTGGATGACGCTGGCCAAGGTCGCAACAACGTCCGGCTCCCGGTCTTCCAGTTCGGGCGTTCCCCCGACGGCACTGATGATTGTCCCAAGCGCGAGTTGGGCGAGCCACAACTCCATGTAGTATGCAAAGACATCTGCCCATAGTTCTTCGCTTTGGCCTTTGTTCCTGAATCGCGCAGAATTGAGGCCGCCACAGCGAAGATAGATTCCGATGTACCTGTCCCTCTGAATGCCGCCGACTACGTCGTTGCCGTACCGGATCTTCTGAAGCGGGTACGAAAAGTACCGCATCAAGTGCGTCTTGCCACTACCTTTGCCACCGAGGATCAGCATGGGCATCGGTGAAGTTGGTTTCGCCATGTCCGAGAAACCCGCGCCAGATGGAATGTCAACCCAGTAGTCGTTGATCTCCTGATCAGAGAAGTCTACTGCCTTCGTGATGTTGAACGGATTGACGGAAGTGTCGTTCATCGGATCACCATTCCAGTTTTGGGTATCGACGGAAGATCGGTTTCCAAGGGAAGTCCGACGGTTCGTCGTACCAGATGATCGGTAGTGTGTTGTCTGGTGTGTTGTGATGAAAGCCGAGAAGAAGTTGGGAATTGTCGAAACCTAGAACATGAGCTGGTGCTACCATATGGGCGCCATAGCGTTGACACATCTCCTGGCAGAACTGCTTGTCAATGCCGTCCGCCGGCCGGAGGAAGTAGCGAGAGCCAGCAGAGAAACACTCAAATGATGGATCAAGTTGGTAGATCTCGCGGGCCTCGGTGAAGGCAGTCTCGGATCTGACAGTGGTGATGCCCTTGGTGGTTGCGAAGAGGACGTAATAGGCGACAGAGGCATTCGGATTGAGGCGGAGAATGTCTTCGACTAGGTCCCGGGAGTATTGCGAGGCCTGCTTGCCTGAGCCACAGAAATCATCGATGAAAACGTAACGAGTCACATCGGGATCGCGAAGCTGCTGGGCGTTGGACCCGGGCTCACGTCTAAAAAGCTCGTGAGTGTGGATGAAGAGGTCCTTCGATAGACCGTTCTCTTGCCTGAAATAGTAGAGGAGGTGGCAGCCACTCTCCGAGGGGTTGCCAACGCCGAGGAACCTGGTCTTGGCCAGTTCGGTCTTGAAAAACGGATCGATGAGGTCCGAATCAAGGGTATCCGCATTGGCCCTGCGGATGTCTCTGAGGATGGGGTAGCGGTAAAGATCACGGTATAGGTGCTTGAGGAGCTCCCGAATTTGCCGGTTGCCGAAATACATAAAGTTCGACAGAAGGTACAGCGCGTGCAGACGTTCGCTCGGTTCGGGCGGATTAGGGGCAGCAAAATTGTCGAGCCAGTCGGCTATGGCTGGTTCGGACGCATGACGCTCCCAGACAGTTTCGTTGAGCGTCTTGATCTTTGCCATTAGCGTCTGGGTTACAGAGTCCATTTTGGCAGCTTTCCCTTTGCGAAAATCAGCACTGTTTCCCGGCTAATGACACTGGCGGTGCTGTTTCGCTTCGTCATAAGACCTCTCGACTTTATCGCATCCACGAAGATCGCTACGGTTGTAAAGCCGCATTGTTCTGCCATGGCTCGCAAGAAATCGGCAGTCCGAAATTCCATACCTGAAATGCGGTTGTTCGCGGCGACTAACACGACGTATCCCGAGTCGCGAAGGACGCGGTGCATTTCGCGGATGGCTACATGCATCTCTCGGAGGTAAGTTGCCGCGATAGCCGCCCGGATCGGGCTTCGACCGCGAATAGCGGCGAGGACTTCGTCCGCCTCGGCTATTTCGGTGATCAGCACTTCGTTGCACTCATCGGACGTGAACTCTTCGCGGCCAATTATCTTGGCCTGCAGTCCCCGAAGATCGGCGACGCGGCACAACCGCAACCAGCCTAGACTGAGGGACGATGCTCGTACATACTTTTGAGCGCCAGGGTACGGTGGTGAGGTGATGATCAGTTGAATTGAACCGGCATCGAAGCGCGTTCCGTGCTGCCCGTTCGGCGAGTACTCATGAACAAGTCTGCGGGCGTCGGAACAGAGTATCTCGGCGGAACCTAGAGAGTTTGAGAGGCCCTGGAAACGGTGCATGCGGGCGATATTGATACGAGCGATGCGAGCAAAAACGCCGCGAACGTTTACGCGCCGGAGTTGCCGGAGGTGTTTGTCGGACTGCTCGCGAAAAGGGTGATTCTCGGGATAGATCCCGAGCTTAAGTCGCACGGGTACCGACAGGCGTGGATCTGCGAGGCTGACTCGCCGGACACAGACCGAAAGGCAGGCCATGAAGAAGTTGCGAATTTCGGGTATCCGCAGTCTGTTCACGACTTCTTCGAGGCAGCGAAGCTGCTTTATAGCGGCAGGATAGAACCAGTGTTCAAGATTGACAACGTCCGGACACGAGCCAGAAGGCTCCTCGGCGACTCGCTCCAGAATATTCTCCAGCGTCTTGGTCAGTGCATCGCTATCGAGTGGCGATGTCTTCACCTGTGCGATCAATCGGGCGAGGGGGTTCGGATCAACGCCGTAAGCACGGCGGCCCGCCAGCTGTGCTTCCAGGAGGACCGTGCCCGATCCGCAAAATGGGTCGAGTACCGCATCTCCAGGCACAGACAACAGTTCGTTTGACAGGAACAGGTAGGGAATGTGTACTAGCAGCTTCGCTGGGTATGGATGCAGGAGGTGCGTGTACCGGTCTGTACCATTGAGGGCAGGCAAGAGCTGGCGGAAGTTTACGCTGACTGGGTACTGCTGCCTTTGGAATTGACGCACCAGTGCCGTGAGTAGAGCCTGCGTGTCGGTCGGCGCCGATGTGACATGAGCTTTACTCTCCCGAATGGCCGAAGCCTCCAGCGTCACGTCGGGTTGGTGAGAGATCTTGCACTTCATTCCACTGGACTCTACTCACGGGAGCGATCACGATCTGCGCGATCCGCAAGCCCCGGCTAATCTCAAAGGCCTCATTCCCCAAATTGATCACGACAACAGCTACTTCGCCCCGATAGTCCGAGTCAATCGTTCCGGGGGAGTTCAGAACGGTCACTCCGTGCTTGGCAGCCAAGCCTGATCGCGGCCGGAGTTGGGCTTCGTAGCCACGTGGAACCTCGATCGCAAAACCGGCCGGAATCACCGCCCTCTGGCCAGGTTCCAGGCGGACCAGAGACTGAACAGCGGCTCGGACATCCATGCCAGAAGCATTATCGGACTGGTAGGCCGGGAGGGCGAGGTCGTCAGTGCCCGGCATCCTTTTGATGGCTATTGAGATCTCAGAGTCCAAGTGCGCATTTTACCGTACATATACGTAGGCTCGATGGAGAGGCTTATGTCGTTAGGTCTGGATAACGACGCTCAGATCAGAGCCGGGGTCCGGGCTGGCAACCGCCAGGATATCGAACGCGATGCTGTCGCCCTCGTTGAGAACCGGCGTCGGCCAGATGGTCGGCCGCACGTTCTCGCCAGCAGCGTGGTCATTCGTGAAGATCGCCGTAAACGTCTGGTTGTCCGGATCGGCGGCACTGACCTTCACATACTCCTCGTTGGCCGTACCAGGCCCCACATGGACAAACTCGCCCATCTCCAAGCCCAGGCGGTTCGCGCCATAAGAGGCGACCTGCACCGCCTGCGGCGATCCGCTGGCGGTCACCGGATCTGCCAGCATGATGCCGAAGTCGTTGTAAGGCAGCCTGCGCGTCTCCGGTGTTCCGTAGCCCTCGTTGTTCACCAGAAAGTCGTAAGTGTTCTTATACGCGGTGGGCAGCGCTTGCGCGATGCCCATGTACTCCAGCGGTTGCCACGTCGCGCCATCGTCCCGGCTGTATTTCACCAGGTATGCGCTCTGGCCGTCGCTCGTGCCCTGCTGCACGTAGGCGAATACGCAGCGGATCGAAGCGGCATCGTGGACCTTCATCGGGATCGTCACGTTCTCCTGGGCAGAGAGCGGGCCCTGGATCTGGAACGTGTATGCCCCGCCCGAGCACGTTCGGTCGCCAAGCATGTAGGGCTCGTTGTGATGCGATAACGGAAACACGGTGAACGGGCCGTAGCCGAAGTGGTTCGCCACACCGACCAGCGCGGCCACGATGCTGGCCGAGGGAAGTGTGGCCACAACCCTGGGAGGCAGTCCCGGCGTCCGGAAGAAACCCACCTTCACAGCCATCGTGAATAGTTTCATGTCGAGCTTGTAGAAGCGGATGCCGGCGAGATGCGCGCAGCGGAACGTGCCGAACGTCGCGTAGCCCGGATCGACGCCCGCATAGGCACGCTGGATCTGGATCGAGCCGGTCGGAACCACGTCGCCGGTATCGCCAGGCCCCACGATCTGAGCGCACTCATACGAGCGCCGACCTGAGTGGCCCGCGTCCGCGGCCTCGTCGTTGAAAACGATGAAGTCGCCGACCCGGAACACGCGCGAGGTGTCCGGATTCACGGTGCAGTTGACGGTCACTGGGTCGGTCGTGGCGTCGATGCCGGTGTCGAGACTGGCCCAGAGGTCCGTGGCGAGATCGTCGACGTAGTACAGCCCCATCGTGATCTCGGTCGCGCCCGCGATGTTCTGGTTGCCGGCAGCATCCGGCTCGATCTCGATGTCGTCGACGGCGAAGGAGCCATAGTCGGTCAGTTTCGGAGTGCCGTGAACGATGCCGGGAACGCCGGTATCGTGGAAGATCTCCTCCGGCACCGGCGAGGCCTCCACATCGGCTGGCTTGGGACCATCGACGAGGTCGTACATCGAGTCCGTCGTCGTGCGGCCCTGGATGTCGATCGAGTAATCCCGGTTGAGCTTCCATCCAGTGACCCGGAACTCCCCGGAGCCGTTGGGCATGCCTGTGTGCGTCATCGAGCAGACCATCCCCGGCTCCGTGTTGAGTGCGAGCACGGTGGTCCGGAACGAGATCAACCGTGCGGCTTTCCACTCCGCTGCGGTGATCCCGCCCAATTCCTCGCGCAACCGCGTGCTGATGATCCGCGCCGCTTGGCTCTTTGTGAACGTGCCGCACAGATTCACTTGCGACTTGAGGAAGAGCGGGCCGGCATTCGCTCCGATCCGTGTGGCGTAGTCGATGTCATAGACCGCGACTGAGTTGTTGACGAACTGATAATCCTTGTCGGCGAAGTTGGCGGTCAGGTGGTTGAAGGACGGCTTCAGCGGGGCCAACTGGAGCGACTGGAACAGGATGTTCCCGGCGGTGAACGCCTCGACAGTGCTGCTGTTCACACGGATGCCGATCTTGAGCTTGGCGAAGGCGAACGTGTAATAGCCCAGGCAGTTCATCAACACTTCCTGGAGCCAGTCGCGGAGCGGCTTCTCCTCCTGGAGCACGCCGCGGAATTTGAACTGCGTCTCGCTACCCGAACCGACGAGCTTCGTTACTGACTCGTTGCAGATCGAGGCGGCGGAAAGGGCGGCGTCCACATCGAACAGCGTCTCGGCGAGGTCCAACTGCTCAGTTGTCGCACCGCCGCCCAAACGGAGGCCCCGCGCGCGGAGCAGCATGTTGACGGCGATCCACACCGGATTCGTGAGCGCCGGCCCGTGCGTCCGGACGCCTGGCGAGGTCCACACCCATCCGCTCATGCCCTGGAGCACGTTGGCGATCATGGCGTGGTCGCCAGGCTTCGAGAGTTGCAGACCCTTGGCATCGGAACGCCGGATCACAATGAACGCGGTTCCGGCCGCGAAATTGTCCTTGTAGGTCGAGTTGCCGGAGTAGACCTTCCGCCAATCGACGCCGGTCGTGTTACCGGACTGATCGAGCGAGAAGAAGTCGGTCGCGCCAGCCGGATCTGTCCCGAGACAATGGCGCAGGCCGTAGTTGTTCGTTGGGTAGCCGTGGTGCGCTTGGCCGTCGAGGGTGCTGCCCACGAAGGTCTCGGCAGTTCCGTCGCCGTCCAAGTCTTCGTAATGCGGGGCGGTGTACCCAATGATCGGTCCTTCGCCGACGATCCCCAACGCCTCGTAGAAGTCGCTCTCGTCGCGTCCCGCAGCGATCTTGCAGTTCACCGGCATTTCGGCATCGGTGTAGATTTCGGGGACGATCTGGTCGTAAATCGAATCTGCGACCAACGACGTGCTGGTGATGTTGGCCCGGTTGAAGCCCCACACGCCGGTCGAGTTGTCCTTGATCCGGACGCCCTGCGGTTCGGCGAGAATGCCGCCGTAGTAGCGCTTCATGCTGTGCGCAAGGCACCCATTGGCGGTCTCGTAGCCCTTGTCGCACTTCGAAGCATCGGCATTCGGGAAGTGGACCAGATCGAGCGATCCGGATTGGGCATACGGGGCAAGCCTGCGAATCAAAGACCTTCCAGCAAGTGCGCGAGATTTTGCGCGTGGGATAGGGCAGGTTCAGTTCATAGAGACCGTCCGCGGCGGTCACCTTGAACTCCGGACCGGAGTCAAAGGACCAATCGACGATGTCGCCCTTCCACAGGTCGAGCTTGATCGACGTGCCCACGTGCAGGAGCGAGAACTCAATCGAGGCGCGGAACATGTCCACGTCGTTGGCAAGGTCCCGCATGACGCGATCGGCGTTGCCGAATGTGAACGTGGCCTGATCTGCTTCGTTCCTCATGCTCTGCGAAATTCCGTCGAAGTCGAGCAGGCGCGCCTGGTACAACTGGGCGCCGACGGTGCAGTGACGGTCGGAGAGGTAGATGGCCGGGTAGCCGGCCTGAAGAGGCTGGATCTTGATGAGCGGGACCATCCGCTGCACCTGTGGCAGCAGTGCATCCTTCAGTGCCTGGGTCGGGAACCGGGTGACCGTCGTGATTGGCGAGTAGGTCGGCGAGCTCGCCGGGATCTCAACGAGCGTGACGCCCACGCTGCACACCCAGTCCGCGACCATCTCCCAGGAGAGAGGCTCGTTCGCGAACCGGCACGTATAGGCCGTGGTGCCGGTGCCGTCGTCGTTGGGCGCGTTGTAGGTGAACGCTCCGTACGGCCCGTACTTCGACTCCCAGAAGTTGCGCAGCGCGATCCGCTGCGAATCGTGCATCCACTGGCGGCGCACGGTGAAGTGTTTGGCTCCATTGCCCAACAGGAACCGCTGCTCGACCTTCGCGTTGCCCGAACCAAACTGGTGGATGGCCACGTCCGGACGATGCGCGCGGCCGTACGGGTAGTCGGAGACGATGGGGAACGTGCCAGACGCGACGATTCCCGGCACTTCGATGTTGCCGATGTGGTCAGGCATGGACTGCCTTGATTGCTGCGGCGATGTTCGCCTGCGCGGCAATCTGGGAAACCAGGCGAGCGTAATTTGGATCAGTCGCGTACACGCGGGCCACGGACTTGATCAATTTCGCAAGATCGCCGGTTTCCCGGTACTTCTGCCAGGCGGCGCGGTATGGCACACCGTGAGTAATGAGCCAGGCGTAATCACGGCAGGAGTCCTCGAGCGAGTTGTAGTCCGCGAATTCGCACACGCGCGTCACGTCCTTGCCATCGATCACTTCGCGCGTCTCCACGGTGCAGCCCTGGCTGTGCCGCTTGGCGCGCTTCACGCCGAAATAATTGGCATTGCCAACGGGCTTCGCTCCCCACCGCGATTCGATGGCCCACTGTGCAATGAGCAAGCGCGCGGGAATGCCTGTTTCGGCTTCCAGGCAGACCGCGATCTTCGCGACTTCGGCAAGCCGCCGGTTTCTGTCGTTACTCATGGGATATGGCTGAGGCTGCTCTTGAGATTCGCGTCCGGTCCAAACAGTTCGAGGGCGATGTGCCGGAAGTGCCGCCATGCGCGAGCAACAATGGTGAGTGCTCGCCACCGCTCCGCGTATGCCGGGTCTGCCCGCCGCCTCTTGGCGTCGATTGCGTAACGGCGACGCCGGCAGCGCATGCATTCGAGCACTCGCCGCCGGTAGCGCGACTCATACACGCGCCCGCAAACACACTCGTGGAGATACGGCTTCAGGCGCGCGGCTTCGCTCTTTGTCACGGCGTCGCCGTCGAGTCGAAATCGCAGGTGACCTGGTGCTCCGGAATCATGTTGTCGAACTGTGCCTTGATGACTCCGCTCGTGATCACGTAGTCGTAGCCCTGCCGGTAGCGGAGGCCGTTCACGTAGACGACAATGTTGCTCGCGCCCGCCGGCACTTTCCACCCGCCGGCGGCCGTGTCATGAACCAGCAGCACGTCTTGGCGGCGAACCTGAGTCGGCGGCAGGAGGACGTCCAGTTGATTGCCGTTGAGCACCAGCGTTGGGCCGAGCTTCGCGAAGACATACCGGGCACCGGTCCACACGGGAATGAGCAACGGTGATCCACTTTGCGCCGCGATCATCACCGCCAGCGCGACACACAAGACGACGAGCACAATTGCGCGCTTCATGGAGTTTCCTTTCTCGGTTAAATTGGGTGTTAGCGTTCTTCGACCTTCACGATGAAGGAGCGGTCTTCGGTCCGGCCGCCAGTCGTCGTGATCCGGTTTGTGAGCGTGTACGACTGGCTCGCCACGCCGCCGGACAGCCACACCGTCGCTGTCTTGGTGGTGCGGCTGTCGGTGACCTTGGTCAAGCCACTCGGCACGATCCACTCGCTCGTGGCTATGGTGTCGCCGTCGAGCCAACGGGTCCAGTCGATGGAGTAATCGAGGACCGCGTTCGGGTCCTTCGTAAACGTCACGCGTCGATGCTCCTCTTTTCGGGTCGCACAGCGAACGTGCGCGACTCCGCGGGAACTTGCAGCCTGCGCGCCTCACGCCTGATCAGCCACGTGCGCAAGGGCGATGGAGCGGGCCTCAGGTGGGCGATCAAACTGGATGTGCCTGCGATTAGCGCTGTGCGGCAGAGTCCAATGAATCGCGTTGCGATCTGGCTGGAGCTCCCCTGAATCTGCACGGATCGTGGCTTGCCAACGCGGCGGTCTGAGGCGACAACGGAGGCGCCGGCCACCTGCGCATCGCGGTATGCAAGCAACGGCCCGTACCAGAAGGCCTGGCGCTTGGCCAGCAGCACGCGAGGCCCGGACACCAGTTGACGCATCTCTTCCTGGTAGAGCGCCCGCGTCCACGAGCCAACGCCGAAGATCTCGACGAACATGCCAGGCGTGGAGGACGACAGCGGAAAAACAGAAGCGCTACCAGAGGCTGAGCCCGCGTTCGGAAGCGTGCTCTGCACGACCAGAACGCCGTTGTGGTACACGCTGGCCGTGCCGTTGGCGTCCATGGGAAGCACGAACGAGATGCAATTGAGCTTGCGAAAATCGCCGGCGTAGGAGCCCCACTCGAAGGGCCCGTACGGCGATGTGCTGTTCCGGAAGATGCACTTGTACTTGCCGGTGCTTGTCCGCAATCCCACCCACCAGCCGGTCGTATAGCTCGTGCTGCAAACTGTCGGAAACCCAGTGCCGTTCAGCCGGTTGATGCGGAACCACACGCAGACCGAGATTGTCTTGCCCGTTCCATCGCCAATGAAGGCTGGCGCATCAGCCATCGAGCTCCCAGACCAACCCACCTGCTCATTGCTGCACGCGAGCGCCGCGCCGAATGGTGTTGGCACGTTACCTCCTGATCCGGTGGGAACTGTCAGTCCGGATGGCGCGGTGCCGAACAGCATCCGCCGTTGGAAGTATGACGGTGAGTATTCGAACGGGATAGTGCCGCGCCTGGCATTCAGGTGGAAGGGATTGAACCACATTCTCGGATCGCGCGTTGGCAGCCACAACGCATAGAGGCCATTGGCCAGTGGCGCGCCGAAGTCAGGATGCGGTTCGCACGCGCCAGTCGGGAACAACGTCTCCGAGGTCGGATTCAAGGGTAGGCAGCGCATCAGACAACCTCGAACTGCACACCACGCCAGAAGGCGATGTTGTCCGTCGCGTCGAGCGCCAGTCCACACCGGTTCACGGCGAGCACTCCCCACACCGGCGGGAGCACGTTGCCGAATGCCTGCGCTACCGAAAATGGCTGGCTGATGATGATGCCGGATCCTGGGACATACACTGAGCCGATTTCGCGAATAGAGAGCGTTTCCAGTGTGACCGAAACCGCCTCGTCGACGCCGGTCACTCCCGCCGGATAGATCGGGGAGGCATCATCGGTAGCGCCCCACGCAAAGAAGTAAACGCCATACCGGTCGCCGAGACTGCCCGAGGCGGGCTTGATCTTGAACTGGCAGATCGCATCGACATAGCGAGTGCCTTGGTTCTCGATCTTCGCCGAACTGCGAGCCGCGCCTGTGGCGAGCCCGTTGAGCGTGATCGTGAAATTGGTGACCGGCCCAAATTGCGTGCGGATGCTGGACACGTGCGTTTCCTCAGTCCTGCAAAATCGCGAGATCGTTTTCGCGAATGATCACGAAGTCGCCGTCGCTCACCGTGGCCGGCGCGGAGAGCGCGCCGCCACCCAGGAAGTTGCCGCCGCTTTGTGCATCCCACAGGCCGATGTGCGTGTACGAGTTCGCTGGAACTTGGAAGGAAAGGACGATGGTGTTCCGGACACGCTTTGAGCTCCCGCTATCGTCAACAGGCGTGTACGAGTCCGCCGACTGTCTGACGTACGGCCCACCGGCGGCTTCATTCGCCCCGGTCTTGCCGGGGTCGGCGGTGTGTAGGCTGCACCAGCGGGCAGCAATCGAAAAGTCCTGTCCGAGGAATGCTTTTTCAAGGATCCTCTGGTCGAGGTAGGCGGAAAACGGCATGCTTTCTCCTGTGGTGACCTATGCCAGTTCAATCAGTTCGACGTTAACGCTCGCGCGTCCCAGCTCACACGACTGATTCCACTCGCTGTCGAACCGGACGATGTAGCGGCCCTGCGTCGCTTGGCCGCTTGGGTCATGCGAAAACTTCGGGCTCGTCTCATACGGGTCGTAGAAGTAGAACGCCTCTGTCGCCCCGTTCCGGGCATCGTAGAAATCGCGGAGCGCTTGAAGCGCGACCGGCGGCAGACGCTTTGCCAACCGCCATCGCTTCCGGCTGTTGCTGCCCAACACAGAGCGTTGCGATTCCCCGTTCTTGTAATCGTTCTCGATCACCGGGTACGCCCGCTCGTGCGCGAACGCGCGCGACAAGGACTGCGGCATCACCGTAGCGGGAGCCGCGTTCTGCACCGAGCCCGGCACTACGACACCAGCGTTCCAGGAGCCAACTGGAGAGCGGTCATCTCTCTGCGGCCCGCGTTGCTCTTCATGGCCGTGATCGCACCCTGCGTTACCACACGTCCGTTCTGGATCACCACGTTGCCGACCGTCTGCGAGTCGATCGAGAGCGGAATCACAATGGTCCCGCCCGCGTTGGTGGCCACACCGGCGCCGACCTGGTCGAGTGACGGCAGTCCCGCGAGTCCGGTGAGCGGTTGGCCATTGCTGTACTGCGTCCCCTGGTAAAGCCCGCCGCCACTCTCAACCAGCGAGAGCGGAGTTACGCTCTGGGGCATCCCCTTGGGGTTCTGGCCGGTGGTCATGGCGTACAACTGGATCAGGTCACGGATCTGCGGCGAGCGAATCGCCAAGTCGAGGTTGCCGCCGAACGCGGATTTGGCAGTGTCCACGATCTGCTTCAGAAGCGCCTTGTCCTGGATATCGACACCGTAGAGCGTCTTGATTTTCTCCTTCGCCTTGTCCTCCGCGCCTTTGATGAACAGGCGCACCATGCCCGCTGCGAATCCGGCGATCGCGCCAATCGCCGCACCGATAGGCTCGCCGAATTTCGCGCCGATCATCGCGCCGCCCGCGGTGGTCATCCCCACTCCGGACCAACCGCCACGCCGCAGGCCTTCGAGCGCAAGCAGGCCGCCGCCAGCCAGCAAGGCGCCACCCTGCCACCCGCCGATTCCGCGGGCGTTGGCGATCTTCGTCATATTGCCGAGCTCGTCCATGCGCCACCGCTCCGGCCGGAACCCGATGTTGCCCAACCGCGCCAGCGCATCCTTCCAACCGCCGACCATGCCGCCCCAGTTGAACAGCCCGCCCCGGGTGACTCCGCCGCCTGCGCCAGTGCTACCAGCCGGAATGAATGGCGGCGTGCCCCAACCACCAGCCGATCCGCCGGGGATCGGGCCACCGCCGGTTCCACCGAACACCGGGATCGCGCCCACGCCCAGGATTCCGCCAAGCCCGCCCAGGATGGCGCCGCTACCGCCAGGACCGGCGCCGGCGCCCGCGAACGTGACCCGCTGGCCGGTGAACAGGTACATCAGTGTGGCCGCGACGCGCGAGGTGACCACGTCCTTGATCGCGGTCAGAATCGCAGTCTTAAACGAGTTGCCGATGGCCGACCACACGGACTGTGACTTTTGAAGGAGCGCGTCAAAGACGCCGCCAGCCTGCTGCTTGAGGGAATCAAAGATCTGCCGGTTGTGGTCGCGGATGATGCTGGTGGTACGGTTGACGGCATTCTCACGTGCCGCATCAACGGCGGCGTCGGTCGCCTCCTGGTTCGCCTGCCGGATCTGGTCGCGCTGCTGCGTGTACTCGGCGATGCGTCGCTGGATATCGTCAGCACTGTACCCGAGCCGCTTCATCTCCAGTTCGTAATCCATTACGCGCAGTGAGGTTTCGAGATCGAACAACCGTTGCTTGACCTCGTGGACCTTTTCCACGTAGTCGATTTCTATCTGCGCCTTCTGCTGCTCTACCGCGATCTTCTGCTCGATGGTCTGCGCATCGAAGGACTCCAACGTCCGGAGCCGCGCATCCCGCTCGAAGCCCGCGCGCTGCTGTTCAACCTGGAACAGTTCCTTTTCGTGCTCCATGTTCTGGCGCGCGATCTCCTCGTTATACTGGAGCCGCTTTTGGTACAGTTCGGCTTCCCACTCCACGCGCCGCTGGCGAGCTTCGTCCTCGGCCTCCAGGTACTTTTGGAGGGCCTCGCGGTTGTCTTTCTGGAACTTCTCCTTGAACGCGGTCCATTTTGCAGACAGTTCATCGATGACGGCGTTCCACGCCTTCGCAGTCAGCGCGACGCGCTTGCCGTCGTCCATTGTGGTCCACTTCTGGATCTTGACGTTCATCTCCGCGATCTCGCCGGCAAAGCCAGGCGTGGCCTTCGCGCGCGCCTGGGCTGCGGACTGAATGGCGTCCCGCTCAGCCTTGGACTGAAACTCACGGATCTCCTTCGCGCGTTTCAGCCGCTCGATTTCCGCGTCGATATGCTCTTTCTTGCCCTGGCGCGCGATGGTGACCTTGGGACCCCACTCCGTCCCAGACCATTCGAACCCACCATCGACACCGGGAAGCAGTCGCCGGCCCAGCACCAGTTCGCGGATCTGGTCCTGCGTCATGCCGCGCTTCTTTAGATCCTCGACCTTGAGCTTCCCGCCCAGGAGATCCTGCCGGAGCGCCTGCTGCTCCATCTCCTTGAAGCGGTTCTCCATCTGCTCCTGCAAGTCGGTGTACTGCTTGTGGATGACGGCAGCGCCCAACGCACCGCCTGTGATCAGCAGAGCCATGGGATTGCCGAGCGTGGCAAGCCGTCCCGCTACCATCGCGGCCGTGAGTCCCTCCACAGCCCGCGTGATGGCGATGATTCCGGTGGCGATCTTGTACGTCGCCAACGCAACGCCCACCAACGCGGCAGCCTGCGCAAGTTTCTTCAGCAGATCGACGTTCTCGGTCAACCACTTCACCGCCTCGCGCAATGCCGCGATGATGGCGCGGTACTCCTCGACAAACTCTGCGCCGATCGCCTTCCGTAGGTCCCTGATTTCCTGGCCGAGCTTCTTCAACTGCGACTCGGCGGTTTCAGAAGCCGCCGCCGACGCGCCTTGAATCTCGGCGCCCGCTTTCATGACCGCGTTGTAGCGGAGTTGGACCTTCTCGTTCTCAGTCAAGGTTCGGCCGAGCTTCAGTTCGGCGAGTTCGACCTCTTTGTCGAACTGGACCCGGATCCCAAGTTGCTTCAGCGCGCGCTCCTGGCCAAATTCAATCGCGCGCAGGATACCTTCGAACGCCTCCGGTGCGTTCAGATTCTCATCCAGGATCGCGGCGTCCTTGGCGAGCTTGGCCAGCCCCTGCGCTTTCTCCAGTCCGAGATCAGCAACGATCAGTCTGTTGATGGTCCGGAGAGCGACCTCGTCCTCAAGGTTCAAGTCCTGAATTGCTTGAGAGGTCCTCTTCACGGACTCCGCAGAGACGCCGTGGGCCCTCGCCAGCGCAAGAGTCGCCTGCTCCAACCGCTCGACGTGGGCAGCATCCTTCACCGCGTCGATGGTGAACTCTTTCACCCAGTGCAGAGCGGTCTTAATGGCGTCCGCGAGCAGGTTGCCGGCCGTGGCGCCCTTCACCATGGCCGCCGTCATTCCGTCGATCCCCGCCGCAGTTCCGCGTGCACTTTTCGCGGCGGTGCTCTCGATGCTCGACAGGTTGGCGTTGACGCTCTTGATCGACTGATTCGCCTTGTCGACCTCAACGGTGACGACCAGTTCGACCTGGTTACTGCTGGCCATGGTTTCCTGGAGTCTGTTCGCGCTCGTGCCGATCCCGTTCTTCTTCCAGGATCTGCATCGCCATGAATTCGTCGGCGCGGATCTCGTCGAGCGAAATCCGGAGACCAAGTTTCAGCGCTGCCCGCATGTCCAGGGCGCGCCGGATCAATATTCCGCTCTCGCTGTTCTGCGCCTCATCGATTCTGTTCAGCGGGCAATGATCACAGCGTTCACTGTCGGGCGCATCCGGACAGAGTTGCGGGTTGCAGAGGTCGTCGCGACGCAGTGCCCAGTAGACGAGATAGCGGAGCGACGGGTTGTCCGGCCACTCGCCGTTCAGAAGTTTGGGTCGCGGTCCTCCTGGAATCCGGCGTCGAGCGCGTCGATGGCGGCCTTGACTGCGACGGCCTGGTGGATGATGGGCACATCGCCGACATAGCCTTCGGTGGCCTGGACGAGCTTCTTATAGAGGTCGCCGGCCGCACGCAGGTTGATGGTCAGTTCCTGCTTGTTGAACGGCAGATCGAGCACACGAGCGAACCCGCGCCGGTATTCGAAGACGTCCCTCGCAGACGGCATGCGGAGCAGATGGACCGTCGTGCCACCAAGGACACGCGTGGTCACGCGGAAAGCGTCGCCAACGTGGACCACATCGTCCACCTCAGCTTGCGCCAACTGCTCCATGCATTTCACGGCTTCGAAGGCGTCGACGTCGGCGGGTGTTTCCTCCTCGATGCGGATTTTCGCGAGCAGCGCGGCGTCCACATCCTCGGCATTAGGAATGATGGTCTCGGAAGTCCCGCGCCCGAGATTCTTGATGATGACTTTGCGGCGGCGCTGTCGTTCGGCCCATTGATCATCGGAAGGAAATCGGACTCGGACGGTCTTCACGCCGCCGGGTGTCCGGAGCTGTATCGCGACGGGCACAGTCGCATCAAAGACAGGAATGATCGTTTCCATAGAAGTCCTCACTGGCAGATGCCATCAACGTTGCACTTCGCGACTGCCGAGATGATGCCGGCCAGGTACATCGGCGCGCACTCGACCGACACTGTCACGCGACCGTCCGTATCGACGACCTCGGCCATCGAGAACGACACTTTGGCGAATGTGACTTCGAGCGAGTTGTTCGCGTCATAAGTGAGCGTGATGACCGCGGTTCCGGTGGTCTGATTCTTGAGTTTGGTCAGTTCGTCCGATCCGTTCACGAACCGAGCGACGAACTTCAGGTTGAACTGCCGGTTCCCGTACTCCATGCGGCCGCGGATCGCGCCGCTGGTCGCATCGGCTGGAGTTTGGAAGCCGGAACCCGGATAGAACCCGTCGTCCAGCCGGATGTTGTTCTTGCCGCCGAACTCGAGCGAGATGATGTTCTTGTTTGTGACGTAGTTGGTGCCGTTGATCGTGAGCGCGAGCGACGCGGACGGAAGTAGCTTTTCCACAGTCGCGGCGGGAAGCGTGATGCCGGAAGGCTCAGTGAGTTTGCCGGAACCAACGAATTCGATCGTGATCTTCGAGTTCGCGCGGCCGGGCCCACTGGCTACCGCGATCTGCCACGATTCGACGCCACAGCCAACCGCCATGCGGTCGAGCACGACGCCGGCCCCTGGGCGGATCTGTTCGATGAAGGAGAAGAAGGGCAGTTCGACGGCATCACCATTGGCTGGATTCGGCGGCGTGCAGGTGTAAACCCAGTTCGGATTGGCGCCCGACTTCACGACTTTGCCCAAGCCGAACGCCATTGCCCATGCGGCGATCTCCGCGCTCAGATACTTCTCGATAGTGCCCGCCACATCCCACGAAGTCTTGAATACCTCGGTGATGTACTCGTGACCTTTGCCGAACTCCTCGGCGTCATTCTCAGTGTTGAGCTTCGGATTGGCGAGGGCGGCATTGAGCTTCTTTAACTGCCAGATCCCGCCGACCACGTTGGCAGTAGCGATGTCCGTCTGCTTCGCCTTGCCGAAGCCAATCAGGATCTCCTGCGTCCTAACCGACATGCTCGGTCACCTCCTCTGCGCCCGCGGACGGCGGGGCACACTGCGACCAACCAGTATTCATCAACGGCACAATCACTTCGGGCTTTGCTTCAACTTCACGCGGCTCACCCTGCCCGAAAGGAGGGGCAAGCCATACCGTCTCTTTAGTCATCGCCGATCTCCGTAAAGGTAATGGGCACTTCGAAGTAATCGAGCCCTTCCGCATCTGTCTGTCGCTGAATGAGCGGAAGGTCCATCGGATGGCACGATGGGTGGACCGTCGCATTCAGCAT
>JADLBD010000009.1 GCA_020847975.1 Bryobacterales bacterium | reverse complement strand
TATTACTCTGTTAAGTAGATTTGACAGAACCAACGGTGCTGGAGTATTCGTTGGGTATGGAAGCGAGCGCCCATCATTGGCGAAACAGCGTGCCGGAGCTCATTAAGTTTCTGACCCCGCTGGTGGCGGCCCTGGGTCGAAGTGAGCGACGCCGGGCAGCCACGCAGTATGTGGAAGGGCTGCTGATACCGGGGCAGCGGAAATCGATCGAACCGATGGCAACTCGCCTCGGTGTGGATTCGCAGAGCCTGCAGCAACTGTTGACCAGCAGCCCCTGGAGTGACGAAGCGCTGTGGAAGGCGATCCGGCAGGAAGTGATTCCGCACCTTGAGCCGCTGGAAGCGTGGGTAGTGGACGAAACGGGATGGCTCAAACAAGGGCAGCATTCGGTGGGCGTCAGTCATCAGTACTGTGGATCAGTGGGAAAGTCGGCCAACTGTCAGGTCAGTGTCGAACTGGTGGTCAGCGAGGGCTGGATCGCGGCCCCTGTCGCCGCCCAATTGTATTTGCCGAAGAGTTGGAGCGAAGACGCCGGGCGGCGAGCGGAGGCCGGAGTGCCGCCGGAGATCGTGTTTCGCACCAAATCAGAGTTGGCGCTGGAACTGATCAGGCAGGCCCACGCCGATGGAGTCAGCGCCGCGCCCGTGCTGGGTGACTCGGCCTATGGAGACAGCGGGGAGTTTCGCGAGGGAATCCGCAAGTTGGGGATGGAGTTCTTTCTGCAAGTCGAGCCCACGCACAAGGCCTGGACAGAGCCTGTAGCTCTGGAGAAGAAGCGCACCCGCTATGCTCTGGCCAGCCACGTCCCACCCGCCCGTACCCTGGCGGAAATCGTCGCCGGTTTGCCGGCGCAGCAGTGGAAGCCGTGCGGGTGGAAGGCGGCCAGCGGGCGCATGCGGCGGACCCGCCTCACGTGGTGCGAGGTTTACCTGGAGCACTCTCTGCGCCAGCAGGGCAAGGAGCCGGAGCAAGCCTGGCTGGTCGTCGACTGGCCAGCAGGTGCCTCGGCAGCGTATCACTACTACCTGGCCCACCTGCATCGTCCCCCGAGTAAAGCGCGCTGCCTCAAACTGAGCCGCTCACGCTGGCACGTCGAACAATACTTTCAGCGCGCCAAAGACGACCTTGGGCTCGATCACTTCGAAGGCCGAAGCTGGCGTGGGTTTCACCATCACCTGGTACTCTCCGCGGTGGCGTACCTGTTTATCCTCGTTCAGTACGTTCGCACCAAAAAAAACATTTGGTGTGACGTGGGAGCAGATCCTGCGAGCGATCCAGCCGTGGCTGGTGAGGGCGAACGGCTGTTGCAACTGCTGCGGAACCAAATTTGACCAGCATATTACTTAACAGAGTAATACTAGTTAAGCCTCTCGGATCGATGCTGATCAGCAAGATCGGCCGAGAGGAACTGCAGAAGCTCCTCGACAAGAAAGGGAAGGCTCTTGCGAAGGGTGGGGTGGACCACTTGCGGTTCCGGTTGCGGTCGATCTTCACGCTCGCCGTCAGCGAGGGTGTGGTTGATCGGAATCCGGCGACATCGCTTTACACTCCTCGGGAGTGCAAGAGAAGTGGAGTGAAGCGGATTCTCACCCCGGAGCAGATCAGCACAGTGATGGGCGTTCTCGACATCCGCGAGCGACTCGTTGTGCAGTTCGCGACCTACGAGGGAATGAGACCGGGTGAGATTCTGGCGCTGCAGATGGGCGATGTGGATGGCAACTCGGTCTGGGTTCGACGGCGGCTGTACAAGGGCAATATCGACCTGCCCAAGTCACGCCGCTCCGAACGTCAGGTGGCGCTGACGGAATCGACAACAGCGCTCTTGCACGAGTGGCTTGGGCTCATCGGGCAAACCAATCCGGAAGCCTGGCTGTTTCCGTCAGAGACGCTGAAGTCGCCGGTCCGGCGGGACAACATCTGGCACCGAGATTTGCTCGCGCCGCTCAAGAAGGTCAACCTTGAGTGGGCGACGTTCCAGGTCATGCGGCGGACCTTCGCTACGAACTCGAAGAAGGCCGGCGTCGACGCTCATACGAGGTCGGCGCAGATGGGCAACACGGTCGATGTCAACGAGAACGAATACGCGGTCAGCACCTTCGAGGATAGGCTGGCAGCGGTTCGGAAAGTGGAAGCCACTGTCGTGAGTGACAGTGCCGGGGAGTGCTCGACGTCAGAGGCTCTTCGCGACAAGGGGAACGCGAGGGATTTCAAAGGCCGGTTGGAAGACGGAGCATCAGCTCTGACCGGTGCGCGGGAAGCTTAAAGCAGTAAACGCAGTAAGGTCTGATTCTGTGATTGGCTGTAAGTTATTGAAAAGATGGAGCGGGAGACGGGACTCGAACCCGCGACGTCCAGCTTGGGAAGCTGGCATTCTACCACTGAATTACTCCCGCGTTCTTAAAATCAGCTATTTAGCTGATTCCCAACCACTTAACGAGACCCGGATGGAGTCTCTAAAGTCTCTGGTGTCCACCAAATCTACCCGTTCGGATCGAAAAATGGACACCAAAACGGACACCAAGCCCAGCCTGAGAATCTGGCCTCCCAACCTGTCGTTTGGTGTCCATCTTGGTGTCCATTCTACGCCGGAAAACGGTTCAGCCACACTATACCACAAGGCTAGTTCGAATCGTCGGCTCGAAGGGGATTGCAGGGGGGCCGTTGCGATCTGCTGCTCTCCTAGTTATGGCTTCAGGCGATCGACGATCCGCAAAAGCTGGCTCGCGAAAACGATGACCTCGGCCGCGTCCTCCGCATGCGTCGGGACGTGGCGGTGGCTTTGGGGATTCTTGTAAAGGCCGATCGCGCCGGCGAGGAAATTGGGCCATTGCCTCCTGTTCCGCGGTCGGTAACTGCGCATCCGTGAGCGGGCCGGGCGCGATTGGCTGGTTGTTTTTGGCCGCGGGGCCTGAACGCGGCTCGCATGAGATCCGTGCCGTAGTCGTTGGGTCCGAATTTGCCGGCGTCTCGGACGGCGACTTCCACTTCCCGGAAGGCCTGGAAGACGGCTGTGTCGTATTCGCCACGCAAGAAGGCTGGATATACCTTGCTCGCGATAAGCGCGTGAAGCTGCGTCTTCGGCAACAGAGCCGCTTTACGATAGGCCGCAAAATCGTCTAGGGACCTGAGCTGCTTTGCCCGCCTCGAAATGAAAAACCAGCCGCCAGTAGAGCTCGCCTTTTCGACAAGCAATCCGGCGCTTTGAAGCCAGGCCCAGGCCTCCTTCAAAGCCAGGTTCACTTGTAGTTGTTTATCACCGTACTCCGGCGTGTCGCGCGCGTTCGTCGGGGTCAGGGAGTTGAAGAAATTGTGATGGCTGATGCCGCCGTGCTGGTAGACGGTGTTCCCGGAGACGCCTTCGTAGCTATTCAGATGCATGAGTAGCACGCCAGCGAGTTCCTCCACCTCGAGACCGAGCAGGTCGGCGGCGTTCGGAACCAGAGATGACAAAGAGCGATACATAGTCATTTCACCGATGGGGAGTGCGCGAAGCGGAGCATGCACGATCTTCGGGGCGCGCTCATGGCTTTGACGCCTGCTGGATGTTCAGAGGATTCAATTGCTCAAGAAACGGCAATAGCGGCGGCAGCCGGAACTCCTTCACGAATCCGCTCTCGCCGAGATAAAAGAGCACCTGGCCTTGTCCGAAGAACTGTCGGAACAGGCCCACGGCGTTGAAGGCGTGGCGTTGAAGCTCCTTGCGGTCGTCATTTGAGGCGATGGGGAGATCCTGGAGCAGGGATTTTAAAGTGTAGAACCATTCGGGTTCGTTGCCCGTGCGGGGATGATTGTGAAACACGATCACCTCGGCGTCCGATCTGTGGAAGTGATGCCGGATTTCGGCCCGGATGTAGTCTGGCACGACGACGCGCCGTTGGTCGCCGGCCACGTGGTGGACCCGCTCGATGTCGGTGGTGTTGCCGTAGCGGTGTCCATACGCGACGATCAGATGCTCTTCCGGCAGGTGCTCGGTGAAGTCGAGGCAACCGCAAAGGAAATGCTTCCGTGTGACCGGATAGCGGAAGGCGGCGCCTCTTTCCGTGGTAGCGCGCTTGATGGCTGTCTGGACCTTGTTTACTTCGGCGTCGTCGACCTTTCGAAAATCGACCGGATTCCGTTCGAGACAAGCCAATAGGATGGCCTCGATAAGCTTGGGATCTGCTGGCATCATACAGTTTCCACGCACGAGAGCTGCCCGATGCTGCGGGGTTCAGTGGTAAGGGGGTCTTCGTTGTTCATGGTGTGGACGTGGGGGGAACTCTTGAGCCGGTCCATGCCTCCATCAGGTCCAGCAGTTCGCCGATCGCGGCGAGAGCGTCTTGGTAGGTGACCTTTCTGAGATCGTGAACGCCGCGAGGCGTGTGCTTCAGATCGTTGACCTGGCCATGGACCAGATGGACGTGTCCGCTGGACCATTCGGCTTTTTTCCATTGGCGGTAGAGGTTCTCGGCCTGGGTCCGTAGCGTGGGCACGTCGTCCCGGGTGGTGGGCCGGCCGACGGTGATTTTCAGGATCCTGTGATAGACCGCCGCGATGCGGAACAGGGCGCTGTTGAAATGAAACCCGGCCATCCACTTGCCGTCAGGCCGCAGGTCTCCCGTCCCGATTTGGACGGCGCGCTGTTGGACGGCGGTGATATCTATGGAACGCGCGGTCCTGTCGGCGAAGTCACCGCGCTTGGCGAAGACCAGGGCATAGACTGCGCCCAGGAAGTCATCGAGGGTGCCGGCAAGATTGGGGTCAGCCTGGACCGTGGGGGCGCTTAGCAGCTTCGCGATCCTGGCGGCGGATCGGGCAAGGCTGGCGTAGGTCGGACTGGAGAGGTCGAGGCGAAGGGTTGGCGGGGTGGGTTCCTTGGTCTGTGGCTCCATCGATAGGTGCCTTGTCTTAGGCTGTCATCAAGGACGTTATCACACACTACGCTCCTGAAAAACCACGCCTGTCGTACGCGCGGCGACT
The DNA here is from genome assembly GCA_020847975.1 of Bryobacterales bacterium. Lineage (GTDB taxonomy): Bacteria > Acidobacteriota > Terriglobia > Bryobacterales > Bryobacteraceae > CADEFT01. The sequence continues at coordinate 22,103 of JADLBD010000009.1, read as the reverse complement.
TCGGCACCGCCACTCTGTTCCTCACCCCCCAGCCGGGGATGTCCTTTTCGGAGGAATATGCCGATACAGCGTATTACGCCAGCCGCATGCGTATCGCACGGTCGGCCATTCGCCCGCGTGGTTGACGATGTGCCCCGAAACAGTTGCGCATCAAACGGAACATAATTCAACGCAAGTCGCAGCGGAGGAGGCGATCATTCACGGTAGAACCCGAGAGCGACTGCACGACGTATTCCGAGGACTGGATCTCCGCGGGCGGGCCTGAAGTCGTCGTGATGATGTACTGAAATGGAGGCTGCTCCGAAAGGTTCTCAAGCGCCACTGCGAATCGAAAGAGCCGATGGTAGATGGATTCCCCGAGGTCCGCTTCACGGGGGCTGTCGTGAACGAGAAATGCGGGCAGGCCGGCGCGTGCCTCCAGACCCATGAGCATCGCGGCCACATCGAATGCGAGCGCTTTCAGCGACTCCATTGCCTGGCCGCCGACCTGAACTCTCGCCTGCAAGCCCTGGCCGGTTAGATCGATTGACGCTTCCACATCGCTGCCAAGCAACCCGCGACACACGTAGGTGTAGATCTCGTTGAAGCGGCGCATGACGCCGCTGTGGCGGTCCCGAAGGACGGCCTGCTGCTCGCCAAGTTTCTTCTCCCGGTCTTCAATCGCGAGGAGGTCGAGTTCAGCTTTCGAGAGCCGGTCTTGAAGCTCGCCGAACTCGGACAGCCTGCGCTCGAAGTCTCGCGCGTCGGACCGCTGTCGTTCGTTGGCTTCCCGTTGCTGCTCGGCGAGGCTTTCGCGATCGGCAATTTCGCCTCGCAGTTTGTCCTCTTCTATGCGGAGCAGCGAGAGTTCGGCCTTCCTATTATTTGCTTCCGCCTGGTAATGGGAGATGGCCGACCTACACTCCTCAATTCGAACCGCAAGCTCAGCTTTCTCATCCGCGAGACTCTCTGGCAACCTCCGCTTCGTTGATAACGTGCATCCCTGCTCAAGAGCAAGGTCGATTGGAACGAAGCAAACTGGACACAGATCTCCATGTGACTCGCGAAGCTCCTGCACTTTCAGATCGGTTCGCTCTCCCATATACGACTGCAATCGCCGGGCGGCAAGTTCCTGATTGCCCTCGGCGTCTTTGTGACGGCGGTCAGCGACGGCGCTTCGTTGGAGGACCGCATCGAGTTCGCGGCGCGCAGCGGCAATCTCGGAAGCAAACGGACGGGATGAGACAAGCTGCTCTGCTGACCGCAGCCGCCGTTCGGCGATCACTTGAAGGGCCGCCAGATCCAACGTTCCGCCGAGCGCGCCGTCCTGGTCCAGTCCGGCGCGGTGCAGCAATTCAGTGCGAAGCTCGTCGATGCGCCGCCGGAAATAGATCAGATCACGATCAAGGCCCTGCCGCCTGGGCGGGAGGCGTTGCCGGTCATTCTTCAGCCGGATCTCTTCGTCGTCGAGAATGCCAAGCATGGCCCGTACGCCTGCGAGGACCTGATCTTTCGAGAGGGACGAAACCGGCGATCCGGATTCGGACCTGGCATGTCTCCAGTCGAGAATGTGATCGAAGCGGTTCTCCTGATCGCGTACCAGCCAGGCAAGCGCGAAGAGCCAAGAGGAGTCGTCCCGCAGTTCTGGAATGATGCCGCTCAGACTGGAGGGTTGAACCACCGTGTTCAGCGCTTCAACTAGAGGCGCGACACCTGTAGCGGGGTCCTTCGAGTCCAACAGCGCCTCAAGCGCGGTTTCGCGACGGACCAGATGGCGGCGCGTCTGACCCAGCGGGCGAATCACGGCCCAACAGCTTCCGGAGATGAACAGTTCCGCGCCGACCAGGCCGTTGGGGAATTTCGCGAGAATACTCCTCCGTTGGTCATCGCTCGCAAATGTAGCCTCTCCCAAGCAGTACCGCAAGAGCCGGCAGAGAAGGGTTTTGCCCGCGCCATGCCCGCTCTCGGCATTCTGGCCAAGGCTCGCGGCTCCAGATCCGGGGTCTGGAGACCAGATGACATTGAGGCCGCGCCGGAAGGTAATCTCCCGGATCACGTCACCAGGCTCGCTCCAAAGTACCAGGCGACGAATCCAGAGAGGGGCTTCGGCGCGCGAGGGATGGACGGAGATCGCCTCGTCGGGTTTAGGAAACAGCTCTTCCTGCCGTGCCATCTTCGACGCTCCGGAGGAACTCCGCGAGCCGGAGTTCCGTTTCCTGCTCATCGGCCAACTTCGAGGCCAGGCGGACGGCGCACTCCGCCCGTCCGGCGAGCCATTCCTCATCCGCGGGCGCGAGAGCCGCGGCAGTCAGTGACCACAGCCCGGACGATTCGGACAGGGCCCCTATCGATTTCAGGTAGATGATCGCATCGCCCCAGAGCCGGTCTCTTGGGTCGCGCTGAAATCGTGAAATGTCGGCAACGTTCTTCGGGATTGGCTGTGCTGCGGAGCCAATGACCCGCATCCAATCCCTCGCCGCCGCCTTGTCGAGGAACGCCAAAGCCATTGCGGGGTTGCGCACGAAATGAACCGCCAACCAGACTCGATTGGGGTCTGTCGGCGTGCCAAAGCGATGGAGGACTTCAGTCAAGGTGAGCACGACGAAATTGTCGGGCCGAATGCCAGCCGGAGTTGCCCACACCCCATTGGCCACGAGGTCCAGACTCGGGACAAGCATCGGCCGCGGAACCGGCGTCGGCTGAATCCGCTCTGCAACTGCCGGGGTGTGCGCGACTCGGGGGTCAGCGGGTGGCGGGTCAAGCCGGGTCCGGTACGCAACGCCCATGCGCTGGGCTTCCGCCATGGCGTCGTAGATCTCAAGGATCACGCGCTTCGTGCGATATTCCCCGAATTGCTGCTCGTCTTTGCGGCGGACGATCGGGAACGTGTCCATGATGTAGTCCACGTCGCTGCGTGCGATGCCATAAACGTGAAAAAAGAGCGCATCGAGTTCGCAACGGAGCACAAACCGCCTACCGTCATCCCAGGAGAACGGCGTGCCACTCCATCCGTTGTCTCGTGCAAAGCCCGCAAGATCAGAGGCCGTGTACGCCAACTCGAGTACTCGCGAACGAACGAAGTCGATATCGATGCTAGAGCGTGGGTCCGGCACGGGCAACTGCTTCAGGACGAAGTATCCGAGAGACGTGCCACCGACGTTCTGACGGGTGGCGTAATCGAACACCACGCTGGAGAAAGCGCCGACAAGAAATGATGCATCACGCGCCCGGACGTACATGAGTGGTGCTTTGTGCCCTACCGCAACTGCTGGCAGCACGGCAAAGATTGCGGTCCGCTCGTCGGTCGCCCGGCAAATATCCCTGAACCCGAGCAGCCACTTCGGCGTACGCTTGCGAATGAGGCGCTCGGCCGCCTCCAGGAACGTCATGCCCGGCGTGTCCCAGAAGAAGTCCGTTTCGTCGAGGGGGTACTCCTCATGCAGCGCCATCGCGGCGAAGCGGGTCTGTAGCGCGGCCTCCATCGAGTCCCACACATTGAGCACATTTCGGATGAGGAGCGTGTTTGCGTCCTTTTCGCGGCCCTGAGCCAGCGCGTATCCGGCGAACCACGCGGAGAGAATCTGGCGGGCCAAGTCCTCCGACCCCGACTCGACCGCCTGGATAACCAACTTCGGCACGTTCGAGGTGGCCTTGATCACCTCCCACTCCTGAACCCAGTAGCGCGGCAGGACCACATAGTTCGGATCCCGGAGCTTCTCCGCGGGAATTCGCGGTAGTTCCGTATCCTGACTGCCCTCCGGGCGCATCGCGTAATCGCCGTAGCGGTGCGTGAAGTGATGCATCATCTTTGCTTCATACAGCGGCAGGTACTTCTCACTGCCTCGCACGAAGACATTGCCGGCGGGTTCGAAGCCCTGAGACTCCAGTTGTTCCCTTGTGCGGAACTGGTGCGAGTCGTTCGACATGTCGAACATCCGCTGAAACCTGATGCCCCACGGATTTTCCTCTGGCGGGCCTTCTTTGATCAAAACCGGAACACCGTGGTAGATCGCCTTCGTGATCTCCGCATCGCGCTTGGATCGGAAGATTGGGCAGGTGCGCGTGTTGGGGTTGATCAGCGCGATGTCCTCCGCGCTCAAAGTGAAGTGGCGATCCTGGTCGTCAAGATCGGTGGTGTGATGGGCAAAGAAGAGGAAGTCCGGCGTCTTGTCAGCGGAGCGGGCAGATCCGGCAAGCGTGAGCAAGCAGAACTTAAAGCGCCCGTGGCCCACTCCCTCGAACAGCCCAACTGCATTCTCGAAATCGTAAAGGCTGACGAGCGTATTCGACTCGATCACCTCCGCAAAGAACTCTTTCGTGGTGTTGTCGGTCGCGATGCCCGACGGCACGATGCAGCCCACTCTACCGTGGCGGCTCAACAGAGTACGGTTGGTCTCTGCGAACACCGCGTAGGTGTTGATGTCCCCCTTGCCACAGAGAGGAAACCGCCCCGAGTTGCGAAGCAGATGACTCTCCCCATCCGCGGTGCGCAAGTCGTCGCGAAAAGCCGCCAGCAACGAAGGATTCTCCTGATCCAGGGCCTCGATCATTCGCCGCCGCGCCGCCGCGTTGGGTGCATCGGCGATATCGGGCCGTCGGGATGCGAACCACTCTCTTTCCTGGAGCTTGATGCGCTCCCACGGCGGGTTGCCCAGCACCACGTCGAAGCCGCCGTTCCAGCCGGCGAGGCGGTTCTCCGCTTCCTCGCTCTGCATGGACGGCCGGAAGACGTCGGGGAATGCCAGATGCCAATGAAAGAAGCTATACTGCCGCGCAAGCCGCCGCACCTCGTCCGACATGACGCTCTTGTTCTGGTAGAAGGCAACCGGGTTCTTTTCGAGTTCCCGATACACCTGTTCCGTGATCGGGAACTCAGTGAGGCTATCCTTCCTCCACACAAACGCTGCACACCAGGAGTCTGCGAGAAACTTCCCATCCAGGTAATCCCTCGACCGGACCGCCTCGGTATAGCGGCGCTCCTTTTCACGAATGCCGGAGATCGCTTCGTCGCCGACGCTGTCGAGCGCAGCCAGGCCGGTGGCATAGCTCATCAGCCATCCGAGAGGCGCGTCGAATCCGAGCCACCCTTGCTTCTTTTCCCACGCCGTGCGTTCGGATTTGTTTGCCTTTCTCCACTTCGTGCAGGCTTCCTTCAGGTCGCCTTCGATGGGATTGAAAGCTGCATCGGGAATGCCGTTGTCCATCAGCGAAGGCATCGCACCAAGGAGGGCGTTACCCGGCTGAATGCGGTGTTCGAGAAACGACAGGGGCTTTCCGGGTTCTAGCGCCTCCATCCACAGATTCACCTTGCACAGCTCGACGGCCATGGGATTCAGGTCCACGCCGTAGATGCAATGTCCGATCACGTCGCGGAGCGCTTTGCGCAGCGCTTCAGGCGAGGGCTCCTCATCGCCGGTACGGGCCGCGGCTAGCCGCTTTGCCATCCGGTGCGCCGCGGCGATGAGGAAGTGCCCACTGCCGCAGGCAGGATCCACCACGTTTAGCTTCAGAATCGCTGCCTCCGCGTCCGGCTTCTTTGCAGCTTCATCGAGGACTGGCTCCAGCGCGGTGTCAAGCAGACAGTCAATCAGGCTGGTAGGCGTGTAGTAGCTGCCGGAGGTCTTGCGTTCGTGCCCGCTGGCAGTGGTCAATCCGAAAGATGGCGCGTCGAGGTTCAACTCAGGGCACAGTTCCAATAGCGACTCGTAAACGCTTCCCAGTTCTTCGGCGCCCAGATTCTTGTAGTCCACACTGCGCCGCGCGCCATCCGCCACGGTCACTGCCAGCGCACGCACGGCGTCGAGCAGGTCGTGGTTGGCGATCTCGCAATTCTCTATGTCCGGCATGGCCTCCGGCGAAAACAGAAAGCTGCCAAGTGCCGGGAGCGCGAGTTCGGGGCAACCGGCATCGCTCCCTAGCTTCTGCATCGCGAGCCGCAAGGTCTCGTACAGGTCGCCGTGCCGGGTGCCGGTCCGGCGCTCAGCGAGGCGGCGAAGCCGTGAGGTGGAATAATAGCGGACGTAACGAAGGCGGGCAGCTTCCTTGTTCTCACCCGGCAATAGCAGTAGCTCACGATCTTCCGCGACGAAGAGGAAAAGCAGGCGGTAGACCAGGCGCAGAACCTGGCGATAGTAATCCTGCGCATCCAGTTCGCCGGAACGTAGCCGCTCCCGCAGCGCGCGATTAGACAGGTGCGCCAGGAAGCCTCTACCCAGACACCTGATCGCCTCTTCTACGCCGGTCCGAAGCTGCTCCAGTGCCCGAATGCCGCGGTCGTGTGAGGACTGCGACCACTTCTCCAGCCAGCACTCGGAAGGCGATTCTGCCTCAAGTCGCGATTGATGACACAAAAGCCACAGGAGGACGAAGTCGGCATAGGCCTCACCCTGCATCATGGCTTCCAAATCGAATTCAACGTAGCTTTGCCGGGTGAGTCGTGCGTTGTCGCGCAGAACGCGAAGCCGCAGACCATTCGACACCATGCCCCAAAGGTGATCCGGGGAACGGTTCAGAAATTCCTGCACTAGGCTGTGGGGGCTGCTTCGCGAAGCGCCGGCGACGCGCTGCGAAGATGTGTTGAGGTCGATGCGGCAGCCCAACAGATGAATGGGGGTTCGATGCCAGCCGTGCGAGATGGCGTAAGACTTGCCGCCGATCTCGGTCGCTTTGGCCGTAAGGAGCCTGCCGTACCCCAGTTCCTGGAACAGCGGGAGAAGCCACTTCTCGCGCGTGAGCGTTGTTCCCGTCTCGGTATCCGCAAGGCGCTCGCTAGTATGGCGAAAGCCAGACCACGCCGCCAGCAGGCGGTTCCAAGCGCGATTGGTGGTCTCGGTGATCTTCTCGCCTTCCGGAAGGTGGTAGGAATCCGGCGTGAGACCGCCGAGGTCCTGGTCCCCCGTGGCGATGCGCTCCAGAAGATCGGAAGGCAGAATGGCGCCTTCTGTGCGAACCGTGAGGAAGACATCACGCGCGCGGGTCTGCATCGCTCAATTCCCCTGCACGGCAGGCAGGAACACATAGACGCCGAGCACGTCTGGGGGAATCTGTGGTTCAACGCGGTAGCGGACCCCCTGCAACCGGGCGGCGGTGCGGACGCGCGAGTGCGCCTCCAGGAGCTCCTCGCCACGCTCGACGGCGAAGCGGTTGAGGTGCGATTCGATAGCCGGGAATTCCTGGACCACACGCCTCACAAACGACGCTGCCTGGTCCGGATGGATATTCGCTTCGGGTTCCGAGGCTAACAGCGAATCTGCGGCGCCGGGAGGAAGCCATTGGGCATTTGACGGCGAGCCGGCAAAGGCGATCAACTGGCTATCTTCGGCCAGCATTGGATTCTCTTCAGTCCCCCTGCGCGCAATGATGTGATAACGGAGGCGCAGCAGTAAGACGGTGGTGCGGCGCGAGACCGCGCCGGTGCGGATCGCGCCGCAGCGGCGCGCGATGCCTTCGATTTTCGGGTCGAGGGCGGTATCGATCAAGTACTGCGCCAAGCCCTCTACGAGCGGGTGTGTGCGGGTAAGGCATAGCTCGCCGGGGCGAACCGGTGGCGAGAAGCGGACCGAGAATAGTCCGTGTCTAGCGTCCCCGTCCTGCACCTGTAGTGCTTCACGCAACGCCCGCGGGCACTCGGCCACATCCAACTTCACGACGCCGTTTTCGCTGACAACGGCGTGGTGCGCCAGCAATGCATCCTTGGTAAATCGCGCGACATCCAGAGCGGACCCGATCGCGGAGCGAACGGCCGCGAGTTCCCGCTCGACTTCTTCCACGTTGGCGCTGAGCGTCTCCTGCGCGAACATGGTCCGCGACCGCTTCTCCCGCTCGGCACTGGCTTCCCACTTTTCGAAGAGAGCTTCTTTCTGGGGCTGAAAGTACTCCTCAAAACCGAGCAGCAACTGGTCCTGATTGCCCGGTCTTTGCCGAAGCAGCAGTCCCTCGAAGACCGCTTCGACCACCTGCTCGGTGTCCACGGGCACAGGCACGGAGATACCGAGAGAACTGCGGATCTTTTTGTGCTTGCGAATCAGGACATCGAGCACGATGCCGTCAATCTGGTTGTCGGTGCCGTAATAGGTGACGGCCCGCACCTTGGGGCTGGGCTGCCCGTAGCGGTCCACCCGTCCCTCGCGCTGTTCGTGCCGGGTCGGGTTCCACGAGAGGTCATAGTGAAGCACGGCGTCGAAGTCGCGTTGCAGGTTGATCCCTTCGCTCAGGCAGTCCGTAGCGACAAGCACGTGCTTTGGCGATTCAGCCAGAGCCGCGATCCGCAATTCGCGCTCGGCAGGGGCCAGTTCTCCCGTGACGGAGGCGACTTCGACCTCTTTCTTGAGACTCTTGCGGAGTCCGGCGGCTACGTAGTCCGCAGTTGCGATGAAACGGCAAAACACGATGGGGCGGAAGCCGTCGCGCAACAGCGACTCGACCATGCGAATCGCCTTCTGCAGTTTGGCATCCTCGCCGCCTTGGAGGGATTCGGCTTCACGAGCCATGTCCAGCAGCCGTCGCCGGTTCTTTGCATCGTCGCCCCCTTCGGCTACGGTATCCGAGCCCGGTACGACGTCCATTGCCTCTGCCGCGCTATCGTCCAGCAGGTCGAGCACGGTGCGGCGTCCAAGCTCATCGGCTTCTTCGGCGGTTTCGGTATCGAGCGTGGCGGCGCGGGTGCGTAGTGTCGCCGCGGCCGCGACGGGACTTGACGCCAATGCCCGAAGCAGAGCAAGTGCCGACCACCATTGGACCCGTCGGCGGTGTGTCGCGCCGTCCGCGCCCGCGACCGTCTCGCGCGCGTATTCAAGCACCTTAGCAAAAAGCCGCCGGTATTCCCCGGTCAGTTTATAGGTTTCTTCGGCGTCTTCGCGGTCTGGAAAGGGAGTCTCCGACTTCAGGAAATGGCGGATGTCCCCTCGACGGCGCTGCACCAGGTGCGCGGCCAGGCGGCGCCGGTGTTGCTCGTTCCCCTTGCCGGTAAGATCTTCGGGCAGGTTGGTGAAATCGGGATGGAGCAGCCTGAGCAGCGAACGGAACGCCTGTTCGTTGCCGCTGTGAGGAGTCGCGGTGACCAGGATCAAGTGCCGTCCCTTGGCGGGGTCGGCCAGTCCAGAAATGAGCTGGTGCCGCTGGTGGCGTCCGCCCCGGCCTTCACCGCCATATGCGCAGGTGTGCGCCTCGTCGACGATTACGAATTCGGGGCACGTGCGCAAAAACTCATCCCGGCGGCGTTCGCTCTTGATGAAATCCAGCGAAACGACGACGAAGCCGTGGATATCGAAGAGAGACTCTCCAACCCGGCAATTTCGTTCCAGGCGGCCGGCGGTGCCGGGCAGCACCAGTTCCGCGTCGATCTGGAACTTATCGTGGAGTTCCGACTGCCACTGCTCGGCTAGCTGCGGAGGACATAGGACCGCGAGGCGTCTGACCTCACCGCGATCGAGCAATTCGCGGGCGATCAGACAGGCTTCCACTGTCTTGCCGATGCCCACGTCATCGGCGATGAGTAACCGCACGGGGTCAAGCTTCAACGCCATCAGCAGCGGCACAAGCTGATATGGCCGGGGATCGATTCCGAGGCGGGCGAACGAACGAAACGGACCGGCGCTGGAGCGAAAGCCCAGCCGGACCGCGTCACGCAACAGACGGCAGGAGCGGTGATCGCCGACCTGCGCCGGATCGGGAAGCTCAAATCGGGCCGGCTCGACGGTTTCGAGCGGCAGGTATACACCAGCGATCTCTTCGTCGGTGCCACCCAACGGCCGGAGGATCAGCAGCTCTTCTTCGGATTCGGGAAGGACGACCCATTCCCGGCCTCGAGCCTTCACGAGCGAGCCGACCGCAAAGCTCACGCGTGCCTCCCGAACACGTGCGCGTACTGAGCAATCCGCTTTTCCCAGTCGTCTTCGTGGCCGAAACGAATCACCGTGTAGCCGAGATCCTCCATGGCCTCGGTTTGCAGGCGATCGCGCTCCTGGCGCTCCGGAAAATCATGCGGTGGACCGTCGATGTAGATCGCCGTCTGGCAGTCCTCATAGAGAAAATCGGGTCTGGTGTTGCAGTCGTCGACGCGGCGCTGGGCCTTCGAGGGCAGTTTCAGGCTGGCAGCCTCGAGATACCGCAGCCATTGCCGTTCCAACTCGCTGTCGCAAAGCCGCTCCAGCGCTGCCAGATGCTCGCGCAGCGGCTGGTGAACCGGAGATGCCACTACGCGCGCGCCCGACATCTGGATCAGGAGTTCGACAATGGCCTTGCGATCCAGCAGCTTGTGATCCCGCTGATTGCCGTAGTTCATGAGGCAGTCGTAGCAGGCGGCCTCGCAGTCCTCCCGCGCTCGCGGCGCCCGCTTCCGGTCTTCGAAAGTCACAGGATCGTAATGGCAGATCTCGAGAGCCTTACGTGTCACCTCCTGGAGAGCCTTCGGTTCATCCAGGAGAGCGCGCAATACGCCAGCGCCACCCTCGGCCGCTTCGTAGAAGAGGATTAGGCGGCGCTCGTCCTCATTGGGCAATGGCTCGACGGCCAGTTCGCTGTCTTCCAGTTGAAAGCGTATTTGAAGCGCCGATTTTAGCGCGGCGCCGAGGGAAGCCATCATTGCCGGCGGAAGCTTGCCGGCGGGTTCCAACAACAGGCAGTTCCGGCGATCTTCAACGTAAGGCACAACCCGCGTGGTGCGCGGCGAAAGGGGGTCGGGGTCGTCGTCGTCAGCGGCGATCTCGTTCGTCGCCCAGTAACCCCGCTCAGTATCGAGGAGAAAGCCGTACTGTTCCTTGTTCTTGCGGCGGCGCCAGCCAAGGTTGATGCGCCAGATGGTGGCTGCCGACCCCAAATCCAGCCGAGCCAGAATCGCTCCGTCCCGTTCTACGGTCGCGACCCGATGCGTGGGCCGGCCTGCACTTTCCGTAAACCGCACGCCCGTCCTGAGTTCGAAACCAAGCCGCAAGCGTTCCTCTTCGTCGGAATTGATGCGGTCGGTGCGTTTGGTAGTGACGTTCTGTAGTCGGAAGAGAGAATGCAGAGGCGTCCCAAGCGGGCTCTTGCAGCGTTCGCAAAGGTCTACACCATCGCCAGACGCGATGGGGTGAAGATAGCCGCACGATTCACACTGCTTCGCCCGTCGGGTGGCGATCTCCTGATTCTCGCCGACCGGCAGGATGACGCGATTGATGCGGTAACGGGAGCCCTCGTGGTATACAACCGCGCGCGGACCGAACTCCGATATGGCCAGGAATCTGGGCCGCGATAGATATTCCTCGCGGTTCTTGGTTTGCCGCCTGCCCGGGATGAAAGCGGAAAGCGGGAGACGCGGAAAGCTGTAGCCGGGCAGAAAGCCTTCACTGGCGAAATAGCGATAGCTATAGAAATCGGACTGCACAACATTCTCGGCTTCGGTGAGGAGCCGAAGTTGTTCTTCAGCCTCTCGCCGGAGCCGTTCCGCCTGCTTCTTCTCCTCAGGACTGCGGGTAGCGTCCAGAATGATCTTGCTCTGAAGACGGGCTTGAGCGTGGGCAGCCCGGTAGAGGTCGCGCCATCGTTCGCATGCCTGTTCGAAGTTGAGGCGCACCTGCGCCAGGGTCTTGTCCAGCCACCGATCCAGATCGCCGTCGATGAAGCCTAACGGTTCACCGACGGATGACAGGATCCGCCCTGCGCGCGCCTTGGCCTTGGCTTTCGCATGCGCCGACTCGATGTCGTTGACCACTCCTGGAAGGAGATCGAGAGTAGGTTCTTCTCCTGACAAATCCAAAATGTCTTTCAGTGTGCGGCGGAGGTCGATGCCAGTTTCGGCAAGCCAGATCGCGTGGACATGGGCACGTAGGAGATCCTCATTCACGAGATCGAGCCGCGGCGGGGTGACGGCGCCAGACACCATGGATTCGGGACGCTTGAAAAAATACTGATCATGCGGGCTGCCGGTGGAGCAATAGGAGAACACCAACGCCGGCTGTCCACTGCGTCCCGCGCGCCCGCTTCGCTGCGCATAGTTCGCCGGCGTGGGCGGCACGTTGCGCAAATTGACGGCGTTCAACTCGCGGATATCGACGCCCAGTTCCATCGTCGGAGAGCAATAAAGAACCGGCAGTTGCGCTTCGGCGAAACGCTGTTCTCTATCGATGCGCAATTCGGCCGGTACCTGGGCTGTGTGCTCGCGCGCTTCCAGTCCTTGGGCCGTTTGTGCCACGCGCTTGTAGAAATCGACGAAGAAGGGATTGGTGCGGCCGCCCGTGACGGAGGCGTTTGGCACCCGGATGGGATCGTGAAACGAGCGGGTGCCATCGCCGGCCCGCCACAACAGCGCGGACGCCGCGAGTTGGTAGCCCGGCACATCGTCATCGTCCCGGGGCTCGACTACCTGTTTCACGATTCCCGCCAGGCGCAGAAGCGCCAGCACTTGCCGGATGATTGGTTCGGTTTCGTTGAGGGTAATTCGCTGGTGCAGCTCCGGAAACGTCGAGGAACGCCGCAGGTACTGGCCGAATCCGCCGCGTGCGGATACGTAAAGATAACCGCCATAGTCGTCGTGTTCCTGCACCTGCCGGGGAAAGAGAATCGCCGCGTGTTCTAGCTGCTCGCTCTCGTCGATTGCCCAGGGCTCTCGGAGATGCTGGCTGCTCTGCTGCCGTATGCGCTCCTGGTAGGCGGAATCCAGGTAGTCTACCTGGATGGCAAGCTCCCGGCGCATGTAGTCCAGCAGCACCTTGGCCACTTTCAGCCTTGTTGCCGGTATAGCACTGGCCAAAGCCGGGTGGCAGTCTGTCCACTCCTCCTCCGCTTCCGACAGTTCGTCGAGCGATTGGTAGCGAATCTCCAGCAATCCAGACTGTTCGAGGTTGGGCAGCGTGATCCGCCAGCCCCTTTTAAGGTCACGGTACAGCCGGTATCCGAGAACCGTTCGGAACGCTGCCTGAGTGTCCTTCAACGCCTGGAACCGCACTTGAGGATCACGCGCATACAGATCAAGCGGAAGTTGGAGCGACTGGAACACTCTCTCTGGTAGTGCGTCGTGCGGGACCCCAGTAGCACCGGCCTCCAACACAGCCTTGTACAATGCGGAGCGTAGCAAGCCGATTTCGATGAAGTCGTTGAAGTGGCCCGCCTGCAGAGAAGCGTCCTGGCGATTATCCGTGAAGCTGAGCAGTTTTCGGGCACGCTCCTGGAGCGTGGGCTCTTTCTTTAGACTGCGGATGGCCGATAGGCTCAAGACGGTGGTTGCAGTGCTCCTGCCTTCCGAACTGAGGGAGGACAACTTTGCGAAGTCTGACCGCTGGCGGGCGCCGTAGGATACTTCACAGCACAGACAGAAGCGAAAGGGCGCTGGAATGAAACTCGTCTCGAGTCCGGTCTCCCCCTCCAATCCCTCAGGTGAGATCCGGACGGTCGTGGGCAGATCCGGCCTTCTGTTCCTTTTGATCCGCCTTTCGCCCCGGTGTTCCTCGATCCAGTCCTCGGGTAGACGCTCCATCATTTCATCAAGACTGCTCGGCCACGCGTTATCAGCGCTCAAATAGAGGAAGCCCGGAACAGAATCGCTATCGTTTTCGGTGTCGGCCAGTTCGCGGGGTTCGAAGTGCCGCGAGCCGGGCGCACCAGCGTTCCTCACTCGGACGCTGTAGTATTCCTGACCGCACTCCCGGCAGAAGACCAGGGGCAAGAGGATGCGGCTCCGATCGCCTGGGACAAACTGCTGCCCGTGGACGGTGATGAATCTTTCGTGTTCCGGCTGGAGCGAGGCGTACACCGTATCGCCACGGCTGATGAACTGGTGCAGGCGGAAAGCGAACGGCGGGAATCCGGTATCCGGGTTCTTCGAGCACCGATAGGAGGCGAGGAGCATTTCCTGGAGCGCCTGGCTGCATCGATCTTCCGGAAGAGATGTCGCCGCCGCCAATCGGGCGGCGGCACCTCGAGTTCCCGAGATGCTGCCTGGAGTAGCCCGGATCAGCCGTTCGGTGCCATTCTCACGCTGCAAGCCAATATTTGCCTCTATCCAGACCGCGAGAGGATCGGAAACGAAGGATGCGTAATCCGTGGGGCCTGCGCCGGCTGGGTCGATGATGCGCCTCCGCAGCATCTCCTTGAATGCGTCGTCGTGAATCGCCCCTAGCTCCGTGGCCGGGCGGAGAGTTTCGCCGATCACGTGCTCGGGCCGGACGGCGGCACCGAAAAACTTCGCTGCAACCCGGGCTACTTCGACTCGCTGCTCGTCGTGGGTGCCAGCCCCTGCCAGGGTCGCGGAGGTGCCGACGTATTGTAGAGCCTCCTCGCCGATCCGGTCCCGTACCCTGCGGATCAGCATCGCTACGTCCGCGCCCTGTCTGCCGCGGTAGGTGTGCATCTCATCCATGACCAGGAACTTCAGCCCACGCGCGGCTTCCACCAACCGTTTTTCGGTGGGCCGGGTCAGGATGAGTTCCAGCATCACGTAGTTGGTGATGAGGATGTCGGGTGGGTCGGCGAGGATTGCATCTCGCTGCGCGTCCTTCTCCTGGCCGGTATACTGCGCGAACCGTACGGGCGGCCGGTCGTCGGGATAACCGTTGTAGAGGAACTTCTTCAGCTCTCCGTATTGGCTGTTGGCGAGGGCGTTCATCGGGTACACGATGATCGCCTGGATGCCGCGGCGGCTGCCGCGGCGCAGCACGTGGTCAACTATAGGAACGATGTAAGCCAGGCTCTTGCCGGATGCCGTCCCCGTGGTCAGAACATAGTTGTGACCCTCGGCCGCCACGCGGATCGCATCCGACTGGTGTTTATAGAACCGCAGGGCTTTGCCGGAATTGTTCGCTCCCGGCTGCTTATCTTTTCGGAAAACGTTCGAGCATTCCTCGTGCAGTATGCCAGCGGTCACGAGTTCGTCGACGGAATCGCCGGGCTCGAACGCCGGGTTAAGCTGGATCAGCGGGTCCGGCCACAGCAAGCCGGACGTCAAGCCGTCTTCCACGTGCTCCCGTATCCGCTGATCTCGGATGTGGATAAAGCCGCGGATGTACTCCGCGTAGTCGGCCACCAACTGCCTGCGAACCTCGAAAGCGTTCATGGTTGTTCGTCTGCAGCACCGAGTCGCACCAAAACGTACTCAACAGCTTTCAAAGTGCCAGAGACTCATAATTTATCACCGCGACGATATTGTCGCCTCCCCTACGCCAGCCACTCGCCGGCCAGCAGGAGCTGCGTGGCTCGTCCGAGGTCACGTCGCACTGGGCGCCCCAGATCCTGCCGACGTTGCCAATGACGTCGGGGGCGATGGAGGGCCATGCGAATACGGCTGCCTTCCAGAACGTACAGATGGGGCGCGGTTTCGCCGCTGGACTGGACACTTTCGGCGGGCATTCGTGTGAAACGCTCTCCGCCCACAAGATATGGCGGTTAGGTGAATTCTCGCGTCGGGTTAAGGGACGAGTGCCGGGCGAATCGGCTCCTGAATCACCGAACGCGGTCTTTCGGGGGCTGAGAGGGCCGCCGTTAAATTCGTCCAGATCGGTGATCTCGAAATGTGTAAGCACTTTTGAACAACTCGTAATCGCGGTAGTCTACCGCCCGCCCCGCCAATTCCCCGCTTCGTCAAAGCGTCGTCCACAAGAGTCCTGCTCCCTGGGACGTTCTGGGTATCGATACGATCGCTACCCACGCGGGCTATACTCAGCCATGCCTTCCGCCCTTGGCAAACCAGCCCCGCAGCCCGGCTGGGCAGTCCTTTTATACGGCCCACCGCCCGATCTGGAGCTTCTCGCCCGCGAACTCGACGGCTCTGGCCTGGCGGTGGTACAGATCGCCGGCCATTTTTTCCTCCAGGCACCCGAGGTTTTCGATCCGCTCTCGTGGCCCGAGGAAGTCGCTTGGGCTGGCGCGGCGATTCTCCAACAGTTGAATGGCACCATCCGCCTGCGCTACGCTGCGCGCCTGCCACTTCAGTGCGGTCCGGCCCTCCTGTCTGACCGCAGCGGCCGCTTTCCGCCCGACGCCATCGAGCGCGCGGTGGCCGAAGTCCGCGCCGAGAGTCCACGGCCCTTCCAGCTCTCCTTGGGCCAGATCTGGACCGCCACACGAAACCGGCCGCATCTGGGCCGCGCCCTGGACCTCTTCCTCCTCGGGTCCGCCGCCTGGAATCTGCGGGCAACCTTCGAGGAAGCGGGGCGCGACCTCGGTCCGGAAGTGGAGTCCTGGATCGCCGCGCAAGGCTGGGCCGAAGAGTGCGCCTGGTTCCGCTGGACCGTGGACGGCTCGACTCCGCGCCGGCCGGGTCTCTCGCGGCGCCGGTCGCGGTTTCCGCAGCCGCAAAATCACTCGACGAGGATGCCGCCCCTCGCAGCCAACAACTTTGTCCGACGGGTGCTGGAGGAGCTGGTACGTCTTCACCCCGAGGACTGCCACGCATGAGCACGGCCTCGAACTCCCGCTCCGGGACTCCTGTGAGCCCCCACTTCCGGTTCCTCACAGAACGCCAACTCCGTCCGCTGGCCAGCTAGCTACTTCCCGGCGCAAAAATGAGGGGTTAAATCCTTTGGAATCCGCGGCCGCGTTAGCATTTGTCGGCGCGGCCGCACATTTTCTGGCCTGAAACATTTTCGGACTCCCTTGTCACTTTTGTCTTGACAGTGATTTCGGATGAGTGCAGCTTAATATTAAGCTATGCGTAAGCAACAGCGCCAGC
Organism: Bryobacterales bacterium; assembly: GCA_020847975.1. Lineage (GTDB taxonomy): Bacteria > Acidobacteriota > Terriglobia > Bryobacterales > Bryobacteraceae > CADEFT01. The sequence continues at coordinate 5,485 of JADLBD010000009.1, read as the reverse complement.
TCATCACCCGACTTCTGCGCGCCACCGAAACCATGGTCCAAGGCGGTCTGTCGGAAACCTCGCGCCGTTGTGGCAATTCGGGCTGCATCTGTTACCGTGACCCAAAACACCTGCATGGGCCGCACCTCTATATCACGTACCGCGAGGATGGCAAGAGTCGCTCCTTATATGTACCGCCAGAGCACGCGGAGAACGCACGCCAGGCGCAGCGGGCTTGGGCCGAGTTTTGGGAAATCGGCTGTGCCCTGTCCAAGCTGAACCGCGAGGGCTTGCAGAAGCAGTGGCAGCAGGAGAAGCAGGCACGCAAGCCGCGCGCGGCCGGGAGCACTCCGCATGATTGAGGCCCGGCAGCGGCAACTTCGTTTCGGCGACGGCCTGATCGCAGAGGAGGTGTCCGATCTGCAAGAGGACTGGATGAAGCATGCCGACCAGGCGTTGGAAGACGAGCAGCTGATTGCAACCGTGTACGACGCTCTGGCGAAGCGCAGCCCCAAGAGTCGCACCCGCGGGCGGCGAGGCACGCCGGCGGAAGTAGTGATGCGGCTGCTCCTGCTGAAGCACATCCGCAACTGGAGCTTCGACGTGTTGGAGCGCGAGGTCCGCGCGAATCTCGTGTATCGCGATTTCACGCGGGTGGGAGCCTCGAAGGTGCCCGACTCCAAGTCCATGGGCCGCTGGGAACTGGCGTTGGGGCCGGAGGAGGTCCAGAAGATCCATGAGAGGGTCGTGGAGATTGCCCAAGGGAACCAGGTGGTGAAGGGCCGCAAAATGCGCCTGGATACAACGGTAGTGGAGACGAATATTCATTATCCGACCGACAGCAATCTTCTGGGCGATGGAGTGCGGGTCCTGATCCGCGCGATGAAACGGATCGCCGAGATCGCCGGCGAGCAGGGGGCCAAACTTCGGGATCGCAGTCGGAGCGTGAAGTTCCGCATTTTGGAAATCGGCCGCATCGCGCGGACCAGGGGCGGCCCGAATCGGGAGCGCTTGCAGCAGGGATACGAGAAGCTCTTATCGACAGTCGGGCGCGTGGTGGGGCAGGCCAAGCGTTTTTCCAGCGAGATTACCGCCGGAGTGAAACGGTCGGCGGACGTGATGCAGCAAGCTGCTTTGGAGGGACTGCGGAAGGAGTTGGACATCTTCGCGCCGCGAGTGCGGCAAGTGATGCGGCAAGCCAAACAGAGGATCTTCGGCGCCGACACACATGTTGCCGACAAGCTCGTGAGCATCTTCGAGCCGACCACGGAAATCATTCGCAAGGGCAAGGCAAGCAAGCCCACCGAATTTGGCAAGATGGTAAAAATCCAGGAAGCCGAGAATCAGATCATCACCGACTATGCCGTATATGTGAGGCGACCGAGTGATTCCGAACTGGTGATTCCGGCGCTGGAAGCGCATGAGAAGAAGTTGGGCTGCACCCCTCGCCTGGTGGCCGGCGACGCCGCGTTCTACTCGGCCAAGAACGAGGCCGCTGCTCATGAGCGAGGCGTCAAACGGGTCTGCATCCCTAACCGCTCCACGAAAAGCGCCGACCGCAAGCGCGAACAAAAGAAGCGCTGGTTCAAACAAGGACAGAAGTGGAGGACCGGATGTGAGGGCCGCATCAGCGTCCTCAAGCGACGTCACGGCCTTCGGCGTTGCCTCTACAAAGGCGACGCCGGAATGAAAAGGTGGGTCGGCCTCGGCGTGATCGCCGATAATCTCCACCACCTCGGGACAGTGTTAGCCGAACGCAAAAACTGAATTTTCGAAGCGCCCCAAGATCAACTACTTCAATGCCCGGCGATCAGCCCGCCGGGCATTTCGTCGTCTTTGTCACCGTGCGCCGGCGGTCAGATCTCAGTCCAAAACCGAATTTTGCGCCGGAAAGTAGCTAGCTAGCTCTGCCCTTTACCCGTAAGTTTTTACTGGACAAATTCATCGGAATCGCTCATACTGGCGCGTGAACATCCAGAATCAGATCAAGCACACCTTATCGGCACCAGAGACTATCGCCTATGTTAACCAACTGCTGGAGGACGACGAGTTCTGTTCGCGGACCGAGTTGGCGGATTTTCTTTGCGAGGAGTTTGGGTTTCAAGACCCGCGTGGGCTAAACCAGCGAGCGGGTTGTCTGAAAGGCTTGCGCGAACTGGAAGCGAAGGGCTGGTTCCAGCTACCAGCGCCAGAGATTCAAAAGGCCAGCCCCAGTCCGCGACGGTTGCCCGAACCCGTGCCGCAAACCAAAGGCGTGCCGGAGGAAGTAGGCAGGGTGAGCGGATTGGAGTTGATCCTGGTGAAGCAGGAAGGCCAGATGCGAATCTGGAACGAACTGATGATCCGGGAACATCCGCAGGGAGCCGGACCGTTGGTCGGGCGGCAGATTCGTTACTTGGTCAACTCTGAGCACGGCTGGCTGGGTGCTTTCGGTTTTGCGGCGCCGGCGCTGCAATTAGGCGCGCGAGACCGTTGGATCGGTTGGGACGCCGAGCAGCGACGCGCACATTTGCACGGGGTGGTATGCCTGAGCCGATTTCTGATCCGACCCTGTGTGGAGTGCCGCAACCTGGCCTCGCGGCTTTTAAGCGTGAGTTTGGAGCAGCTAGTGGAGGATTTCGCACAGCGCTATCATTACCGTCCGTGGCTGGTGGAAAGTTTCGTCGACACGTCCCGTTTTTCCGGTGCCTCCTATCGGGCGGCGAACTGGATTCTTGTGGGACAAACCAAAGGGCGAGGCCGACAGGATCGTTTTACCAAGCGCGAGGAAACGATCAAGGACATATACGTCTATTCGTTGGAGAAGGACTTCCGTACACGCTTGGGTTTGCCGGTGGGGGCAGGCCTGGGGTCCTTGGGGCCGGCCGATGGCGTGGATGGTAACAATTGGGCAAAGCAGGAGTTTGGCGATGCACCGTTGGGTGACCGGCGATTGAGTGAGCGACTGGTGAATATTGCGCAATCGAAAGCAGAAAAACCGGGCCGTGCCTTCACCGGCGTGGCGGAAGGAGATTGGCCGGCAGTTAAGGCATACTATCGGTTCATTGATCATCCCGACCATGAGGCCGTTACCATGCCGCACATTTTGGAGCCTCATCGGCAACGAACCATTCAGCGCATGAAAGGTCAGCGCACGGTGCTTTGCATTCAGGACGGCAGCGATGTGGATTACTCCAGTCTGGCTCAGTGTGAAGGCCTGGGGGTGATCGGAACCAATCAAACAGCCGCGCAAAGTCGAGGATTGCATCTGCACGCCACCCTGGCCGTGGCGCCCAACGGACTGCCGTTGGGCGTATTGCGCGCGCAGTGCGTGGCGCCGGAGTTGAAATCGCCCGACGACAAGCGTCTGAGCTACACCATCCCGATCGAGGAAAAAGATACCTTCAGATGGATCCAGGGTTTGCGCGACTCGCTGGAAGTGGCTGCGCAGATGCCCCAGACACGACTGATCAGCGTGTGTGACCGGGAAGCCGATTTCTTCGAGTTGTTCGATGAACAACGCCGCAACCCTGGTGTGGATCTATTGGTGCGCTCCAATCACAACCGTGTGATCACCGAGGAACCTTTTAAACTCTTCGAGGCGATTCGTCAGGCGCCCCTGCAGACGAAAGTACAGGTCCACGTTCCACGCCAAAGCGCGAGGCCCAAACTGAGCAAGAAAAAGGCGAAGCCGAAAAGGCCCGGCCGTCAGGCGGAGTTGGAAGTGCGCTACCAACGGATCCAACTCCGTCCCTCCAAGTATTATTCCGACAAAGATCCCATCGACATCTGGATCATTCATGCGGTGGAATCGGCGCCGCCTGAGGGAACCCCAGCGGTGGAGTGGTTCCTCCTGACGACGGTGGACCTCCGCTCCGCCGAAGATGCCGTCACCTGCCTGCGCTGGTACTGTCTGCGGTGGCGGATTGAAGACTTTTATCGAGTACTCAAATCTGGTTGCGGCATCGAGCAGGTCGCTCATGAGACCGCCGAGCGCATTCGACGAGCCATTGCGATCAATCTCGTCATTGCCTGGCGCATCATGCTGATGACTCTGTTGGGGCGGGAGACTCCACAATTGCCGCCCGACGTTCTGTTCTCCGATATCGAGTTGCAGGTTCTCCGCGCCTACGCAAAAAAAAAACACCTCGCAGCACCTTCAACCTTGCGTGATACCGTCCGGCTCGTCGCTCGCATCGGCGGCTACCTGGGCCGCAACAACGATCCCGAACCCGGTCACCAACTGATGTGGGAAGGTTTTTCGCAACTTCTACTCATGTGTGAAGGATTCGCACTTCGGAATTCCGATGATGCCGATGATGCCGAATGACATTTGCCCCGAGGCTGTTACGGGTAAAGGGCAGAGCTAGCCTCCTGGCGCGGATAACAACGTGATTTTCGTCGCGGTCTCCGACCTCGATTTCAAGAAGCCGGAAGCCGGAGGCGGGCTCACGGCGGTCCAGATCGCCACCGGAGAGAAGGTGTGGCATGTCCCTGCTCCGAAGCCGGCGTGCCTCGGACAGAAGGGCTGCAGCGCGGCCCAACCCTCGGCAGTGACGGTCATTCCGAACGTCGTGTTCTCCGGTTCGCTCGACGGCCACCTGCGCGCCTACTCGACCGATCAGGGCAAGCTCCTATGGGACTTCGACACGCGAAAGCCCTTCTCGACGGTGAATCACGTCGCAGCCCAGGGAGGGTCGATGAACGGCGCCGGTCCCACCGTAGCCGGCGGGATGCTGTTCGTCAATTCCGGCTACGGATTCTTTGGCGGCGCGCCGGGCAATGTTCTGCTGGCGTTTTCCGTCGATGGACGTTGACATTCAGCCCGGCAGTGCTCGAAGATTGCGCTTTCCGCCGCCAGCCGCGCCAGGGTCGGCGTCTTCACCACACGGTTTCCATACGGCTCGAGAAACCCTTTCCGAACCGTATCGGAGACGATCGCCAGGACGTTCCATGGGGAATTCGCGGAACCCTGCGGCGCGGCCGAGGCAGAAAGGGCGGCGCCAGTGGAGGAGAAGAACTCGCGCCGCCGCATCTCCATTACTTACCTTTCTTGGTCTTGCGTGCCGTAACGGTGATTTCGATGTGCGCCGGGCCGGCCAGCTTGGCAACACCCACCGTCGTCCGCGTCGGCCGCGGCTCCTGGAAATTCTTCATGTAGACCGTGTTCATGCGAGGGAAAAGGCTCATATCGGTGAGATACACCTGCACCGAGACCGCGTCCGCCAGGCTTGCCCCAGCGAGTTTCAGAACTGCACTGATGTTGTCCAGGGTCTTCTGTACCTCTTCCTCAAAGCTATCGGGGATGCTGCTGCCGGCGGTGATTCCGGAAACGTAGATGGTGTCGCCTACCTGGAGACCGGCGCTGAACGGCCGGTTCGGAGCCGTGCCCGGAGGCGTCAGCACCTTCTTGTCGGCGGCAAAAGAGCCGGCGCAGAAAGCGGACAGAAACAGGAAAAGGGAAATAGCGCGTTTGTGCATATATGGATGATACTCCAAACACGATGCGATACCTCCGCTGGTACTT
>JADLBD010000008.1 GCA_020847975.1 Bryobacterales bacterium | reverse complement strand
CGGTTTGACGGAGCCTTGACAGTTTTGTTACTCTGGGAGAGATTCGGGCGGTAGCGTTTCCGGGCTTTGCGCGTGTGATTTTTGCTTCCTGCGTTTCTACACAACAGCCAGCAGGCTGTTTCGTCGAGGGAAACGGCTTCGGGAATTTTCCTGTGTCCACAGGTTCCTCGAACGTCCTCACTACTCGTGTGTCCTCGGTTTCTTCCCCTTCCACGCCAGGGCCGGAACCCGCTCTGCGTCCCCGTGCGGAGTACTCCTCCGCCGGCGGTCTTCCACTACCCCCGACTCACGATTTTTCGCGCGGTGCCTTCGCGGGCCGCGTAACTGCTTTGGTTTGTTTGATTAGTGCGTAATCAGTCCGTGCCAGCGGCTTGCCGGCCTTGAGGAGTGGATCAATGCAAAACCCTGTTTCAGGTAGCACTCGGGAACGAGTGGATTTTTCGAAGATCAAGACGACGATTCCCATACCGAATCTCATCGAGGTCCAGAAAAATTCCTACGAGCGCTTCCTCCAGATGGACCTGTTACCTCCGGAGCGTGACGATACCGGACTCCAGAGTGTGTTCAGCTCCGTCTTCCCCATCACCGATTTTCGCGGCCTGAGCCAGCTCGATTTCGTCGACTACGCCATCGGTAACTGGGAGTGCAAGTGCGGCAATCTCAAGGGGTTGCACCACCTCCGCTCCACCTGCCGCTCCTGCGGTTCCACCATCAAAACGGACCCGTTCCATCCCGGCGACATCCTTTGCCTTCATTGCGGCACCTTCAACAAGAACATCGTTACCTTCTGCAACCGCTGCGGCGACCCCGTCAGCCTGCAGTTGAAATACGATCAGGCCGAGTGCGAAGAGCGTGGCATGACCTACGCCGCTCCCCTCAAAGTCACCATCCGTCTCACCGTCTTCGATAAGGACCCCGAAACCGGCTCCAAATCCGTGCGCGATGTCAAGGAGCAGGAGGTCTTCTTCGGCGAAATCCCGCTGATGACCCAGAACGGCACCTTCATCATCAACGGCACCGAACGCGTCATCGTCTCCCAGTTGCACCGCTCTCCGGGCGTCTTCTTCGAGCGCGTCCCCGCCCAGGGCTACTTCCTTGGCAAGATTATCCCCTACCGCGGAAGCTGGGTCGAATTCGAATACGACAACAAGAATCTTCTTCACGTCCGCATCGACCGCAAGCGGAAATTTTACGGATCCGTATTCCTGCGTGCTCTCGGGCTGAAAACGGACGAACAGATCCTGAAGACCTTCTACCGCGACACGCTTTCCGCCATCTCCATCACCGGCGGCAAACTCTACTGGAACCTCTCCCCGGGGCTTATCGGCATGAAGCTCTCCCATGCCATCAACAAGGGCGACCAGACCCTGGTCACCCAGGGTAAGAAAATCACCCGCAGCGTCTACGACATGCTCACCAAGTCGAAGGTGGAAAAGGTGGAAGTGGCGCCCAACGACCTCGAAGGCGCATTTGTCGCCGCCGATGTCGTCGACATGTCCACCGGGGAAATCCTGGTCGAGGCCAACCAGGAACTCACCAGTTCCGTCGTCGGCAAGCTCATGGAAGCCGGCATCGAAGCCTTCGAAATCTTCTTCCCCGAGCGCGACGAGGTCGGAAATGTCGTCTCCGCCACCCTCCGCAAGGATAGCTGCAAGAGCCAGAACGACGCCTTGCTCGAAATCTATCGCAAGCTCCGCCCCGGCGACCCGCCAACCCTCGATACCGCCACCCAGCTCTTTCAGGGCATGTTCTTCGACCCGCGCAAGTACGATTTCTCGCGTGTCGGCCGCATGAAGTTCAACATCAAGCTGTTCGACAAGGCCGACGAAACCTCGCTCGACCGCCGCACGCTCAACGACGACGACTTCATCAACACCATTCGCTACCTGCTGAAACTCCGCCGCGGCGTGGGCAGCGTCGATGACATCGACCACCTCGGCAACCGCCGCGTCCGCGCCGTCGGCGAATTGCTCGAAAACCAGTTCCGCATCGGCCTCGTGCGCATGGAGCGCGCCATCAAGGAAAAGATGTCGGTCTACCAGGAAATGTCCACGGCCATGCCGCACGACCTGGTGAACGCCAAGCCCGTCATGGCCGCCATCCGCGAATTTTTCGGCTCGAGCCAGCTTTCGCAGTTCATGGATCAGACCAACCCGCTCTCGGAAATCACCCACAAGCGCCGGCTCTCGGCCCTTGGACCAGGTGGTCTCTCCCGCGAGCGCGCCGGATTCGAAGTCCGCGACGTCCACCCCACCCACTACGGCCGCATCTGCCCCATTGAAACGCCCGAAGGTCCGAACATCGGACTCATCTCCTCGCTCTCCTGTTTTGCCCGCATCAACGACTACGGGTTCATCGAAAGCCCCTACCGCCGCGTCAAATCCGGAACCCTGGTCGACGAAGTCCGCATCCTCAACCCCGGCGATACCGGCCTGAAAGTCGGCCACGTCGCCGATCGCGTGGATATCGAAAAGGTCAACGCCGACCTCAAGTCCGGCAAGCAGCCCGCCGAATACGAGGCTTACTGCGATTACCTCTCCGCCTGGGAAGAAGACAAGTACATCATCGCCCAGGCCAACGTGGAAATCGACAAGAGCGGAGCCATCGTCAACGATCTGGTGAACGCCCGCAAACAGGGCAACTTCGTCCTTGTCCACCGCGACGAAATCGAGTACATGGACGTCAGCCCGAAACAGCTCGTCTCGGTCGCCGCCAGCCTCATTCCGTTCCTCGAAAACGACGACGCCAACCGCGCGCTGATGGGTTCGAACATGCAGCGCCAGGCCGTCCCGCTGCTGCGCGCCGATGCTCCTTTCGTCGGCACCGGCATGGAAGGCGTCACCGCCCGCGACTCCGGGGCCGTGCAGATGTGCCGCCGCGCGGGGATCGTCGATTCCGTCGATAGCGAGCGCATCATCGTCCGCGTCGAGGGGAACGTCCACGAAGGCCAGATGTCGCGCGAAGTCGGCGCAGACATCTACCAGCTCATCAAGTTCAAACGTTCCAACCAGAACACCTGTATCAACCAGAAGCCCATCGTCAAGAAGGGACAGAAGGTGCGCAAGGGCTCTGTCCTTGCCGACGGCCCCTGTACGGAACTGGGTGAACTTGCCCTCGGCCGCAACGTGCTCGTCGCCTTCATGCCCTGGCGCGGGTACAACTTCGAGGACGCCATCGTCGTCAGCGAAAAGCTGGTGAAGGAAGACTACTACACCTCGGTGCATATCGAGGAGTTCGAAATCGAAGCCCGCGACACCAAACTCGGCCCCGAGGAAATCACGCGCGACATTCCTAATATTTCTGAGACCTTCCTCCGCAACCTCGACGAAAGCGGCATCATCCACATCGGAGCTTCCGTCAAACCGGGCGACATCCTGGTGGGCAAGGTGACGCCCAAGGGCGAAACGCAGCTCACGCCGGAAGAAAAACTCCTGCGCGCAATCTTCGGCGAAAAAGCCGGCGACGTCAAAGACGCCTCCCTCTATTGCCCGCCCGGCATCGAGGGCGTGGTGGTGGACGCGCGCGTGTTCTCCCGCAAGGGCGCGGATCTCGACGAGCGCAGCAAGCTGATCCTGGAAACCAAGATCGCCGGCCTGCACCGCAACCTCGAGGACGAAAAGCGCATCCTCAACGACGAGCGTTCCAAACGCCTTGCCCTCCTCATGGACGGCAAGGAGATTCTCGCCGATCTCCACGACGAGAAGACCAACAAGAAGCTCATCAGCAAGGGCGTTCTCCTCACACGCGACCTCATTGAAAAGATGCGCGCCCGCGACCTCAAGCGCCTCCGCTTCAAAGACAAGGACGCCCGTCTCAACGAGCAAGTCGACGAAATCGAAGAGATGACGTCGCGCCAGATTGCCGTGCTCGAGAAGATCACCGAAGAGAAGACCGCCAAGCTCAAGAAGGGCGACGAGCTTCCTCCCGGCGTCATCAAGCTGGTCAAGGTCTACATCGCCATGAAGCGCAAGCTCTCCGTCGGCGACAAGATGGCCGGTCGCCACGGTAATAAGGGCGTCATTGCCCGCATCGTCCCCGAAGAGGACATGCCCTACCTGCCCGACGGCACCCCGGTCGAGATTGTGCTCAATCCTCTCGGCGTGCCCTCCCGTATGAACGTCGGGCAGATTCTCGAAACCCACCTCGGCTGGGCCGCCAAGGCGCTGGGCCTGCACTTTGCAACCCCCGTCTTCGACGGAGCCACCGAATACGACATCAAGGATCAGCTCACCAGTGCCGGCCTCCCCACCTCGGGCAAAATCCGCCTGCACGACGGTATGACCGGAATGCCGTTTGAACAGCCGGTCACCGTGGGCTACATCTACATGCTCAAGCTCTCGCACCTGGTCGACGACAAGATCCACGCCCGCTCCATCGGGCCATACTCGCTCATTACCCAGCAGCCTCTCGGCGGAAAGGCGCAGTTCGGCGGCCAGCGCTTCGGCGAAATGGAAGTCTGGGCGCTCGAGGCCTACGGTGCCGCCTACGTTCTCCAGGAACTCCTCACCGCCAAATCCGACGACGTCTACGGACGCGCCAAAATCTATGAAGCTATCGTGAAGGGAGAAGCCGCCGCTGAACCCGGCGTGCCCGAATCCTTCAACGTCCTGATCCGCGAATTGCAGTCGCTGTGCCTGGACGTCGAACTGATGAAGAAGCCGCGTAAAGTGCCGGATACGGCGCTCGCCGCGGATTAGCCCGCGGAGCGGCTCCTTTTCGAGCCCTCCGTTCAATGGGCCGGCGGCCGAGACGCGCCGCCGGCTAAGTCAAGTGAGTATAGGAGTCACATTGAATGTATCGTTCCTCTCCATATGACCGGGCGAATCTGATCGCCGACTTCGACTCGATTCGGATCAGCCTGGCTTCCCCCGAGAAGATCCGGAGCTGGTCTCACGGCGAAGTCACCAAGCCGGAAACGATCAACTACCGGACCTTCAAACCGGAGCGTGACGGACTGTTCTGCGCGCGAATCTTCGGCCCCGTCGCCGATTGGGAGTGCTTGTGCGGCAAGTACAAGCGCATGAAACACCGCGGCGTCATCTGCGATAAGTGCGGCGTCGAAGTCACCCTTTCCCGCGTGCGCCGCGAGCGCCTGGGCCACATCGAACTCGCCAGCCCCTGCTCCCACGTCTGGTTCTTCAAGGGTCTGCCCAGCCGCATCGGTTACCTGCTCGACATCACTCTCCGCGAACTCGAGCGCGTCCTCTATTTCGAAGCCTTCGTCATTGTCGACCCCGGCGAAGTCCCCGGGCTCAATCGCGGCGAAGTCATCTCCGACGAGCGCAAGCGCCAGCTCGAATCTGAATACCCCGGCAAGTTCGTCGCCATGATGGGAGCTGAGGGCATCAAGGAACTGCTCAAGAAGATCGACGTCGAATCGCTCAGCGTGGAAATTCGCGAGCGCATGAAGACCGAGGTCTCCGCCCAGAAGAAGCTCAAGTTCGCCAAGCGCCTGCGCGTGGCCGAAAGCTTCCGCAAGTCCGGCAACAAACCCGAGTGGATGATCCTCGATGTCACCCCCGTCATCCCGCCCGAACTCCGCCCCCTTGTGCCGCTCGATGGCGGCCGCTTCGCCACCTCCGATCTCAACGATCTCTATCGCCGCGTCATCAACCGCAACAACCGCCTCAAGAAGCTCATCGAACTCCACGCGCCCGACGTCATCGTGCGCAACGAGAAGCGCATGCTTCAGGAAGCCGTGGATGCGCTCTTCGACAACGGCCGCCGCGGCCGCGTCCTGCGCGGAGCCAACAACCGCCCGCTCAAGTCCCTCTCCGATACCCTCAAGGGTAAGCAGGGCCGCTTCCGCCAGAACCTGCTCGGCAAGCGCGTCGACTACTCCGGCCGCTCCGTCATCGTCGTCGGGCCCGAACTCAAGCTCCATCAGTGCGGCCTCCCCAAAAAGATGGCCCTCGAGCTGTTCAAGCCCTTCATCTATCACCGCCTCGAACAGCGCGGCCACTGCACCACCATCAAGCAGGCCAAGGAACTGGTGGAACAGCAGGACCCGGTGGTCTGGGACATCCTCGAAGAAGTCATTCGCGACCATCCCATCCTGTTGAACCGCGCCCCCACGCTGCACCGCCTCGGCATTCAGGCCTTCGAGCCCGTCCTCGTCGAGGGCAAGGCCATCAAGATCCACCCGCTCGTCTGCACCGCCTTCAACGCCGATTTCGACGGCGACCAGATGGCCGTGCACATCCCGCTCTCGCCCGAAGCGCAGATTGAAGCTTCCACCCTCATGCTCGCCGCCAACAACGTCCTCTCGCCGGCGCATGGTTCGCCCATCGCCGTCCCGACGCAGGACATGGTGCTCGGCCTCTACTACCTCACCAAGGCTCGTCCCGGCACCAAGGGGGAAGGCCGTACCTTCGCCTCCACCGACGACGTGCTGATCGCGCTCGAAATGGGCGAAGTGGAAACCCTCACGCCCATCAAGCTGCGCCACACGGGCAAGGTGATCGATCTCTCCAAGGCTTTCGACAACCAGAACATTCTGCACACCGAGCCCATCGAGTACATCAAGCAGTACATGGAAACCACGGTCGGCCGCGTCATCCTCAATGACGTGCTGCCCGAGGACATGCCATTCATCAACGGCCTGCTCAAGAAGAAGGGGCTGTCGCAGCTTGTTCAATACTGCTACCTCAAGTTCGGCTTGCACACCACCGTGCAGATGCTGGACGAAGTGAAGCAGCTCGGCTTCCTTTACGCCACCCGCGCCGGCATCTCCATCGGCATCGACGACATGGTGGTCCCCAGCGACAAGAAGGACCTCGTGAAGGACGCCGAACGCCAGGTCATCGAAGTCCAGTCGCAGTACCAGGAAGGCGCCATCACCCAGGGTGAGCGCTACAACAAGATCATCGAAATCTGGTCCAAGGTCACCGACCGCGTCTCCGACAAGATGTTCAAACTGATGGAAGAGGACGACCGCACCGGCCGCTACCTGAACCCCATCTACATCATGGCTGACTCCGGGGCCCGCGGTTCGAAACAGCAGATCCGCCAGCTCTCCGGCATGCGCGGCCTCATGGCCAAGCCCTCCGGCGAAATCATCGAAACCCCCATCACCGCCAACTTCCGCGAAGGCCTCAACGTGCTCCAGTACTTCATCTCGACGCACGGCGCGCGCAAGGGACTCGCCGACACGGCGTTGAAGACCGCAGATTCCGGTTACCTCACCCGCCGCCTCGTCGACGTGGCGCAGGACGTCATCATCAGCGAATTTGACTGCGGCACCACCGAAGGCATTTTCGTCGAGCCCATCATCGAATCGGGCGAAATCATCGAGCCGCTCCGCGACCGCATCGTCGGCCGCGTCGCTCTCGAAGACGTCCTCGACTACGAAGGCAACGTGCTCATCCACGCCAACGGCGAAATCACCGAAACGCTCGCCAGCGCCATCCAGAACACCGGTATCGAACGCGTTCGCATCCGCTCCGTGCTCACCTGCGAATCGAAGCGCGGCGTCTGCCAGCTCTGCTACGGACGCAACCTCGCCACCGGGCGTATGGTCGAACGCGGCGAAGCGGTCGGCGTCATCGCCGCCCAGTCCATCGGCGAACCCGGCACGCAGCTCACCATGCGTACGTTCCACATCGGCGGTGCGGCTACCCGCGCCTCCGAGCAGTCGACGCAGGACGCCAAGAGCTCCGGCATCGTCAAGTTCCTCGGCGTCGCCACCGTGCACAACGCCAAGGGCGAACTGGTCGCCATGAACCGCAACGGTATCCTCGCCCTGCTCGACGACAAGGGCCGCGAAAAAGAACGCTACCCCGTCGTCTACGGCGCGCGTATTCTCGTCAACGAAGGCGCCCGCGCCGAAGCCAACCAGCTTCTGCTCGAATGGGACCCCTACACCTTCTCCATCCTCACCGAAGTCAGCGGCGTCATCCACTTCCGCGACCTCATCGACGGCGTCACCGTCCAGGAGCAGGTGGACGAAATCACCGGCATGTCGCAGTGGGTGGTGGTCGATTCCCCCGACGAAAAGCGTGTCCCCTCCATCATGGTCCGCCCCACCTCCGGCGGCAAGCATGACGAAAAGCGCTACCTCATGCCGACCCACGCCCACCTCATGGTGCGCGACGGCGAAGAAGTGCACGCCGGCGACGTGCTCGCGAAGATCCCCCGCGCCACCACCAAGACCAAGGACATCACCGGCGGTCTCCCGCGCGTGGTCGAACTCTTCGAAGCCCGCAAGCCGCGCGACCCCGCCTACATGGCCCCCATCAACGGTCTGGTCAAGTTCGGCGAAGTCTCCAAGGGCACCCGCAAACTCCAGATCGTCGGCGACGAGGGCACGGTTCACGAGTTCCCCGTCCCGCGCGGCGTTCACGTCAACGTGCAGGAAGGCGAGCGCGTCCGCGCCGGCGACCCGCTCATGGACGGCCCCCTCAACCCGCACGACATCCTCACCATTCAGGGCGAGCGCGCCGTCCAGCGCTACCTCGTCGATGAAATCCAGGAAGTCTACCGGCTCCAGGGCGTCAACATCAACGACAAGCACCTCGAGACCATCGTCCGGCAGATGCTGCGCTGGGTGAAGATCGTCGACATCGGCGACACGGAATTCCTCCCCGAGGAAGTCGTCGACCGCTTCAAGTTCCGCGAAGAGAACGACCGTGTGCATACCGCCGGCGGCCGCCCCGCACAGGGCAACAGCGTGCTGCTCGGCATCACCAAGGCGTCGCTCTCCACAGACTCCTTCATCTCCGCGGCCAGCTTCCAGGAGACTACGCGCGTGCTCACCGAAGCCGCCATCAACGGCAAGGTGGACTACCTCCGCGGCCTCAAGGAAAACGTCATCATGGGACGGCTGATTCCCGCCGGAACCGGCATGGAATACTACCGCCGCGTGAAGATCGCCGGCGAGGATGTCGAAGAGGTGGTCGAGCAGGAGCCCGAGCCTCTGCTCGCGGACACCATCCCCGGCTACGACGAAGAAACCCGGCTCACGTTCAGCGGGCTAGGCGACGACACCAGCGCCGATACGCTGTCCGACGCCGAGTAACCTCGGCTCACACTTTTCGCTTAAAGGGGCGGGCGCCACCTGCCCCTTTTTGTTTCTCTCCCCCTCACACGCCCAGAGCCCTTCCATATGCGGGCGTGTTCCCCGAATTCGGGAACGCGTCCGAGGGAAGCTGGCCATTGGTTGCCACCAGCGTGAACCCGCCTTGACCGATGGGCAGCACGGCAATGGGGACCGTCGCTACGGTAGCGGCGCCATTCACCTGGGGCGGTGCCCACAACGACGGTTGGCGGCACTATCGCAGGTAGAAAAGTAAACGCCGAGCCCGTCAGATTCAAGCCAGTGACCTGAATGGTCGCCGGGGGACTGCTCGAAAAAAAGTACCGGGGCGTTATCGAAGTGATCACCGCACTGGCTGGATGACGAAGTTAGTTCCAGACGCGGTCGAATTGGCGCCCACAGAGACTGTAATCGAACCGGTAGCCGCTCCCGCAGGGACCTGGACTACCGGAGTGTTCGCCGTAACCGAAATGACGGAGGCCAGAACGCCACTAAACCGCACAACATTGTCGGATTGCGTTCGCCTCATGGCCGTCCCTCCATCCACTCGTCGGCTGCGAGGAATGCAGCATAATGAGGAGGGACCTTCATGAGCATCGAAGAAGCTATTCTCGAAAAGCTGCGCGCCTTGCCTCCAGACAAGCAAGAGGATGTTCTGAAGTTTGCCGGTTCGCTGATCTCGCCCGCACCCTTAAAGCCTCTTCGCGATCCGGAGGGGTTGTGGGCCCATCTCGGTATCGACATCTCCGGGGAAGACATTGACGAGCTTCGTCGAGAGATGTGGAAGAACTTCCCGCGGAATGATATCTGATGCCCAGCGTGGTGGCCGACACCCACGCGGTGCTCTGGTATTTGGGCCGCGACTCGCGGCTGTCCATTGCCGCCGCTAATGCCCTGCGGTCCGCCGTCGAGGGCGGCGCCCCGATCCTCGTGGCATCGATTTCGCTTGTAGAATTGACGTATCTCGTCGTGAAGGGCCGTCTGCCCGCTATTGCGCTCCAGGCTCTCCGCGATGCATTGGCCGATCCGGAATTTGGCCTCGCGCTCGCGCCCCTGGATCTCCGCGTTGCCGGCGCGTTGCAACAAATCCCGCGCGGCGATGTGCCGGATCTCCCGGATCGAGTCATCGCCGCAACCGCTCTGTCGATGCATCTGCCGTTGGTCACGCGCGACGGAAGGATCCGGAGTTCCGGCATTCTCACGATCTGGTGAGCAGAGCAGCCTCATCCGGCGATTACCTCCCCTTGGGGCGTAATGCGGATTGGGGTGCAGTCGAATCGCGTGAAAGCGAATCCGTCGAAATCCTCCGTGCAGGTCCGCACCAGGTCCTGAAGGATCGAAATGGCGACGTCCTCTCCCAACCGCAGCCCAGCCGTCGCATCGGATCGGTAGTGGATCCGCCCAGTTCCTCCCCATGGCGATGTTGAAGGCGAGTTTATTCACCTCCGCGCCAATCGTAGGGACGAAGCCGGACGGGCACGGTTCGAAGCGACAGGCCGTCGGCCGAGGCATGAACGCAATCGGCCATCAGCGCGCTCTCGTCAAACAGGGTTTTGAGAATCACCGGGCAGGCGTCGGCTACCGTGCCATGGCCGCCAGGATACGAAGGATGGAGCGGAGTCCTTTCCGGGTAGGCCTGCGGGAGCAGGTAACTGGCCCAGCGCTGGCTCACCGCCCGCACAGCCGCGGAGTTCAGGATATCGCTATGGATCGGGTAGCTGACGGTCTGAGTCAGGGTCTGATGGATTCGCCCGCCGAATGCCTCGGGACGGAGACGGCGATGCGCCAGCCATTTCTGCGCCCACGCCGCCTTGAGCGCCGCCGTGGTCACGCGGCCCGGCGTCCTTCCAAGGAGACCGCGCGCGTACTCACCGAAGCCGCCATCAACGGCAAGGTGGACTACCTCCGCGGCCTCAAGGAAAACGTCATCATGGGACGGCTCATTCCCGCCGGAACCGGCATGGAATACTACCACCGAACCATCCCCGGCTACGACGAAGAAACAAGGCTCACGTTCAGCGGCCTCGGCGACGACACCAGCGCCGACACGCTGTCCGACGCCGAGTAACCGAGCGTCTCAGTTCCATCCTGACCAAGGGGCAGGGCAACCTGCCCCTTTCCATCCTCATTCTCCCGGCAGGCCGACACGCCGGATCAGTTCACGAAACCGCGGATCCGAGCGGAAAGCGAAATTCTTCTGCCATACTGCCAGCCACGCAATCCCCTGTTCCCGCTGCTGATAGGCATTCTCGAGCGAAGCGAAAAACTGTTGCTCATCACCCAGCCCAACATAAGCGTGTGCAAACGTGATCGCCGGGACATAATGTTGCCGCGCCCCCGCCTTCAACTCCTCCAACAGCTTGCGCGCCTCATCCTTGCGGCCCGCCAGACCGTAAGTTTCCGCGAGCGTTCCCACAATGGCCGGGCTTCTTCCGGAAAGTTTCGCTGCCTTTTCCAACGCCTCAATCCCTTCGGCATACATGGATTTCGAGGTGTAACTCGAGCCAATGCGCCACAGAGCCCACAGATAATCCGGGTCGGCATCGAGCACCTTCCTCAGTTGCCGAATCGCTTCGTCGTGCCGGCCCGCGTGCTGCAAGATCCACCCGACCTGCGTCTGAATGATGGGAGAGAGGGGATCGAGCTGTTGGGAGAGTTGCACCTCCCTTAGCGCTTCGTCATGGCGTTTCCTCATCGACAGGTAGTGGGAGTACCACAAGTGCGCCGGCGCATAACTTGGGTTCAATTCCACAGCGTGCTGGAATCCAGCCTCCGCCTCGGCCCACTCCCAGTCGTAGAGCTTCGCGTAGGCCAAAGCGGCATGCGCTTCGGCCAGTTGCGGATTGATCTCCAGCGCCCTCTTTGCGGCCGCGATGGCAAGCGGCCGGATTTCCGTAGGCGGCGCGCCGCCGATCAGCACCGTCCCCAGTTGGTTATAGCAGTCGGCCAGGCCCGCATAGGCCTCCGCGTAGGCCGGGTCTGCATCAATTGCTTTCCTGAAGAATGCGATGGCGTTCCGAATGTGTTCCCCTGTTCGCTTGTTCCAATAGTAGCGGCCCCGTAGATAAGCCTCGAAGGCGTCCCGCTGAACCGGACCCCTGCCGGGCCGCGCTTCCGGCTGGACCTGCGCCTGGATTTCATGCGTAATGGAAATGGCCACCTCACCCCACAGCCTGGGAATATCGGTCAAATCGCGCTCGTATGTCTCTCCCCACAAATGTTTATCCTGGGCCCCGTCGAGGAGTTGAACGCTCACCCGCGCCCGGGCGCCAAAGCGGGCGATGGAGCCTTCGATCAGTGCTTCCGCGTGCAACTCTTGCGCAATTTGTGGAAGCGGCTTTCTGTTATCCCTGTACTTCATCACTGAACTCCGGGAAATCACCCGCAGAACCCTGATTTTCGCCACTTCGCTGATGAGCCCCTCCGTCAGCCCGTCGGAGATGTAATCGCCGGCAGGGTCGCCGGAGAGGTTGCGGAAAGGAAGTACCGCGAGCGACTTGTATTGCGGCGCCCGGGGACTCCGGTTCTTCAGCCACCAGATTCCTGCCAGCCCACTCGCCGCCGGCAGGGTCACCGCCGCTAGGATGGTCCGTCGCGTCCTGCGGCGTCCTGGATGTGCGCCTGAGGGATCGCCGTGGGCCTCCCCGTTCTTTCCGATGGCATCCCCCGCGGTTTTCTTCACCTCGCCCACGAAGCGATATCCACGTTTCGGGATCGTCTCAATGTAGGCCCTGCCGCTCTCCCCTTCGCCGAGCGTCTTGCGCAGCACCGAGATGTGGTGTGCGAGATTCGTTTCCTCGACGAAAGTATTTGGCCAGACAGTGCGGAAAAGCGTTTCTTTGTCCACGGGCTCCCCGGCGCTCTGCAGCAGCGCCACGAGGATATCGACCGCCTTGGGCGGTAGCCGGATCACGTCCCCGTTACGAAGCAGGACCCGGGTATCCGGATCCACCCGGAAGGAACCGAAGAGGTACAAACGCTTTGCCGCCAACGTACGCCTCCGTTCAGAAAAAATCCACACTTCGTAAACAACTTCAATGACGCCCGATGCTAGCGTGGGGCAGCAGTCATTCGCCAGCCGCTCCGGCCTCGGCTGAAATTGTAGCACTCGGTTCCGGAAACGGCGGCCAGCCACACCAGCCAAACCGGACACGAGATCTCTGTGTGCCTGAAGGTTCAGGGGCGGTTGGATGACCGCTGCACTCTTGTAAACCCGTTAAGAAAAGGAGATTCCTCAACATGCGGCGACAAACTTTTCAAACTATTGGTTGGTGCCTGCTTCTGGCGCTTCCCGTGTTCGGACAGCCGGAGAACTGGCAGGTTCTGAAATTCCCCGGCCCCTCAGGCCCGGTTGACCCAACGTGGTGCTTCGGAATAAATCCGCGAGGCGATATGGTGGGCTATTTTGTCCAACCGCCCGAGCGCGCCTTCCTGTTGAGTCAGGGCACATACTCCGCCATAGATGCGCCGGGGGGCGAGTTGGACCCACGCCTGGGGAATTAATGCCCGCGGCGACATTGTCGGAGATTTCCGCGTCCCCACTGATCCCCCTGGGGTCATTCACGGCTTTCTGGTCTCGAAAGGGGCGCTCACCAGGATCGACTATCCGGGCGTTGCCATGACCCACCCTCGTGATATCAGCCCGACCGGGGACATCGTCGGGGGCTACATGGCCACCCCCACTTCACCCTGGGTGGGATTTCTCATCGACAGGCATGGAGCCGCTACGGAGATCCGTGTTCCGGGCGCCGTCTCGACTTCCCCCTTCGGCATCAATGCCCAGGGAGATATGGTCGGTGAGTTCCGCGATACCGGCGGAGCGACACACGGATTTCTTCGCACGGCCGCCGGCGCTTTCACTCAACTCGATTATCCAGGCGCCACCTACACGTCATCCTGGAAGATCAACACGCGCGGCGACGTTATCGGCTACTACTGGGATGCTGGCACACCGCGAGTTTCGCATGGATTCCTCTACAAGGACGGCGTATATTCCACTGTCGGCTATCCGGGCGCGACTCATACCATGATCCACGGCTTGAACTCAGAGGGAGAAATCTGCGGTATGGTGAGCTTCTCGCCTCTCGGATCGGCAATTATCTGGGGAGGGTTCTCTCGAACTTGGTGAAAGCCTCGTAGAGGCTATTCCTTCGGCCGTGGGCCTGCGGATTGGTCCGCACTGCGGATCAATCCGCCTTTCCACCTACGCCAGCCCCAACTGCCGGACGGCCTCTCCCGCTCCGCTCAAGTTCGTCAGCCGCATCTCGGAATACTTCCGCGATAGCAGCACCCCATCCGCACCGGCCCGGAATGCCGCCAGCACCGCATCCCTCGTGCCCTGCGGAGTGGACTTGCTGTTGCCCTTTGCCGTGGGAATGTCCATGTCGATGCCAGGCCATAGTTGTGTCTTTGTCCCCTCCAGGCCGGCCCGCGCCCGCTTCGCCTCCCGGTAGACGTAATCCGAGGAAAGCCCCGCTCCCGGGATCTGCGTCATGTTTTTCTCCGTGTAGTCCATGACGCGATAGTGAAAGTCGAGTAGTTCCTGCGCCGGCACGTCGCCATAGATCGTACTCGAGACGCTCTCGATGTAACTCGCCATCCGCTCCCCTCCGCAGTTGTGATACATCACTATCTTCAGAAAGTCCGAATGCTTCGCGATCGCTTGCAGATCCTGCTCGGCCCGGTAGATCGGATTGAACGAGTTGTTGTGCCAGATGTGCCAGCCCACCCCTACGTTCGGATTGGCCTTCTTCGCCGTTTCGTAGATGGCATGATAGGTTTCCCGCAGAGAGTCCGTCCAGAACATCTCCCAAGCCAGCAACTCGGGGTAGCGCAGCATCAACCGCCACAGCGTGACATAGTACCCGTCCACCGGCCGCCGGCGCGCTCTTCCCGCTCTCACGAACTTTTCCAGTTCCTGATACCCCTGCTTGACGCGCTCGGTATTGATCCCCTGGGCGCGGCCCTTCTTCAGGCAAAATTCGCAGAAGCAGGTAACCCTGCCCGGGTCACGGCCGGCGCCTCCGTGGCTGGCGCCGAGCGCATTCGAAAATGCCCCCTGCCGCTCGCTCCCCCACATCACCCCATCCACCGGATAGGAACGTACGTAATCTTCCGTCAGCCCCGTGAGAAAACCGCGATAATCCGGATTGTTGAAACAAAGAGTGGTTGCGTTGCGCCCGTTCAACTCCTTTTCCTGAAGCTTTCCGATGTTCGGCAGATCGCTCCGGAACACGTCCTCATACCAGCAGATCACCTTCATTCCGCGCTTCTTCACTGCCGGCAGGACCGCCTCCAGCACGTCATAATCCCCATGGCCCGGCGCACGAAAATCGCGGAACACCGTGTTGCGGTAATACTGCGGATGGATCACCGTATAGTTGCCGCCATGGTAGTTCAGGTCGTATTCCTGCTTGCCATGATCGGGTAGGGGTTGTCCGGGCACCTGCCTCCCGGCGATGCCTCTGCCATACGTGAACGTGGCAATGAACAACGTGTTGACGTGTGCCCGCTGCTGCACATTATCCAGAACAGGCTCCACGCCTTCGTCCACAAAGGATACGGCCCCCACCTGAATTCCGATCATCTTCTTTGCCGCGGCGGGAGTAAGCGCGGCCAACGACGAGCTGAGAAATTTGCGGCGCTGCATGATCGCTCCAATCCGAAAGGTCTACCGATCACTTTGTACCACTCTTTGGCGCTAGACTGGGCGTGAAGACAAAACACAAACACCGCCATTTTGGAGGCAGGGAAGGCGCCCGCAATGCCAACCGCAACCGATCAGCTCTACGCGCAGCGGATCAACCGCTACGTTACCGCCATGCGCAACCGAAAGCCGGACCGCGTCCCGCTCCGGCCGTTCGCCGCCGAGTTCACCGCCAAGTACTCCGGCCACACCGCCCAGCAATTGGCCCACGATTACAATCAGGCGTTTGATTCCGTCATCGCCTGCTGCCGGGGCTTTGACTGGGACGCCGTTGTCCCCAACATGGTCTATGTGTGGACGGGGCTTACCCAGGCCGCCGGTCTTCGCTACTACGCGATCCCCGGCATCGACGTCGGTCCGGAGGTCGGTTTCCAGTATCGCGAACCGGATCAGATCAACGCCTGGATGCGGCGCGAGGAATACGACGAACTCATCGATGATCCGGTGGCGTTTCTCTACAACACATGGCTTCCGCGCGTCGCCGCCGAATTCGCGGAAGGCCCTTATCGAAGGGACATCGCCCTCGTGAAATCGGCTTGGGCCATGGCCAGTTACTTCAATGCCTTCGGCCCCCAAATCGAGCGTATGAAGGAAGAGTGCGGGACGGTTTCGTCAATCTCGGGCATGCTGAAGGCGCCGCTCGATATTCTCGCCGACAAGTTCCGCGGTTATCTCGGCCTGGCATTCGATCTGAAAGAGATACCGGACAAAGTGGAAAAGGCCTGTTACGCGCTGATGCCTCATCTCGCCTTCATCGCGCTCTCAGGCCTCGATCCGGCGCGCAACATTCCCATACCCATTTGGATGCACCGCGGCTGCGTCCCCTTCATCTCCCACGAGCACTTCCGGACGTTCTACTGGCCCACGCTGAAGCCGATTGTGGAAGCGATCTGGGCACACGGCAACCAGACCCTGTTTTATGCCGAAGGCAAATGGGATGCCCATCTGGACGCCTTTGCGGAACTTCCCTCTGGCTCCATCATCTATCACATGGATCGCGCCGACCCGGTCCTTTGCGCAAAGAAACTCGGCTCAAAATTCTGCCTGTCCGGCGGCATGACCAATGCGTTGCTCGCCTTCGGAACTCCCGAGCAGGTGAGGGCGCATTGCAAGTTCCTCATCGACACCTGCGGGGAAAACGGCGGATACATCATGGACGCGTCGGCCATCATGCAGAACGACGCTACCGTGGAGAACGTCCAGGCCATGACGGATTTCACCCTCGAGTACGGCGTCTACTCATCAGCGCCGAACGATGGTCCACCACCCCCGCCCCCTGAAAATCGCCCGCCTGCCCCCATATTGCCGGCGGGGAAGATCCCGCCAGGAGCCTGCCTCACTTGGGACGCCAGGCGAAAGGAGATCCCCTCCATCACCGGCGATCCCGCGCTCTGCAAGCAGATTTGGGAGAATGTCGATGCCCTTGCCTACTTCTACATCTGGCACCTGGTTCTCAGCTTCTAACCCCAAGGTGCTGATCCTCCTCCTCCTTGCCGCCCACGCGGCCGCCGGCGAGGGGAGGATCTCCGGTCTTGTGACGGACCCCACTGGCGCAGTCATCCCACGCCTGACGGTCAGGCTTTCGAAAGCAGCCTCCACGGAATTGCCTGCGTCGACGACAACCTCCGATGACGGTACCTTCGAGTTCCTCGCCAAAGCCGGTTTGTACGATGTCACCTTCGTTGGATTTGTCTCCGGTGGCTTCGGCTTCAAATCCGAAACCATCAAGGACGTGAGGTTGGAACATGGCGCTGCTGTAGAGCTTCCAGCGATGAGGTTGTCCATCGTCTCGCCGTGCTCCATTAGTATTGACCCGGCGGCTCCCATCTCCCGAAAATCACGGATCAAGAGACTTCTCGGCAGGATGGGGCTGGTCCGGAACGTTCACTGAATCGTGGGTTCAGAGTCTTCGCCGCCGCTCCTTACCCTCGTTGAATCCCACGTAGCAGCCAGGGCATCCGTGGTCGCCTCCACCAGATCAATCAGTGCATCCAACTTCTTGGTGAAATGCATCATCCTCGATATCTCCAACGCCGGCAACGAGGTTCTGGCCGCTGCGGAGGCATGAATGGCCATCGATACAGGCTCCAGGGATTCCAGTTCTTGGATCGCGGTACGAAAGTCGGCGATACCGCCAGTCCCCTCGCACTGAAAGTCACTCTCCCACCGGGCACAATCCGCACCGTTGTGCCAGTCTCGATGCAGACTTCTTTTGGGCCGGGCAAAGCGGCTGGGGGAAGCCTTTCGATTCATAGGTGCTTCATCGAGTGTAGCCCCAAGGCCTCCCTCGATTCCCGGATGTCCTGCCGGTCACGTCAATGCCGACCCCCTACCACGAGTAGTGCACCGTATAGCTCAGCGCCTGCTCCTGTTCGGGCTGGAGTCTCGCCACAAACTCAATCGCCTGGCTGTCTTTCTTGGTGAACGGCAAGGTCTGGCTGATCAAGCGCCAATTGCTCCAGCGGTAAAGGTGCTCCACTACACGCACCTCCGCCGCTTCCCGCTTATGGTTCCTCAGTTTGATCTCGAAGCTCTCCTCAACCCATCGCTGGTTGTGGTCGATCTGGAAGTTCGTCCGCCGCCGCTCCCCCACGATGTCGAAGGCATCGCCGGTGTACACGCGCACCTTTTCATTCCTCGGGGTATGGTCGATGTTGTTCTCTCCCGTGAACTCGAGTTGCCCGCCCTGGTCGCGGCGATAAAATCGCGCGCGGCCCTTCGGCAAGGCAATGCCAAGTCCGTTGGCCTCGCTGTTCAGAAACTCCCGCATCACCCACACCTTGGGATTCGATTCGGTGCCGTACTCGGGCTGCGTGCGGATAGTGGCCGCATCCCATCCCGCGTACCGCGTCCCAATCCTCGCTCCGTCGTAAACGTACAGCCGCTGGGAAGCCACCTTCGCGGCGCGAAGAAACTCCACCTGCTTCGTCTCGCGGTCGTGCAGCGTCGTCGCGAGCGGTAGCGTATAGAGATGGTATTCATCGAAAGAACGCTCCGTGACGGAGGGCGCTATCCCTCCCGCCACTTCCGCTCTTGACATCATCATTTGGTCGCGTGCGTCCCGGCCTGGCTGAATCTTGCTGACATCCCCGGCCACCAGTTTGATGCGGGCATTCTCGAAATCCTTGCCGCTTTGGTTGTCCATCGTCACCCACCCCACGATGTCCAGCGTATCCCCCTGTTCGGGGGCCACCAGGTTGTAATCGGCCTTCCAACTCATACCGCCCGACACGTAGCTCAATTCCGCATTGAGTTTCGCGGCCCGGTCAACATGGATGCGCCAGTCGAGCGCCGGCTTGAGGATGGTGTCGTCGCCCAGGGCAGGGAACACCGGCCGCCCCGGAAGGTGGAAGTAGAGTTTGCCCTCTACCTCGACTATCGGCTGTCCTCCGCCGCTTTGGGAATAGGCATTCTGATACGCCGCGTACTGGTAGCCGTATTGGCCCATTGCCGCCGAGTGCGGCACGTACCCGCTGCGGATGATCCTGCCGCGAATCAGGCGCTTCTGCCCGCTGGCTCCCACTGTCTCCTCAAACTCGATCTCCTTGCCTTCGAACAGCGAAAGCAGTAATGCTTCGGAAATGGGCTCGGCACGGAAATTCTGCTCCAGGATCTTGAGCGCTGTCCCGCCGCTCGGGTCGCGCAGGATGACCGAATCCGGCTCCAGGTGCACGGTGGCGCCACTGAATCGGATTGTATTGATGCCCTGCTTCAGATCGAGCGGGATCAGGTCTCGCACCACGGCAAATCGCTGGTTGTAAATGGTGAGGCTCGGCTGCCCCGCAAGGGCGGCGCCGAAAGCGAAGAAAAAGAATATCAGCCGGTCGCGCTGGCACATGCAGAAAATACCTCTGCCTGGAAATTGCCTTCCGGCCGAATTCCTTTCAGCCAAAACAAGAATCTACAGCGCGAGGAACCGCACGCACACCGGACTGCCCATCTTCAGTTGCTGGCCTGTGGCGGTGAGATGTCCCGTGTTGCCATCCACCGAGAAGATGACCACGTTGTCCGACTCCTGATTTGCCGCGAACAGCCACTTGCCCGTGGGGTCGATGGCGAAATTACGGGGAATCCTGCCTTGCGTCGGAATGTTCTCCATGCGCCGGAGGGTTCCGTTCGCGGCAATCGCGAACAGGGCCAGGCTGTCGTGGCCGCGGTTCGAGCCATAAAGGAACTTCCCGTTGGGATGCGCCACCACTTCCGCCGTCGTGGTGTCGCCTTTATATCCGTCCGGCAGCGTCGAAATCGTCTGGATCTCCTTCAGCACTCCGCGCGCGCCGTCCCAGGTGAACGCTGTCACCGTGGAGGCCATTTCATTGATGACATAGCCGTACTTCCCGCTCGGGTGGAACGTGAAGTGCCGCGGTCCCGAGCCGGGTTTCACCTTGGCGAAGGGAGGATTATTCGGAGTGATTGTGGCAGTGGCGGCATCGAACTTATAGACGAGCACTTCATCCAACCCCAGATCTCCCACAATCAGAAAACGGTTGTCCTTCGAGATGTTCACCGAATGCGCGTGGGGACCTTCCTGGCGCTGCGGATCGACGCTCTTGCCCTTGTGCTGAATGAAGGAAGCCGGCTCCGTCAGACTGCCGTCCGGCTTCAGGGCCATCACGGCGACGCTGCCGCTGCCGTAATTCGCCACCGCCAGTGCGCGTCCGCTCCAGTCCACGTTGAGGTGGCAGGGCATGGTACCTTTGCTGGACACCGTGTTCAGTTTGCGCAGTTTCCCGCTGGACCGGTCGATGGCGAAGGCTGTGACATTGTTGGCACCAGCGCCCATTTCGCTGACGGCGTATAGATTTTTCCCGTTCGGGTGCAGCGCCACGAAACTGGGGTTGCTCATTTCCGCGGCAAGTTGAGGTTCCGTGGCTTTCCCGGTCGCCGCATCGAAGCGGTCATAGTAAATCCCCTTGGAAGACTTCTGCGTATAGTCGCCGTAATAAACGATGTAATTGTTCGAAGCCATTGCCCCACGGGCAGCGGGAAGGGAGCCAAGCAAGGTCAGGAAAGTGCGCCGGGTAGTGATCATCCGACTAATGGTATCAGAGGCAACCCCCCGGGGAGCGTACAATAGAAGATTCCACCCATTTCCGTTACCCATGCACGATCTTTCTTACTTTCGTACCAATCTGGATGCCATCGCGGAGCGCCTCGCCACCCGCGGTCAGACCCTTGATACGGCGCATTTCCGCGACCTCGATGCCCGGCGACGCGCCGCGCTTACCGAGATGGAGACCTTGCGCGCCAAGCGCAACACCGAGTCTCAGGAGATCGCCAAGCTCCGCAAACAAGGTGTCGATACCACTGCCCAGCAGGCGGAAGTGCGGGCCATCGGCGAGACCATCGGCCAGTTGGAAGAGCAGGTGAAGGCTGTGGACGAGGAGTTCCGCAACCTCATGACGGCTATCCCCAACATCCCTCACGAATCCGTGCCCGTGGGCAAGGGCGAAGCGGACAACGTCGAGATCCACCGTAAAGGGACGCTGCCGGAGTTTTCCTTCCCTCCCAAGGCCCACTGGGACCTGGGACCGGAACTGGGTATACTCGACTTCGAGCGCGCGGCGAAAGTCACCGGGGCGCGCTTTGCCGTGTATTGGGGAATCGGGGCGCGGCTCGAGCGGGCGCTCATCAACTTCATGCTCGACGTGCACACCCGCGAGCATGGCTATACCGAGGTGCTGCCGCCGTTTCTGGTAAACTCGGCGAGCCTCTTCGGCACCGGGCAGTTGCCGAAGTTCGCCGCGGACCTGTTCAAGTGCGAGAACTTCGATTTCTGGCTCGCTCCCACGGCGGAAGTGCCGGTTACGAACCTCTATCGAGACGAGACGCTCGATGCGGAAAAGCTGCCCATCAGCCTCTGTGCCTACACGCCCTGCTTCCGCAGTGAAGCCGGCTCCTATGGCAAGGACGTGCGCGGCATCATCCGCCAGCATCAGTTCCAGAAGGTGGAACTGGTGAAGTTCACGCGCGCTGACCAAAGCTACGAGCAGTTGGAGAAACTCACCTCCGACGCCGAGAATATCCTGGAGCGGTTGGGCCTGGCCTTCCGCAGAGTGGTGCTGTGCACAGCGGACCTCGGTTTTTCTTCGGCGAAGACGTACGATCTCGAAGTCTGGCTGCCGGGACAGAATGCGTTCCGCGAGATTTCCTCCTGTTCGAACTTCGAGGCCTTCCAGGCACGGCGCGCCTCCATCCGCGCCAGGAGCGGGAAGAAATCCGAATTCGCGCACACCTTGAACGGCAGCGGCCTCGCCGTCGGGCGCACCTGGGTGGCCATCGTCGAAAACTACCAGCAGGCCGATGGCAGCGTCGTGGTGCCGGAAGTCTTGCGTCCCTATTTGAACGCCGAGGTGATCACCGCGCGCGCCGGACTCCGTTAGCGGAGTCTTGCGTCCAGGAACTCGTAGGCGCGTGTGCGCACAGGCGGCGGAAAATCGTGAGCGCTTTCCGGGTGTTCCACCACAATCGCCCGATCCGCGTGATACACCCCTTCGTACACCCTACGCGCCGCGTTCACGCAATCGTCCACACCGCTCATGTCGAAGTTGCTGTCAGCCGTGGGCGCGTTTACGAAGATGGGCCGCGGCGCGATGACAGAGAGCACGTCCGGAAAGTCGAAGGGCATCTTCGCCGGCGACTTCCCATACACTGAGGCGATGCGCGGCATATAGCCCTTGTGGCTCCATCCGGTAAGATCGCCGTGATAGTACCTGGCAAACGACGTGAATCCGCAGCTTGTCACCACGGCTCGGATACGCGGGTCAAACGCGGCCACGAACAGTGAGTTGTGGCCGCCGAGCGAATGGCCGCAAACGCCGATCCGCCTGCTATCCACCGCCGGCAATCCGCGGAGCGCATCCACCGCGCGCATGTGGTTCAGTATCCCCTTCATCGTCGCGCTGGCGTAGCCTTTTGCGTAGACATCAATTGAATATTCGCCGAAGTTCGGATAGTCCGGCGCCAGAGTGACATAGCCTCGTGCGGCCAGCTCACTTGCGTAATGCAGATTCTCTTTGCCGCCGAGACCCGCCGGCTCGTCTTTCCCGATCCGCGTGGTCTGATGCAGGCACAGAACAGCGGGCCCGCGCCCGCGCCGCGATTTTGGAAGCAGCAGCCACGCCGGCACCCAATCCCCCGGTTCCGCCTCGTAGCGGATGTGGCGGCGGATGTGCGTGCCGTCGTCGAATTCCTTTCCTGTGTCGAGGGAGGGGGCGCCTTTGATTTTGGGCAGTGGGCCCATCACCTCCTGCATCCGCTGGAGCACGTTAGGCCGCTGTCGTTCCCACTCCCGGCGAGTTGCAGCGGCACCCGCAGCGGCAGCCCCAGCGGCACAGAGAAGGATCCACTCGCGACGGCAGAAAACAGTCATGAAATGGTCAGGATATCGCGATTTCAGTCACCCTGCGCGGGCAGCGGTGTCCGTTTCCATCCCGCTCTGGGCAGGTCATGGCTGAACGGGTTCTCGATGCGGGATTCCGCCATATACATCACCGGGACCCCATCGAAAACGGGGTAGATGCGATGGCAGGAAAGACATTCCAAATCGGAGCTTGATGCGGCCAGCTCGAGTCTTGCTTTGCACAAAGGGCAGACGAGGATTTCGAGGATTTCCGGGCTGATCCCGGGAAATCTACGAACCGGCACCCGGTTGCTGGGAGCGGGAAACCACGGATAATCAAAGTTCCAAAAGCGGAGCCGGAGCCGTATACGCATGGCAAAAACTCCTATCCGGCGGAGATTCCTCGATGCTATCGGGATTATATCACTGGCGGGCAGCTACCAGCGATTGCGGCTATTCAGTTGCGGCTATTCAGCGATCGGCTTTCAGCCTTCAGCCGGGGCGAGCAATTGGCGGTCGGCTTTCGGCTTTCAGCCGGGGTGGGCTATCGGCGGGTCGGCTTTCGGCTTTTAGCCGGGGTGGGCTATCGGCTGTCGGTTTTGGGCTGTCAGCCGGGGCGAGCAATTGGCGGTCGGCTTTCGGCTTTCAGCCGGGGTGGGCTATCGGCGGTCGGTTTTGGGCTGTCAGCCGGGGCGAGCAATTGGCGGTCGGCTTTCGGCTTTTAGCCGGGGTGGGCTATCGACGGTCGGTTTTGGGCTGGTCAGCCGGGGTGGGCTATCAGCGGTTGGCTTTCGGCTTTCAGCCGGGGCCACACGTGGAGCGTGGCGGGAGGTTCGGGTCAGGACTTTTGCCTTGTTGTGTCTACCCAATAGCGTGAGTCTTTCGGGATGTCCTGCCAGAGGGGGACACTGAGGCCGTAGGGGTGGTCGTATAGAATCTTGCCGCCGAACATGGTGAGGGTGCATTGGAGCTTCTGATTGCCTACGATTTTGCCGCCGAAGGAGCCGAGGTAGGCGAACTTGCCTTTGAGGATCTCGAAGACGGCGATGTCGGCGGCGGATCCGACGCTGAGGGTGCCCAATTCGGGCCGGTGGATCATCTGGGCGGGATTCACTGTTGTCCGGCGGATAACTTCTTCGAGCGGCACGCCGAGGCAAAGGAACTTCGACATGACGTTGGCGAGATTGATGCCCACGGTGTAGGGTGTATCCGCGAAGAGGTCGGCGCTAATGGAATCGGGGATGAAGCCCTGCTGCACCGCAGGGACTACCCGCCTGAGGTTGAAGCTCCCGGCGGCGTGTCCGAGGTCGAATTTGATACCTCGCGCTCTTGCTTTGGCCACATCCGGATTGAGCTTGCCGTCTTCGGTAAGGAAGGCATAGCGATCGGCCAGGCAGTGAGTGACAATATCGCCGGGGCGCATTTTCTCGAGGAGGAATTCGCGGTAGCTTCGTGCGGGGAACTTGCCCTGGGCGGGCTGGGGTGTGAAATCCGCCAACACGGGCAGGCCGGTCAAACGGCCCGCCTCGACAACGGCGTCCATGGAGGCCCACGGGAGGCGCGTTTCACTGAATTTCCCTCCATAGTGGCCGGTCTTGAAGCCCACGATGAGATTGGAATATTTTTTCGCGGTATCGGCGGCAAGCTGCACTTTGAACTGAGCCGGATCCTGCTCGGCGCCGCCGGACTGCGCACCGGGGGCGGCGATATTGAGGAAGGAGAGGATTCGCATTTTTGAGCGGTCGATAATTTTCTTGAAGTCCTCGAAGCTATCGGCTCCGGCGGTTCCGCCGTCGCAGCAGGTGGTGACCCCGGAGGGCAGGCAATGATGATCGGCAATGACGGAGGGAGTAAGATCGAGCCGGGTGTAGTAGCAACAGATGTGCAGGTCAATGAGTCCAGGCGTCACGTAATAACCTGAAACGTTCACGACGGTCTTGCCGGCAGAAGCGGGAATGTTGCGGTCGACGCGCGCGATTTTCCCGTTGAGGATCGCCACATCCATTGGCTGGTTGACGCGGTTGGCGAGATCGATGACATGCCCGCCCTTGAGGAGCGTATCGTATTTGACGGCGTCCTGCGCCAAAGCAGACGATGACATCGCAGCGGCCGCCACGGGCGTGGTCACAAACTCTCTTCTGTTCATGGTCCTATACTACCTTCGGGCGCAAGCAGGCGCTGCGAGGCAAAGCCCGCGACCGTCCCGGCGATCCGACGAGTGGCCGGTGCGGCGGATCGTTCTTTACTGTTGGCCATGGGGCGGGGGAAACGCCGAAGACGGTGTTGACAAATTGAGAATGAGGCCTCACAATTGAGCGATGAGCGATGATTATGTTCGTCCCGGGATCCGAGCCTCCAAGTCTTTTTCCCAGATGACCTGGCGGCTAACTGCGCTACTCGCTTTGGCAATCTCAGCCGCGGGCCCCGCCGCCGCCCAGGTGCTCTACGGATCGGTCATCGGAAACGTGACGGATTCCAGCGGCGCTGCGGTCCCTGCTGTCTCGGTCGTACTGACGCAAATCGGTACCAACCTGTCGCGCCAAGTACAGACGGGCGAAGACGGCAACTACACCTTTTCGGCGCTTCCGGCCGGCACGTATCGATTGCAGGCGCAGAAGCCCGGCTTTGCGAGTCTGACTCGCGGCGGGATCGACGTCGTCATCAACAACGTCACGCGCGTCGACCTGAAACTGCAAGTGGGAGAAGTCAAGGAATCTGTCGAAGTGAGCGCTGAGGCGGGCGTGTTGCAGACGGATCGGACTGACGTTCACGTGGACCTGGCCTCGCGACAACTCGTCGACCTTCCAATTCCCCCGGGGCGCAACTACCAGGCCCTTTTCAAGATCATCCCTGGGGTGTCGCCGCCCAACAATCTCAATTCCGCTTCCGCCGACCCATCGCGTTCGCTGGTGATGAACGTCAACGGCGCCAGCCGGAGTTCCAACAGCCATCAGATTGATGGGTCGAGCGTGAACAGCGTGTGGCTGCCCAACAACTCGGGTTACATCCCCACGCTCGAGGCGATCGAGACTGTTAACGTGGTCACCAACTCCTTCAGTGCCGAACAGGGCCTGGCCGGCGGTTCGGCGTCAAACGTCATCATCAAGAGCGGTACGAACGACCTGCACGGCTCAGTCTTCTGGTTCAACAACAATAACGCCACCAAGGCCAAGCCGTACGTCTCGCAGCCCGGGGCCCGTAACCCCAAGTCGATCTTCAACCAGCCGGGCGGATCGGTGGGGGGGCGCATCATCCGCGACAAGCTGTTCTACTTTTCGAGCTACGAAGGCACTATGGAGCGGCAGTACGCTTCGAGCCTCGTGACGGTGCCGATCGACTCCATCCGCGCCGGCAACCTTTCGCAATCGCCCACACCGATCTACGATCCCTCCACCGGGGCCACGAACGGAACCGGGCGAACCCCATTCGGGGGCAACCAGATCCCCTTGTCCCGGATGAGCGCGGCGGCACAGAAACTCTTCGGCATGCTGCCCGAGCCGACCTTCCCCACCGCTCTGCAGAACAACTATTTCGCCGGCGGCGTTTACAAATTCGACCGGCACCGGATGGATAACAAGGTGAACTGGAACGTGTCGAACAAGCTGACCACGTTTGTCCGCTTCAGTTTTCTGAAGTACACCATGGCTTCCGATGGTGTCTTCGGGGCGATCGAGGGTCCGCCGATCGCCGCCGCGGCCGGATCGGCCGGCACGGGCTTCGGCACCACCTTCAACGGCGCCGTGGGCGGCAATTACACGTTCTCACCGACTTTCCTGGTTGACGCCAACATCGGCTACACGCTGATCGACACGAACCAAAATCAGCCCAACCTGGACAAGAACATGGGGCGCGACGTACTCGGCATCCCTGGCACGAATGGCACCCGGACATTCGAAGGGGGCTGGCCTACGTTCAGTGTGTCGAACTACACAACGTTCGGCACCTCAACCGTGAACCGTCCCATCATCTGGCACGATCCGCGATACCAATACACCGCCAACGCGACGATCTTGCGGGGACCGCACAATCTCCGCTTTGGGTTCAGCCTGTCGAAGCAGGGCCTCAATCAAACACAGCCGGAGTTTGTCGGCCAATTGGGCGGCGCCTCCGGCGCTTTTAACTTCGCCGGCGGG
Source organism: Bryobacterales bacterium (assembly GCA_020847975.1). Classification (GTDB taxonomy): domain Bacteria; phylum Acidobacteriota; class Terriglobia; order Bryobacterales; family Bryobacteraceae; genus CADEFT01. The sequence continues at coordinate 57,487 of JADLBD010000008.1, read as the reverse complement.
GTCACGAGCCTGAACGGAGGACCCACGGCCAACCAGTTCAACACAGCGGGCGCGTTCCTGCTCGGACTGCCTTCGTCAATGGGCCGGACTCTGATTGTGCCGGATTCCGGCTACACCACACGTGCCTGGCAAACCGGCCTCTATGTCCGCGATCAGTGGCAGGCGACGCGGAAACTCACGGCAACATACGGAGTCCGCTGGGAGTACTTCCCCATGCCTACCCGCGCCGACCGTGGTCTGGAGCGTTTCGACCTTGCAGCGAACAAAATGTTGATCTGCGGAGTAGGCTCGGCGCCTACAGACTGCGGAGTCAGTCAGAGCAAGCGGCTGTTTTCCCCTCGTGCCGGCTTAGCGTACCGCGCAACGGATACGCTGGTGCTTCGCGCCGGGTACGGCATCAGTTACGATCCGTACAGCCTGTCGCGGCCGATGCGCACCAACTATCCGATCGTTGTGGTTCTGAACGTTACTGCTCTCAATAGCTTCGCTCCGGCGGGCGATCTTCGCACCGGCATTCCCGCGGTGGTGGCGCCGGACACTTCGTCGGGGACCATTTCTATTCCCGGAAACGTTGCCGCCAACACACTCAGCGGCAACTTCCAGCGCGGCTATATCCAGTCGTGGAACTTCACCTTGGGCAAATCCTTCGCATCCGGCATTGCCGCGTAGGTCGCTTACGTTGGTACGCGTCAGATCCGTCAGATCGGCTTTGTCGAACAGAACTACGGCGTGCCGGGCGGCGGCGCAGCGGGACAAGCTCTATTTGTGGCCTACGGCCGGAGCGCAACCACTCCGCTGGTCGCCAGTCAGGGGAATTCGCACTATGACGGGTTGCAGGTGAAAATCGAGCGGAGATCCGCGCACGGCATCAGCCTGATGAGTTCCTATTCGTTCTCCAAGTCGATCGGCATGTGCTGCAACGACAACAGCGACGGGAATCTTGCCATCCCCATCACGTCTTACCTCAATCTGAATCGGGCGGTTTCCGGCTTCGACCGGACACATCAGTTCCATGTTTCCGCCATCTACGAATCCCCGTTCGGCAAGGGCAAGACCTTTGCTACCAACGGCGGTCCGGTTGCGATGGTCCTAGGCGGATGGGGGCTCAGCGGCATCTTTAGCGCCTATTCCGGTCTGCCGTTCTCGGTCACCGATTCCGGAACGATCCTCAACGCGCCCAACAACTCGCAACGCGCCGACCAAGTGAAAGCCACCGTTGACATGCCGCGCGGCGTGGGGGTCGGCCAACCGTGGTTCGATCCTACGGCGTTCGTACCAGTGAAGACGCCGCGTTTCGGCACCGCCGGATTTAACATCCTGCGCGGACCCGGATTGGGGAATATGGATGCCAGCTTGAGCCGCACATTCGCTGTGCGCGAAAGCTTCAAGCTGCAATTCCGCGCGGAAGCGTTCAACTTCACGAACACGCCGCACTTCTCACTGCCGGCCTCGAATATCTCCGCCGTGAGCTTTAATCCTGATGGGTCGATCCGCAGCCTGGGGAACTTCGCGCAAATCACATCGGTCTCGGCGGTGGGGCGCGACGGCATTGACGAACGGGTCTTTCGGTTTGGACTACGAATCAGCTTCTGATCTGGAGGAGCCGGGCGCAACCCGAGCGAAAGCATGAGCCGATGAAGCGACCAGCCCCCAAAGTTATGCGATGCCTTACTGCGGCTGCGTTGGTGTCCGTGACATGCCAGTATGCGCAGGTCCGGTCAAGTCCACCGCCAGCGCCCATTCTGGATCAATCATTTCGCTGGGACGATGCCGGAGGCGGGGGCCGCTACGAGTGGGGGAAGGACGGATTCCTGAAGATGGACGGCTCCGCAGCGCCGATTCGTTGCGTCCGCAAGTTGTCAAGGCCCATCGCTATGAGAGGTCCACGTCTTTCGTTCACTGCACTCTTCGTTGTCGGCAGGCAGTACCGCGTCGCGCTCTACGGATCAGGTATGAACCCGGTGGTGATTCTGGAGATCTGGCGTAACGGCGGAATCTCCGTCCAGGCTCGCGCGGGGAAGGTGGCCGAACCGGTCGCGGCTATCGGTACTGCCGCCTGGCGTCAGCAAGTACTGAGCGGCGGAGAACCGGCGGTAGCGCGTTCCTCGCCGTTGCACGAGTTTGACTTCGGCGATTTCGATTTTCAGGCGCGTACCTTCACGTTAATGCTCGATGGCACCAAGCAACCAGCCCTACCCCTCCTACCCGGGGAGATGGACGTAGATCGGTTCGAGATTGCCACCGTCGCCGTCGAAGCCGGAAGCCTGGTGTGGTTGCGCAGTTTCCGTTACCTGGACGAATCCGGCCGGCCGGTGGAGGAGGAGAACTTCCACTCTCACTGGATCGCCAACACAGCCGTGACACCGCGCTATCCGGCCGACAAGTGGCAGGCCACGTCCTATCGACCCGTCGATTTCCGCTGGCTCGAGATGGCGACGCACTACGGGGCAGTATACTGCCGTTTCGCTGACCGCCCGGTTGTGGCCGGGACGCTCACCATGGAACTCCAGGCGGATGAGGCCGGTCACGAGGTGCAGGTGAACTTGGGCGAGTATCGATACGACCCGGCCGGCACCTTCGGTTATCTGCCGGCGGACGCGGAAGGTATCTCGACCATCACGGGCGGCTGGAATATCGATGCCGGGATGTTCAACGGCGCCTGGTCACCTTTTCAGCACACCACCCCGAATTCCCGCCCGACCATCATGCGGCCATACCCCACCTTCGTCCCGTTTGACGATCCGCCGCCGGCGGAATCCGGCAGAGTCTACGGGCTCAAGATCCACTGGAATATTCGAGAAATGAAATACCAGGTTTGGGTCGACGGACGTCCGCAAGTCTATCGGGGGTCGACCGATCTTCCCGTCATGGCGCCACCGGTGAACGGCATCGACATGATCATGATGCATGCAGGAAACCTGAACCCCTGGCGCGGACCGTTGATCCACATGCGCTTCGGCAATGTGAAAGTTGAAGCGGACAGCGAGTCCGCTGCACGGAGTATCCGATGAGCGGCCGTCCATGCCGGCGCACGGTACTTCGCATGGCTGCGCTATCGCTGGCCGGCGGCGGAAGGGCGCGTGCCGCGACCGGACCGGCGCACGTGGGCTTTGTCAGCGACGCGACGGACCGCTGGGGCTCGCACCTTGGTTGCGATCGCCCCTTACGCCGGAGTTGCTGGAGGAAATGAATTCATGGGCGGACGTCGCAGCCCAACGGTAGAATCAGATGGAGACGACATGAAGGTACGCAAGAAGCCACTCCCCCAACCCATTCGAGCGGATTCACTCGCACAACAGACTTGCTCAATTCTAAAAGAGGCGATCTTCGCTGGGAAATTTCAGCCAGGTGAGGCTCTGCGCGAGTTGCCGATCGCGCGTATGTTGAGCGTGAGCCAGGCGACTGTGCGGGAGGCGCTGAATCTGCTCGAGCAGGCGGGCCTTGTTGTGCGCGGCAACAGCCGGCGCACAACGGTCACGTCATTTACGAAGGAAGAGGTGCGTGACCGCCTGGCGATGCGGGTCGCGCTGGAGGAGTTGGCATTCGTCAAAGCCGGCGAGCGAATGGACGAGGACGGCGTAGCGGAGCTGGATAAGCTCTGTGCGCGCATCGCAGACGCCATTCAAAAGGACGACTGCCTGAAGTTGACAGTGGCGGACATGCACTTTCACCAGGCGGTTTGGGATCTCGCGGAGAGCCCAGTCATGGTAAAGACGCTGGTCCAACTCACGACGCCTCTGTTCGCGTTCATGAGTGTGCTGCACGCCACCGGGCTCCATGACTTGGGCAAGGGAAAGCCGCACGAGGCCCTGGTCGAGGCGCTTCGCAGCCGCCGGCCGGCGGCTATCCGAGCTGCGATTCGCCACCACATCGAGGGTTCCTACCAGGCCTTTCTGGATTCGAGCACACCTTCGCTGGACGCCCTTGTGAAGAGTGAGGAGTTGGTGCTCGTCCCGCCGCAAAGATGAAGCGAGCCATTCTCGTTATCGTTCCAGATTAGCGGAGCTGAAGTAGCAGCGCGTCGCAGAGGTCCTGTGGGTCGCGCGGTAGTTGAGGTAGGCGGCGACCCAGCGCAACGCTACTGTCGACCATGCGTAGCGTGTCCCAGTCAACCACGCCAGCCGCCTACTCGTTCGGCAACGCCGGTGTGGGGATCGTGCGCGGCCCCGGCATGTCGCGCGTCGACAGTTCGCTCAGCAAGCAGATCCGCGTCACGGAACGGAAGTACTTCCAGCTCCGGCTGCCGGCCTTCAACGTGACGAATGCGCCGATCTTCTCGGTGCAGCGTGCGTTTGAGCGCGGCAGGCGGCTCGCCGACCTCGATTTGCCTTCTTGACATGTGGTCGATCGCCCTATCCGGGCAGCGAATCGAGCCCGGCCAAGGCGACAGCCCCAGCGCCCGCGACCCCGGCGTAATAGCCCAGCATCGAAGGTAGGACTCGCAGGCCGCGCCGCTCCCATGCCAGTACTTCGCGGCGCAGGTGCACTTCCAACTCCGTGAACAAAAGGGGGTTGTCCTGCGCCAGGCCGCCTCCGATCACGATCAGCTCGGGATCGAGTAGCCGGATAACCTGCGCGCAGCCGGCCGCAAGGTAGTCTGCCAGTTTGCCGATTGCGGCCCGCGCACGATCGTCTCCCCGATGGGCCGCTGCGATGATTTCTTCGGCTGAACCCCGGTCCGAATCTCCCGCGTAGCGCAACAGGGCGGCTGCGCTGGCATATTGTTCGAGGCACCCCGCCTGGCCGCAGTTGCAGGGCAACCCTCCCGGCTGCACAACGAGATGGCCGATGGCGTTGCCGACGAAGTGAGCGCCGCGCCGCAACGCGCCATCGATGTAGCAGCCTCCGCCAACGCCAGTGCCGAGAGTGACGCACACGAAGGTCGAGGCCGACCGGGCCGCGCCAAAACGAGCTTCGCCCACGGCCAGAGCATTGACATCGTTCTCGACGAAGACCGGCACGCCGAGCCGGCGAGTGAGAACCGGCGCCACTTCCGCGCCTTGCCAACCAGGAAGATTCGGTGTGGCATGGACAACGACGCCTCTTTCGGCATCTACCCACCCAGCCGTGGCGATGCCGAGCGCTTCCACCAGGTAGCCTTTGGTCCGGGCCTCGGCCACAAGCTCCGATCCGATCTCCGCCATTTGGTCTAAGAGGCCGTCTCGGCCGCGCGATACACACGTCGCGCGGGCGCCCGTTTCGCTGATCTCGCCGCTACAGGAGACCAAGCCCGCTTTGATCCTCGTGCCTCCCAGGTCGATACCGGCTACCATGCGCCGTTCATCGTCGGCGATCCGGCTGAGAGCACCCGAGAAACGCGCCGTGATGTCCTTGGGGCGCGTAATGGCCGAACCAATCACCACCGCAAATGCGCCCGCCTTCATCGCCGCGACAGCATCCTCCACGGTCCAGATGCGACCTTCGGCAATGACAGGCACGTTCACCGCGCGCACCAGTTCGGCGATGAAGGCTGCATCGAAAGAGCACACGCTTTCGGTCTCCGCGGTGTAGCCGCGCATCGTCGAGAGTACGAAGCTCGCGCCGGCCCCCTCTGACGCGATTGCCTCCTCCACAGTGGCAATATCGGCCGTCACCGGAACGCGCAGTTCTTCCCGAATCCGGCGTACGCGCTCGAGAGCTCCGTGCTTCTGCCCCCGAGCCGTACAATCGACGGCGACCGCGTGCGCTCCGGCCTCCACTAGCGCGCACGCATCTTCCAGTTCTGGCGTGATCAGTATGCGGCCGTCAGAAATCACCCGCTTCTGCAGTCCGATCACCGGCACCGAAACTGCTGCCCGGATGGCGCGGATATCATCGGGGCCATTAGCGCGAATTGCGGCGGCGCCGCCCTCCACGGCTGCGCGCGCGAAGCGAGCCATGTGCTCCGCGCCGTGAAAAGGATCGTCCTCCCACGCCTGGCAGGATACGATCAACCTGCCGCGAAGCGGACGGAATATTTCGGGGCAATTCTCAGACATGGGCGCCCCTTTGCGCGGGTAGACGGATGCCGGACATGCTGGCGGCGGCGACGATGAGCATCGCGCCCGACAGTTCGATGGCCCCGCCCAGGCCAATGGTGTCCTTAAGTGCACCGCCGGCAGCGGCCATCGCGCCGCCGACGATGCACGACGTTAGATTGAGAACGCCATACGCGGTGGCGCGCAAGCCCGGGGAAACAATCTGGCACAGAACCGGCATCAGGTTACAGTCGAAGAATCCGCGGCCGAGTCCGAAGAGCACGAGGCAGGGCAGCAGAACCCATTGTGTATCCGTAAACCCGACCAAGAATAGGAACGGACCGGCGGCGCCAAGCCCTATTGTCTGCGCCCAGACCCGCCCGCGTAGATGGTTGAGCGACCAGCGGTCGGCCAGCCAGCCGCCGAATAGAATCCCGCCGAACGACGCGGCCTGAATGTAAAAGGTGGACGAGAATCCGGCTCCTGCCAAACTCATGTGGAACCGTTCGAACAGGTGGAGTGCCAGCCACGTGTAGACACACCAGTAAGCCAGCGACGCAAGACTGTTCACAAACACGAGATGTCTGAAGGCCCCTGACTTCCAGAGTCCTCCGAGCGATCCCGCGAATGGAGCGCTGTCAGCCTGGTAACCAGGAGCGTTCCGGAGTGGGGCTTCCCGCAGCGTGGGCCACAGCCCCAGCGCATAGACAAGGCCAATGGCGCCGAGCACGAAGAACGCCGCGCGCCAACCAAAGTGTTCTCCCATCCATCCCCCACCGATTCCTCCCATCGCGATACCCACGTACAGGCCACTCTGGTGCAGGCCGACGGCGCGCGCACGGGTGCTCTCACCGTGATAGTCGGCGATCAGGGCCAGTGCCGCGGGCAGGTAGCAGGCTTCGCTGATCCCCATGAGCCCGCGGGCGGCGGCCAGTTCCCCGTACGACCGGGAGTGCCCGGTCAGCCATGTGACCGCGGACCAGATCCCCAGGCTGAAGAGGATTACGCGGCGTCTCCCGAACCGGTCCGCCACCCAGCCGCCGAAAGGGCTGAGAATCCCATAGACCCAGAGGAACGCAGTGCCGAGCAAACCGAGTTGCAGGCTTGTGACGTGCAACTCCGTTTCGAGTAGCGGAAAGACCGAGAAGATCACCTGCCGGTCCAGGTAGTTCAGCAGCGCAACGACCCAGAGAAGGGCCACCAGCGCCCATTTATAACGTGCGATCTTCATCCCCGTGCCATCGTCGCAATGATCTGCTGTCCCAGCGAAGTTGCGGCAACGGCGCCCCGCAGGTGATCCTCTTCTTCCGGAGACAACCGCCGGCGCGGCGCAATGCAATGGCCGCAATCGATGCCAGACCACCGGAGAATCACTTTCACGGCCGCGTGGACAGGGTAGCGCAGAATTACTTCGATCACTTCGTTGATGGCATCCTGCATCTGACGAGCACCGTTCCAATCTCCCGTTGTTGCTCGCTCATACAGGGCAACGAAGGCCTCCGGCATGAGGTTGTAGGTACTACCGATACCACCGTTGGCTCCCATCACCATCCCCGCCACCATCATTTCGTCGGCGCCGTTGAAAACCACCTGGCCGGAGCGCCGGAGGCACCAGAGCCGGAAGAAATCTGAGTCTGTAAACTTCAACCCGCATACGTTTGGGATTCGACATAACTCGAGCACCTGCTCGGTACTTCGGATTGAAGGGGCCATGGACGGAAAGTAATAGATAAGTAGGGGTACGCGGCTGGCTGCTGCGATGGCTTGGTAATAATCACGGATCTCGGAGAATGAATACGCCCCGGCGGGCGGCAGGCTGCTCACCACATGCGCGCCGGCTTGACCGGCGTGGCGTGCGAGTTCGATTGTGTCTTTGGTAGACGGTGCGCCGATGTGGACGATGACCGTTTTGCCTTCGGGAGATGCTTCTACCGCTGCTTCCGCGACTTGCTTCCGCTGCTCGACGGATTGCTGCAGACCCTCGCCGGTCTGCCCGCAGACGTACAGTCCATGGACGCCCGCAGCATACAGCCGCTGGATCAGTTGTTCGAAAGGGCGGCGCGCAAAGCGTTCGTTATGATCGAACGGCGTAACAATCGCCGGGATGATGCCATGAAGATCCGATGAATTCATACCAAATAATCCTTTGTTGAGAACTCGAGTTTCCATACCGCAGCCGGCCGGCTCCCCGGCCGGTCTTCTCCGCCCGGTATGACGATGCCGCCCCGAAACACCGCTGCGCCAGTAGTTACCAACGCTTCGGGCAACTCATCTCCAGCTTGCCAGGCCACCCGCCACGACAACACGATCCGACACTGTGCCGGGGAACTGCCCGGCCAGAGGCTGGGGCAACGATGGAAGACGGCTGGCTGCGGGGAGGGCGATCCGGCTCTTGACTTCTGTGGGCACAGAGAGTATTGTAATACGTAGTCATCGCTCATCGCTCAAAAAAAATGAAACTGCGCATCGTGATTTTCTGGATCGGGTTGCTGGCGGGGCTGGCGCCGGCAGGTCCGCGTTTCAGTCAGGTAGACATCTGGCGTCAGGGAGAGGCCGGCGTGAATACCTATCGCATCCCAGCACTGGTGGAAACGCGACGAGGAACTTTGATCGCGGTGGCGGACGCGCGCCATGACCAATCAAGCGACCTGCCAGGCCGCATCTTTCTCGTGATGCGGCGCAGCTTCGATCGCGGCACAACGTGGTCGCCTGCGCAGGTCATCCGGAAGGTGGAAGAAGGCGGCGTTGGGGATGCGTCGCTACTGCTCGACCGCGCGAGCGGCCGCGTCTGGTGCTTTCATGCGTACGGCCCTCCCGGCATCGGTTTCCCGACGGCGAAGCCCGGCGCGGTGACCGGACCGGACACGTTGCAGGTCCATGCCATGTACAGCGATGACGACGGCAGCACATGGTCGGCGCCGGCCGACATCACTCCGCAAATCAAAGACCCATCCTGGCAGGCCATGTTCGCCACTTCCGGAACGCACTTCGAAACTTCCCGCGGCCGCTATCTGGTTCCGATGGTCGTGCGCGAGGGCGATCGCTCCGTATCGGCGCGCAACGCCTACAGTGACGACCGGGGACGGACATGGAAGATCGGCCCCGCCATCGGTCCGGGGACTGATGAGAGTAAGGCAGTTGAGCTGGCCGACGGTACGGTACTCGAGAACATGCGGGATGGCAAGACGCGCGCGGTCGCGCGGTCCCGCGACGGCGGGGTCAGTTTCGACCGGCCGGTTGAGGACACCGCGCTGGTGGACCCGAGTTGCAACGCGGGCATCACGCGCTACAAGGGGAGAGGAATGGACATCCTGGTATTCACCAACGCAGTAGCCGTCCGCCGCGAGAACCTTTCCGTGAAGATCAGCTATGACGGCGGGCGGACTTGGCCGGAAGGCCGGACGATTCATCCTGGCCCGGCGGCCTATTCGACAGTGATTGTGCTCCGTGACGGGACCATCGGCGTCCTGTACGAGCGCGGGGATAAGTATGCTGCGGAGCGGATCACGTTCGCCCGCTTCAACCTGGATTGGGTCAGAGCCTCCGGCCGGACGAGTTCGGCAGAGCCAAGGAGAGAACAGTGAACAAAATGTGTAGATTTCTGTTGGTGGCGGCGCTGATAAACGCATACACGGGCGTTGCGCTGTGCCAAAACTCGACCGGCGCTATCTCGGGCCAGGTGCGGGATCCTTCTTCCGCGTCTATCGCCGCCGCGCGGGTCCGTGTGACAAACCAGGAGACCGGGTTGACGCGCGTTGTAACGACGAATGAGCTCGGCCAATATACCGCACCCAGCCTTCCAGGGCTTTTGAACTCGCCTGAGGCCCACAGCCAAGTCGGAATATTTTCGCCCAGTCGCTGCTGCCCCCAGCTATCATAAACGCAGCGTGCTGGGCCTGCTCGGGTGAAGCGGCAGTCGTCTGAACACCGTTCTCGCGCCGGACGCAATCAGGCGCGAATGGAGCCGCGTTCCCATTGCTCTGGACGATCGAGTCGTAATATGAATTCCCGATGCGCAACATCTCCTCCCGCGTGGCGCGTTCCGTGGGCGATAAGCGCCGCGTAAAATCAGGCGGAACGGTTTCCAGGTTTCGGAGATTGCTCTTCCTTCCCTGGCAGATAGACCGCTGAGTCTCGGAAAGGCGCTCCGGCATGTGGCAGTAAGGCGGTATTGCCATGGAGTCGGTCAAGAGTAATTGAGGCGACCACTGGCATAAGCATGATGAACCGCAAAAGGTAGCGCGCGCACTCGCCCACGGCGTGCCGGAGATCAACTGGGACCGCCGGATATGCGTCTTTCGGGATCGCGTGCAGCAGGTCGAGGCTTCGTTCGACGACTTCTTTGACAAGACGATGCACCTCACCGCCACGACCCTGCGTCTGCTGGGAATCGAGCAGCGTTTGCAGCTGCATTTGGCCCGGCAGCGTCTCAATACTGTGTTGCGGGTTTGACAGGTTGGAAGCGCTCGTTTCTGTGTCTTTGACAACACACTCTCATTTTGAGAGCATAATAAAGTGCGCGTCATCAGCCGCAAAGCACTCCGAGAGTTCGCGGACGCTCACAAGGACGCGGAGACACCGCTCGATGACTGGTACAGGACAGCGAAGCGCTTGCGGTGGACCAGTCTCGTGGATGTTCGGAAGACGTATCCGCACGCGGATGGGGTCGACAAGTTCACCGTCTTCAACATTGGTGGAAACAAGTATCGCCTGGCGACACACATCAACTATCGGACCGGCAGGGTTTACGTCCGGCGGGTGATGACGCGCGAGGAATACAGCAGGGAGGATTGGAAGAAGCTATGAAGAACTCCGTGCTCGATGTAGATCCCAAGCGCTATGGCCGTCTGCTCGCGCGCAAGTTGCCGGCGGTCATTCGTACCGAGGAAGAGAATGAGCGGCTTATCGCAGAATTGGAGGATCTCGACAGACGTCATGACAACCTCACACCGGAAGAGCGCGAGTACTCCGAACTGCTGACGGTGCTGATCGAAGCTTTCGAGAACGCCAACTACGGCCTCGAAGGATCAACTCCGGACAGCCGGTTGCGCAGTTTGATGGAGGAGCACGGCCTGCGCCAACGCGACTTGCTCGACGTATTCGGTTCTCGCGGTATAGCTTCTGAGGTTGTGAGCGGCAAGCGGGCGATCAGCAAGGCGCAGGCGAAGAAACTTGCCGAGATTTTTCACGTGCCTGCCGATCTATTCCTTTGATTGCAAGCGGCGGGTGAGGTGGAGCTACAGGCTGCGCCAGTACGACCTGGGACCACCTGGTGAAAGTGAGCCTCCCCCATCCGCCAGTCAGCGCCAGGTGAGCCAGCGCAGGTTTGCAATCCGGTCACTTGGTGCCGGGAATCCTCGCTTCCTACTTCAGGAAAAGACCGGCATCAAGGCCCGCCAACACGCACCCCCCTGTCAACTTCGCGCACCCGTCAACCGGAGAAAACGGAGGTTCCGAAGCCGAATTCATGGCCTCCAACGCGAACCGTGGGGGTATGTGGTGGACCCCGACGATGCGCTTCCCAAAACGGAGACTGCGGGCAAAACAAGTACCTGCGAAATGTTTGGGATATCTGGCGCGCCAGAAGGCGCTCGTGTCAAGCTAAACGGCTGTGCTGGCTCGACCTACGGGACGGTGGCTCCCCTCTCTCAACCCTCCTCGAACTTTCTCCGGAGTCCGGCGTTATGGCTGTGCGCAGATCGTGCCATGACGAAGGCAGGCCAACCGGCCAACCTGCCATAGTCGATGGGTGCGGATGGTTCTTGTGGCGACCGAATTGCTCGCTTCGTGCTTGGGGCACCCTTCAGGAATTTATGGGAGCCCAAAGGTCGAGTTGTTCCTCGCCATTTTGGGGGAGCTCAACTTGTGCACCGTGGCGGATTGGGTAGACGCAGGTGTGACGAGCCACTTCTTCGAGGACCCCGGGCTTCTCGATACGCTTCAGAAGCCATCGTTGACGCCAGTAATCCGCAAGAAGTTCAGTGCGGTGCTTTTCCCTAGTCTGGGGAATCAGGTATCGCGGCCAGTCCGACATGCCGAGGAGAAACTCCTGAAAATTCCCCGCTAAGGCAACTCCATATACGACGCGTTTACTACCGTGCTTCAGCAGCACGTCGGCGGGCAACCCGAGGAGCGCCAGGCCCTCCCGGATCTTGCGCATTAGGGGATTCACTCCCTCGCCGAAGATGGAGTTTACCTTGCGGGCCTCCTTCGAACGGCCGAGGAGCATCCCCATCATCCGGAGGCTGTCCTTGCTGAAGTGAAACGACCCAAAGCCCTCGCTCAGACCGAGGCAGTTGAACTCAACTTTCTCGCCAGGCTTGCCGCCCAGCAAAGCGGTTGGGACTTTCACTCGGCTGTATTGGCTCAACGCGGAGCCGTACAGGCTGGTCGTGCACAGGAGAACTAGGTTCGCAGCTCGTTTCACGCTGGCGCCGCGCATACAGGAGGCGATAAGACTGGTTTGCTGGTCGTAGCGCGCCCGATAATCTTTGATAACTTCCGGACTGCACAGCAGGAGACAGACGAGCTTTCCACCGAGGAGCAGGTTGTATGGCGCAATTGCGCCACACACTGCAATGTCCATCATGTTGATGCCGACCCGTTCCCCTCGAACCATACGGACGATTTGCGCGACCGCTTGCCGAAATCGGCCCGACTCGAAGAGCTTACGCCAGTCCTCTGCGGGCATCTGCGGGTCTAGGTTCACCTTCAGAAAGAGTTCCCGAATGGAGAGCATCGTGGCGAGTTGTTTCGCTCGCTTACTCCGGAACAAACTGGTTTCGGCGCGCTCCATCCACTCAGCACGAGTGGTCCCATTCTGACTCTTGTGTTTCGCGGCGTTTGGATACAGCCGGTGATGCCTAATCGCCCGGTCCGAATCCTTCAGCAGCTTTGCTACGACCTCCTCCGATGGTTTCCTGATTTCTGCCCGAGTGATGATGCCGTCGCGCAAGAGGTCCTTTAGGTAGACACCCTTTATGAAGGTGTCGAGTTCCGAGACAAGCCACTGCGCTGTTTTCTTCGGCCTCTCTACCGACCGGAACCGCTCGACAACCGTGTCCGTGTCCCAGCCGATCCACTTGTCGCGCGTCGCCTGCTGGACAACGGAACTGGCGAGACTGGCGATGCCGATTACTGGATGATTGGGGACCGACGCATCCCGGACGAGAATCATCATCGACCGTCCTGGGACACTCCGGTACGAGTTCACCCAGGTATAGCGGAAATAGCGCCAGATATCATTCAGCTTCAACCCGGTGTGCTCACACACCGCATCCGTTTCCACAACCTGTACGTAAGGCCGAATGAGCCGGGACAGGAGATCCGCCTTTGTCTCTGGATTGTCAAGTTCGAGAATCTCACCGAGTTTCCGTGCCAGGTCTTCACCGTCACGCATGAGAGAGAAGATGGAGTGCCACCCGTTTGCCGTCAGGCGCCGATTCTCCATCCCTTTGATGAAAGCCATGACGGACGCTTCCCGGAACTGGGAGTCCCGTTCAATCATGTGTGCCCGCCGGATGCGTTCCTTCTCCGCTTCTGCCGATGCCCCCTCATGAAATTCGAGCACAACCGTGGGGTCGGTCGAGATGATTCGCCAGCCCTGTGTCACTAGATCGAGAATGACGCTCACCGTTGCGAGCAGATTCAGTTCCTCACTAAGTTCAGCCTTGTTCGGCGATTTCAGGGGCTCCAGTTGAACCGTGCGCAATTCCCGCACCAGTTCTCCGGTCACCATCCCACCGTTGAGCGTGTCCAGACGCCGCTGGATTTGAGCACACCTCTCCTTGAACGCTGGCAAGAGCGTCTTCAGCGACGGATTGAGCGTAACCGACTTCGACATCTTCGGTCAGCCGAGGAAGGCAGTGAGGACGTTACTCCAGGCCTCCCTCAACCTTTCGGCCATCTCCTTTTCGACACGCGACCGCAACCCACACTCCGCCCGAGCTGCTGCCAGGAGCAGGAGTTGCAGGTGTTCCAGCACAAGAGCCGGTTCCACCCGTTCCGCACCGAAGAGGGGCCGGTATACCTTCTGGTAGAAATTGTGGTCCCGGTTGAGGACAACCTTGAGGTTGTCGCCAACGAGGGATGGTACATAAAAGCTTAACGCGTTTAGGGTCTTCTCATCGATCATGTAGCCCAGACGTGATCCATTCTGCCCCAACTTCACCAAACGAGCGGCACTGGTTCCGTGCACCCGGAGGGGCTGCATGAGGTGGTCCCGATCCTCCGCTACCGACTCACTACGGAATCGCTTGCCCTCCTCCCTGACAGCAAAGTAGCGCTTTCGGACGAGAGCGTTCAGTTCTCGGGCGATACGTTCGAGATCCGGAACCAGGATGCTGTTCAGCGCCTCCGTTGGGTTTACCTTCTGTTTCGTGTGCGTAACCCCAAAGAGTTCGTCTAGATCCGGCGGAAAGGCAATTTCGCAGCGCCACCAGTCATCGTAGTTCTCCTTGCGCTTCGTCCCCATGAAATACCATCCGTAGTCGATTTCCCGGCCGGCCCGAATGACGGACACGCCGGCACCCTTGGAGATACCGTGTCGGTTCTTCTCATCATTGGACATGGAATGCCACTCTTCGAGCGGCAACACTGCGAATCGCACAGTGATCTGTGTCGGAGTTCCGCCGGTTCCGGTGGGGCAAACGTCATAGACGAGGGGAGGGCCGTACGGCACGGCACCGACCAGGTTGTTCCCCTCCCGGAAGAAGAGCGGGTCAGTAGGTTTGACCGGCTCTTCATTAATCTTCAGAAATTTTCCCTCGTAGAGCCGGTGGCGAAAAATCCGGCCCAAGTCTGTATTAAGGCGCTTCACGAGTGCCCTCACCGTTCGGTAGTCGAGCCGGTCGCACTTCGTCAACACCACCGTTGTTCCGGTGGGAGACGCTGGATACTCGGCGGCTCTTCCAGGTTTGAACCGGACCGGCGGCGGAACCCCGTCCAATGCACCGGACGCAATCTCATCCACGTCAAGGTAGCTCGACCAGATGTTGTGCGGATTAGTCCAACTGTAGACATCGACGCGGCGGGCTTGGCTCAGTGACCCGTTCGGAAGGCCCATGCCATAGCGGCCCGTGCCCCGGCGGGAGTTAAACCGCGTGCTCCCGCCGAACTGCAAGGCCAGTTGCATGGTGCCGGCCGGCATCCCGGTACCGTTGTCGGTGACGGAAACTCGTTTGGCCCCGTCCCCATCATCAGCAATTGCGACGTCGACTAGATCGGCATCGGCCTCAAATGCATTGTCCACCAATTCGGCGATGGCCGACGAGGTGCTCTTATACCCGGAGTCCCGGGTCGCTTCGATGAACGAGCGGATAGCAACCAGCGGATATCCCGGCATGCCTGTCCCCTTATGCGCACGCCGCGAACTGGACCGATAGCGCCTTCACCATGGCGAGTCTGCGGGCGAGCGCAAACCGGCCGATACCTAGGGCCTCCGCAACCGCAGCCTGGGGCTCATCCTCCGCCCAGACTCGGCGACACGCTTCAACGACAATGGAGTCCATGCCTGCGAACATCTTCACGATCAGTTGTCGGGCATTTATCGCCTCAAACGGGATGACGTTCGAGGACATTAGTTCCAGGTCATCCACCCGCAGGAACTCCCGTTGCGCTTCAACCGCGAAGTCAGAACCAAGACGGCGCAGTCCGTAGACGGTCTGAATAGTCTTCAGGGCGTTCAGGAGTCGGCCAGTGAGGTATTCCGTCGCCGTCCCTCGGGTACGATCGAAGCGCACCGTCGCCGGGTTGGAGATGGATAGGAAGACCTCCTGTACAACCTCTTCGATAGCGTCCTTTGGCAAACTCCAGCCCTTGCGCTTCGCCCAGCGGCGCAATTGGGGGCCGGCCATGGCGTGGAATTCTTCAGAGATGAGGGGATCACGAAGCTGAAATGCTTCGAGCAGATCATCAAGATCGCGTTCACCGGCAGCAGGCATTCACGTTTTCCTCAGGGCCGCATGGGCCATCAAAACCTAACGTCTTGAAGGCCGATGCAGCGCCCGGGGGCATGGCGGCTCGATGACCGCACCTACACTGCCTTCAGTATGGAAGTATACAACAGGCCGAGGCCGGGCTGCGTGAGATCCGGCCTTGGGTGAAGCAGCTAATCAGGCCGCAACATCCTTGCTCCCCTCCTCGTGCTCGTCGGGGGGCTGGGTTTTTGCGTTGAGGTTCTGCGAGGCGACAGCAAGGAACTGGCTCCAAACCTGTTCCCGCATATACCGGTACTGTTCGATGGCCAATTCCTCGGTCAGGTCGAGTTCGGCCTTGCCTAAAGCGATGATAAGCACGTCGAGGCCCTGCTTGGCCTTGTAGCCTCCGACGAGGTTAACCAATTCGCCGTAGCAGACAGTGTAGAACGGGTGCTGCCGATTTACCTTCACCACCATCTGGAGACCGACCCATTCCGGCACCATGAACGGGCCATGGGGGTCGTCGAAGTAGTCGATCTTAACCCTCCGCCGCTCCTCTTCCTGCTCGCGGGCCTTCCGGATCTCTTCGACGGGAAGCTTGGTTTCTTCGGCGCGCCGCTTAATAAGTTCCTCAGCACGTTTTCGGGCGGCCGGCTTGGCCCGGTCGGGGACGGTGATCTTCTTGCCCGTGATGATCGGCACGGTGGCCGCCGCCTCCTCGGCCGGGGTAGGGGAATCGGCGGCCTTCGCCTTCTCCGTAGCCTGTTTGCGCTGCTCTTCCTGGCGGGTCTTCGACTGCCACGCGTTCTCGCGAGCCAGCAACGCGTCTATGTTCTCGTCCTTCAACAGCCGCCAGAAATCGTCGATGGGGCGCACCCGCTGCTTGTCGTTGGTGATGCCGAAAACGTCGTCGAACTCGGGACCGAAGCGGACCTCGATGCCCCAGTGATAGGCATAGCTCTGGAGCAACGGCCAGTCGCCCAGCCCGCTAGCCTTGTCCCGAGACGAGCGGGGGAACGCATCCAGGGTCTCGATTTCCCGGCCAGCGCGCACGAACGACATACCACGGCGGCTCTGCCGGATCTCGAAACGTTGCCGAGCTTCATCCGGAACGTCCTTGCCGCGACCACCCATGGCGAAGCCGTAAGGGAGACGGGAAACCCGCAACGTGATGGCACCAAGCGCTTTGAAGTTGGGGTCGTTGCGGTTAACGGTGGCAGGATCCGTCACCTTCTCCAAGCGCAAGGCCCCGGTGTTCTCGTCAACGAAGTAACGCCCCCAAATGGTCATGGGGCCGTTCAGAACGTCCATGGCACCGCCTTCGGATTCCGGCACATAGAGCCGTCC
Organism: Bryobacterales bacterium; assembly: GCA_020847975.1. GTDB lineage: Bacteria > Acidobacteriota > Terriglobia > Bryobacterales > Bryobacteraceae > CADEFT01. The sequence goes on along the minus strand of JADLBD010000008.1, from coordinate 40,266 downwards.
CTTCGTGTTGAGAAACAACGGGTCTACCGGCTCGACCAGCGTGCCGTTCACGACGAGTTCCCGACCATCGAGCAAATACTGGTAGGTAACCCCGAAATCGTCGAGCAGATGGCCTTCAAGGACCTTCGGCGACTTGTAGGTGAGTTGATCCGGGTCTCGCCACACGACAACAGTCCCATGGTCGAAGGCCCAACCCATCTTTTTTAGGTACTTCTTCACGAAGTCCGGTAACTCTGCCTTCACCGGTTCCGGGACGGTTTGGTGATCGAAGGATTTGTAGTCATCCAGGTTTAACCACGCCTTCGTAAACTGCTCGCCCTTCTTTGTGCGGGTGTAGAGTTCGACGTGGCGGGTCTGGTTGATGGAGGCGTTCGGCAGGCCGAAGCCGAACTTGCCGATGAAACTCGAGTCGTCGAAGTGCGTGCCGCCGCCCCAACTCAGCGCGAAGCGGGCCATCAACGGTAGCATGCCCGCGCCGTCGTCGATGAAGGCGACGGAGGAAACTATGGGCCGCGTGGTATTCACCGCCGTGTCGAAGATCACGTGAACCTTGGTTGCCTTGGCCTCAAACGAGTTATCGACGATCTCGCGGGCTGCAACCGCGGTGTTCCGGTAACCGTTCTGGCGTTGGGAGTCGAGAGCCCGCTTCGTGTTGAAGAGGGGGTAGGTGAAGTCGGCAGGGAGTTCGGCCAGGTATTTCTCCTGCCGTTCCAGTTCATTGAGCAATGCGTCGTTGGGCACTTGATATTCCCCTTTGCGGCTCGGTGGCCGCGAGAATTAGAGCAGTTGTCAACCGCTCCTGTATGGGTATGTACGATCGGAGTCCAATATGAGCGACTGATAGAACATTTATTTAAGCGGGAACTTTCTGAGGTAGAGCCAACTCGCCAGCAGAAAGAGGAACCCGGCCGCCGGCTTGGCCAAGTGGTCGCCGATGGAACCCGGGTCGGCCCAATTGATTTCCTTCCACAGCTCGCTGAATTTTCCGAGGCTCCCAAACAGGAAGCTAAAGGCGAACACCAGGACCACCGCCAGGAGGTATAGGGTGCGCGGTGCGACCTTGACCATAAAAGTCGGTTGCGGGCTCCAAACCCCGTCTTTCGGCTGATTCTGAACCAAGCCCAGGGATGTGATCAAGGGGTCCGTCGTCCGGGCGCACGGGAGTAGGATTCGTTCCTCGTTGTAGTGGCCGTTCACAAGAACCGTCGAGACGGACGCGCTCGTGAATGCCTTGCTGTCGAATTCCAACCTAAGCGACTTCGCGTCCCCCTTGCGGTTGGCATCGCCGTAGAACAGCAGTTTCAGCAGCACCGTTTCCCCACTCCGGAAGGCGTAGAGCGCATCCGGGCCATCCACCTTCGGCTTGATGAGTTTCTCTTTGTTCCACCATCCCCGCCGATAGAAGCCCAGCACGCGATAAGTAATGCACTCCTTCAGTTCGCTTTCGTTCGCCCGCTCGACAACGGACCGCCAAGCGAGTTCGAGTTCCCGCCGGTCATCGATGAGGGGGAGGCTGTCGCCTGAGAATAGGTAGAATCCTTCCTCGGTGGAACTGGTTCGGAAGTTCTTCGGCCACGGCCGCGCGGCGAGGGCCTTGATGTGCCCGTCCCACTGCTGGTCGCGACTGGCAGGCCCATCCTGGTAATCAACGAAACTTCCCAACTTCACATCGACAATAAAGATGTCCGCCGGAGCGCTTGCCGCAGACACCGTGCACCGCCGCAGCGGGTAAAACCAATAGTCTCGCGCCTGACCACCACCCTTCACGGCGTCACGGTTCGCGATGGAGCCCTCCGCGAACACCAGGACCGCCTCTTTGTCCTTGATGGAGTCCGGGTTCTTCCGGGCGGCAGGTTCGATGTACTTCGCGTCATACCGCAGCCTCATCACGTGCCCATCCGGGTAACAGGAGGCATTCAGGACGTTCTGCTTAAACAGGTCGTAATAGGCCGAACTGAAGATGTAGATCACTCCCCGTCCTTTCTCAACTCCGGCAGGAGGACCTTCGGCAACTCGCGGATGGATCGCGGTCGGAGGAACCTCCCCGGGGCATCCAAGTCGGAATCGACTTCCTCGTATGACCAGGTTTTCTGCGGAATCCAGACAGCCCGGAATCCAGCTGCCAGTGCCGGCCGGACATCGGAGCGCATCGAGTCGCCGACGGACCAAACCCGGTCCGGCTTGACCTTGAGTTCGGTAGCGAGTTGCCGGAAGGTCGCAACATCCTTGTGATCGACGATTATCACCTTCTCAAACAGCCCTTCCAGGCCACTTGCCATGACACGGCGCCGCTGGAGTTCGTATTCGCCCTTCGTCAGGAGGACGAGGCGGCAAGACGCCGACAACCGGGTGAGTACCTGACGCGCGTACGGCAGAAGGGGAGCCCTCCGACGTGCAACAGAAGTTGCGATGCGCGAGATCTCTTCTTCCCGCTTTAGTTCGGGCGAAACGCCCGCGGCCAGGGCGCGCGCCCGGTAGGTCTCAACCATCGAGTTCCGGAATCGCTCAACCGTAAATCCCCACTTGGCGACGTTTCGGTGGTCCCGCTCTTCAAATTCCCTTTCGATCCCCTCCGAATTCAAAGACGCCCGGTCCATTAGCGCGAAGAACCGCGCCTTCGCTTCCGTGTAGAGCGGCATGGTGCGCCAGAGTGTATCGTCGCCGTCAAAGACGACGACGGACTGAAGGCGGGCATTCTGCATTCAAAAGAGTATTCTAGCTTTACCTACGCCGCACGGTGCACGGTGAAGTGCCGCGCGCCCGTGCCCGACAGGAACCGCTGCTCGATGTTCCCCGAGAGGAACCCTCTCCGTAATGGATTTGGAGAATGGGGTAAGGTGCCACAATCCCGCTCCGAGAGCCACAGTCCGCGACAGAGCCAGAGTCCGCGACAGAGCCACAGTCCGCGACAGAGCCACAGTCCAACACGAGCCCCAGTCCGCACCATCGAAACACCAGCGTTTTGTGCTAGAATCACCCAACCAAATAGAACAGGGAGGTACAAGAGATGCGGGCGTCACGTCGACTTGCCGTGTTGATCGCGGTGTTCCTGCCATTTGAAGCCGGTCTTAACGCAACCGTCTCGCCGAGAGACGGTGGACCGCTCCCGGACGCCTACATGGAGAGGCTCCAGAAGAACCCGCGGGCCTTTACCTATAAGAGGGCATTGATCCCCTTGATGACCCGCACTCTTCGGAATCGGGCCGCCCTGGAGAGTTCTGGGATCGCCGGTTTGCTGGGGAGTATCGCCGCGTTGGAGGCTACGACTGCAGAAGGACCTCCAATGATCACGGGAACCAAGAATATTCCGGTTGTCCTGTTATCGTTCCGAGACACCTCGGGTGACCAGGCCGGGAACCCGCTGTTCGACTCGGGTGTTCTCCAACGGACTTTGTTCGACGGTGATCCAAGTAGACCAGGCAAGACTATCGGTGACCTATACCGAGAGATGTCATATGGGACATTTACCGTCAGAGGCACCGTCTACCGATGGAAAGCTCTTTCTCAAAACGGCAGTTTCTATGAGGGAAAGGATTACCAAGCCGGTGGAGCCGTGAAACACTGTAACGGTTTGTGCGACAGCGCCAACATCGCAACTCTAATCCGAGAAGCTGTTGATCTAAACAGCGATGTTGACTGGGGACAATACGACAACGACGGGCCAGATGGAATGCCCAATTCAGGCGATGATGACGGGTACGTCGATTTCGTTGCATTTGCCCACCCGAAGAGCGGAGCCGAATGCAACAGATCGAGCACAAACATCTGGTCGCATCGGTCCAGCTATAGCAACTGGACTGGGTCGGAATATGTGACAAAAAGCAAAAGCGCAAACGGTGGTTTCATCAAGATCGACGACTACACGATTCAGCCCGCGTATGCGTGTGACGCCGTTACGCCCAACCAAATTGGAGTCTTTGCCCACGAGTTCGGACACGCCTTTGGGTTGCCGGACTTGTATGACACATCTGGACGATCAGAAGGGCTCGGCAATTGGTGCCTGATGTCTGCTGGGTCGTGGGGTGGAGACGGCCAGAGTCCTGATCAACCCGTTCATATGTCCCCTTGGGCAAAAGAGTTTATGGGCTGGATCAGGCCAGTTCAGGTGAGCGCAGATCTATTACCCGCCACCATTGCTACCATCGAGGACCATCCAGACGTCTACAAAATACGCATTTCGTCAAACCAGTACTACCTCCTCGATAACGTAGGAAAGAAATTGTTCAATTCCAAACTTCCCGGCAGTGGCCTGCAGATTTGGCGGGTCAACGAAACTGCTGTGAACTCCGGAATGCGGTCAAACCGTGTCAATTTCGACCCGGAGAACATGGGTGTCGAGTTGATTGAAGCCGACGGACTGAGGAGGCTACATCGAATTTCTACACCCTCTTTTCGAGGTGGGCCTGGAGATTTGTTTCCCGGACCTCAGGGCCGCCGGAGCTTCGACAGGGCCACGAATCCGAGCAGCATTGGCAGAGTCGCGGTCTGTGATATCGGCGACCCAGGAAATGCCATCAGTGCAAGGATCCTCATTTCCCGGAACATGTGTGCATCGCCGAGTCCAACACCGGCGGCTCCGCAACCAAATGACAATGCTCTTTCCATAGATCGGGTTCTAAAGGACCCGAGCGCGTTCTTTGGCAAGAACGTCGAGGTGATTGGGCGTATTGAGAATAAGGGATCCAATCTTCAATTGCGTGAAGGCCGAAAGCTGATGCTCACCGATGCCGCTGGTAACTCGATCGCCGTTCGACTGCCAATGCCAATCGAAGCTGCCTTGCCCAAGGATCAAACAGCCACCCAGGGGGTGACGGCGAGCGCTGTTCTTGACGAGACGGTTCGCGTCACGGGCATCGTAGAGCGGGATCCGTCGAGCGGACAACCCCGGATTGCGATCAAGAATGCGAAAGTACTTGGTAAGTGAGATGGCAAATACGAGAGGTGCTATTTGCCGATCATTGCTATTACGAGCGGGCCGATCAAACTCTAGCTGGTTCGGCACTTCTGGGTTATTGTTGTTCATCATCCTCAACAGCCCCGCCGCGCGAGCGGCCTCTCAAGTCATGACTCTTCAGCCCGGTTGGAACCTCATCACTTTTCAGGTTCTGCCAACCAACACCTCGCCGCAGAGCGTCTTTTCTGCACTGCTATCAGAGTCATCGGGAAAGCCACTCTACAATAGCGGTAGCCCGGCTCAGAGCCAGCTTCGTGCGGCTTACGATCTGATGTCGGTTGATGCGAGCGCCGGAATCGCCAAGTTCATTTGGCGTTCCTTTGAGCCGGGTGGAGACGTAAGAGTAGACCAGCTTCCGCGTCTGGCTGAAGGTCACGCCAATGTGGCAGGAACAGAAGTCTTCTCAAAAGTCGAGTTCGGCCGGTCCTACTACGTCTATGTTGCTGCGGTTCTCGCCGACGCCCGATACATCATAGAGGGTGATCCCGCGCCGGGTTCTACTGGAATTACAATCCAGCCATCCTGGAACTTGATCGGCTTCCCCCTTCCTCTCGGCGCCACAGGAGAGGCCGTTTCTCACACTGCCATAGGCTCGGTCTTCAGACCAGGAGACTTGACCAGCATAAGCCGAATCTTACGATGGGATGCCAGGAGCCAGCGCTTCAGCACATACAAGATTGGCGATTCTGAGTTCTCCGAATTCCAGACCCTCGATGCACAGGCTGGGTATTGGATCGAAGCCACTAAGAACTTCGGAATGTCGCCGGACCTTGTCATACAGGCCAGCGCTGACGCCGACCTCCCGCCGTTAGCCGACCCGCCCGTTGCAGTGGGCCAGCCTTGGGTTCCTGGACCTGAGGATACCGACTTTGGTCTGCCGGGAGGATCACCGGTTTTTGACGACTCTTCCACGCAACGTGTGTTGCGGATCCGGCAGGATCGGACCTCGCTTACTCTGCCGTTCTACAACCGAGGCGGAGGAGTGCTCGGCTGGAAAGCGGAACTACAGCCATACACAAGTCCGCTAGCTCTTCCTGCAGTGGCTCTGGGTACGCCTGAGCAGGTTGGGCTCGTTCTGTCGCTGCGCCAGGCCCAGGGCCTCGCTCTCTCCTCTACGGAGAACCTGGAAATCGAGGTGGATCGTACTCATCTACCTTCAGGTACCTATGTTGCGCGACTTAAGGTATCCGCAAGTACAGGCCAGGAACGGAGCTTCGATATCGTAATCGATGCGACGGGATTAGCAGGACAGTGGATGGGAATCGCCAGTATTGAGACTGTTAACGGACGCCAAAACAGCGTAGCTGACGTAGACCTCTATCTGCAGTTGACTGAAGACACGCTATCCGGCTCTCGCCAGGTTCGAGGAATTGTGGACAGCCGGGAAACCCTCCTTTGGCCGCGCGATGCTCACCTGATGGGCCACTCATTGGACTACAGTGTGGCCGGAGGCGCCTCACCCGGATTTGCTCATCGATTCGTCCTGGAGGGCGGAGTTACGATCGAACCCGGAGATCTTAACAGGTTCCCTTTTGACACCTTTCCCTTATCTTCCACGACTCCCGGAGACGACATAAGAACCGAAGTGGACCGCGCAACCGGTCTATCGTACCGGACAAACCGGGACGGTGACCGGCACTATTTCACCTTGCCCGGGCGTGAAAAGAGAGCGGATTTCACTAATCCCCTGCCCAGTTTCATCTCTCGGGACATTCAGTTGCTTGGACAGCTTGCAGGGACGGAGAAGGGCAACCCTGTTCTGGTCGGCGAGTATCGCGAGGTCGTCCGCGGGCTGATGCCGCAGCCGGTTAAACTAACGGGCAAATTTCGACTTGTCCGGCGCGGCCCAACCCCCTATCGAGCTGACACTTACTTCTACGAGACACCCGCAGGGGGTGTGAGTCGCGCGGCGAATACGCCGCTCTCAGCGGCGATTTCGGTGCCTAACGACCTCTTGATCGATCGCGTGCTTGTCGTGGTTTCCCAAGAAGCACCCGATCGACGCCACTCCCTCCGGCTTACGGCTCCGGATGGAACAGAAATCGTCCTGCACAATGCGGAAGGGGTTGGACCGGCGGGAGGAGTCATTTTTGACTCCGGAAAGACTGCAATCGATCCGCTCTCGGCTCTCAACCCACCCGAATTGCGCGGGGCAACACCGCTTCCGGCGGCTACACCCGGCGGATTGAATGAACGCCGGTATGAACACCTTCTGCGAGAGAGCCTCGCAGCCTACGTCGTGAGAGCGCCCCGACAGTCGTTGGAAGGACTCATCGGCAAGAGTTCTCACGGTACCTGGACGCTGCGATGGGAGCATTCCGAGGCAGGCAAGACAAACAGGTTTAACGGCTGGAGTCTGCTCGTATATGGCACTCCGATTTATCAGGTATCCGGCCAGGTGGTGATCGAGGGGGACGAGAGCGCCGGCCGCTTCGATGACGTATCGCTCGATGTGGTTGGCCTCAACGCCAATGTGGCCGCTCGATACTCTATTCCGGACAAGACGACGGGAAAGTTCAGCATTCCGACAATTCCCGGCTTACGGATTGACGTGCTGGCTACAAAGCCAGGCTATGCACAGGGCCATATCGACAAGCTGGATACCGCCGATCACCCGCGAGGATTTGTCGACCATCTAGATGGCTTTTTAGCGGGTGGCCCCGGATCCAGTGAACTCACGATCACCGTCAGGCCAGAAAACATTTTGCCGCGAGTCTCGGTTTCCCCGCTGGTAGTCAGATCGTCTGCGGTAACCGGCATCGTCCGCGTGCCGCTGAAGCTGACGCTCAGTGGCAGCATCCCCGCCGGCGTGGATCTCAAATGGGACCCTCTCTGGGATGGCGTCACCGCACAGCCTTCGGCAACTCCAGTAACTACCCGAAAGCGCGCGCTGACACTTGAACTGACGCTGCCGGTTGCACGTTTCACCACGCCCAGTTGCCAGCCAGGGCCTCCTGCGTGGTGCACCAGTTCCACTGTTGCGCTAAAACCCAGAGTCCAGGTGGGGTCGTCGCCGGAATGGATCGCGCTGGATGATTGGGTGATAGTCACCCTCGATTCGAGCGAACCGAATCAAAAGCGCATCGTGCAAATCGTTCCATTGAGTGGTTTCGGCGCCGAAGTACCTTTCAATGGGGCGGACCCGACCGGCGCGGTCGCCCTTCAGGCGCAAAAGACATCTTCGGCCAAGGTGGATGTTGATCGGCCACCGTATATCGACCCGTCGACAAACCCATCACTCAGCCTCGACGACGATGGACTGCCAGGTGAGGATCTTGATCTTCATCCTCGCAGTTTCGTCATACATCCCTCGGCTGGAGACAGCTATGCTTACGCAGAGATCCTGGCAACACCGGATACTCGCTACACAAAACTGGCACCTCCTCTTCCGGGTCAGGTGCCCGCCTATAACGATATCGAACAGCGGATCGATGGCCGCGATATCAACGCGCCGGGAGAACCAGTCCAGGTGTTCTCCGCTATTGGAGGACAAATAGGAAACCTTGGGAGCGCGGGGACCGATGGCCGTATTCGGATTAGAGCGGGAAGCGCCCCGGGCCCGACAGGCCGGAGCCAACACCAATGAGAATTATGCAGCCACCAGGAAGCCGCCAAATGTGCAGACTTGCCGCGCTTTCTTTATTCGCAACCTGCTGCACTATCGCTGCCGCTGAGCGGGATGAATTCGACAAGAGGCTCGCCGAGTTGCGCGTCCAACTGAACACAGCGAGGCTTTATGTCGGCAACTATCCGGGGGGCAACAACGATCCGAATCCTGTCAGACGCCGTTTTCTAGGTTTGAACACCGAGGACCGTCCAGATGGCTCGCCGGTACGTGCCAGACAACTGGATGAGGTTCTAGAAAAAGCGGTTGCCCTCTTAGCGATTAGGCACAGCGGACCCCAGCGCGATCAACTCTCGGCACTTCTGTATGAGGCTACGCAACTCAGCATTCAGGGCTGGCTCATCTGCGGAAATATTTCCCTGATGGAGGGCCTGCGCGTCACTTATCCATCCACTGCCGGGCAGCAGGTAAGGCCGGTTCACAAGCCAGTCCCATTCGGCTCTCCCGAAAATGACTACAACTTCGTCGCGACGAAGGATGCCTCGACGGCCAAGTTGTTCTACGACGAGGGATTTCGGATTCTTCTCCGATCGCTCACACGAAGCGAGCCGGATGCTGACGGCAAATTCATCGTAGATATCGACGTCAGCCGGCTTCCGCCCGACGTCCGCGAATTGCCCGGTGCGTTCGCCAATGAGCTTTTTCCCCAGTACACCTATTATGTAGATTTCGGGGTACCGTCCGACGCCAGTGATGACCGCGTGGTCGCCATTCAAACGCAGGGCTACATGATGGGCAACATGCTGCAAAAACAGGGGCAAGCTCTTCAATCCATAGGGTACCGGCTGTGGACTGCGGCTTATTTCAATCGTGCGCCCCAGCGCGACCCTGCACTTGGTGCCCGGATTCTCGACGATACGGTCGAGCAACTGCATATCGGTGCCAACGCCCAGTTTCTTGCAAGCATTGCCCTGGCAGCCTCGGTGGGAGATAAGGCGGTTCAGACAGCCGAAAGTCCCTATGCCGTGGACCGTCTGTACTTCTCAAGGACCAACATAGAGGAATCGCGGTCGGTGATCGGCCAGATTCGGGCAAAGCAAAAGCCCACACTTCCGATCGACGAAATCATGGCCGGGAACGACCAGGTGCGGGAGGTGCTGCAGACACTACAGGATCCGAATGGCACGCCTGGTAGCATCAGCAGGGCGGAGCAGACGTACGCCGCTGCGCGCGATGCCCTCTTCCTCGTGCAGAAGCAGCAAACGGAGGTATTTCAGGAGGAACAAACCCGGCAACTCCAGTTTCTGAACCAGCTTGTTGCATTGACCGACATACCGGTGCCTGCCGAGCCCAGCATCAACTCGGCGTCTGGCCAGCTTGCATATCGGAAGCTGGTTGCCGACCGGATTACAGCACTCTTGAACGACCCTGAACCAACGCTTGGCGCCAGTAATAACCGGTTGGATGACGCCATTAAGCAGGTCATCTTTCAACGGCAGCAGGTCCTTAATAAGAAAGCGGTTTTAGACAGCTACCCTCTTCGCATCAAAATCATCGAGGATACGTTAGGCGCCAACGTGAGCGCTATACGTGAGGCTGAAGGCAAGATCACGGCCGCCCAATTGGCGCAGGGGATTGCAAATTCAGTCACTATAACCGTGGTGGCCGGAGTTACGGGTCCGACAGCTTACGCCGGTGTCAACGTCACAAACAATCCCGGCGCCATTCAGGTCGCGAAGCTGCAGAATGATATCACCCGAGCCGCCAATCTCAAAGAAATGAAATTTCTTGAGAACGAGAGCGCTGCGCAGATTCGCAATCTCCTTTTGGACCAGGACCTCGCTCATGGCGAGTTGATGTCCCAATTAATATTGCTTCGCAATGCCGCAGACGACGTCAACAAGGTGCGCGGCGACGCAGAACGGCTGCTTGGCCAACTCCGTGATTTCAATCAAGCCGTGGCCAGTCTTTGGTATCGGGACCCTGTCTGGAATATCGAATTAACTGGCAAGGAGGAGGAGGCGAACCGGGCGCTTGATTCGGTTGTCCGCAATCTGTACAAACTGGGCAAGATGCTCGAGATTCGATGGGTCGAACCCTTCTCGAACCCGGTTTCAGTACTGTCAGGTGAGCCCCAGAGTCTCGGCGCAGAATTCGATAGTTTCTGGAGCCTGGAGAGTGTCTTTGCGCTGGGTTCCGTTAACGTAAGAGACAATCCCGATCTCAATCCCCCGGCGAAGCAGGCCCGATCTTTCCTACAGGCCCTGAAAAACTGGGACGCCAAACTTCGCCAGCTGAGAGTTTTCGAGGGCGCACTACTTCCCGTGCAGATCTCGCTTCGGCAGGATATCTTCGGGCTCGCGGACGTGAGAACCATAAATGGCGTTACCCGGTACCTCGACACGGATGCCAGCAGCAATCCTACGGGGTACCAGGCAGATCGAGCGCTCAAACAGAGCAACATCCGCCGCTTTCAAAACCTGCTGATCAATAACGGTTTGTATTTACCTAACGAGCCCAACAAGCCTCGCGGGTTCCTGCTGAAATTCCCGGTGCGATATTACTCCGCGGGATTCACCGACTTCAGACTGGGCAACACGCGTCTCTTTGGGACCATTCCGGCATGGAATTACCGGCTCGAAAAGTTCAAAGTCGCTGTGCTTTCGGTGACAGGGAAGGACGCCTTCCCGCAGCGGGCGGCGGAAATTCTTTTTGCGCAATCCGGCATCGTGGAGAATATCGACTTTTTTGAGCGCCGCCTCAGTCAGCGTTCCGATGACCAGAGGCGGTTGCGGCAGATAAACCTCGACAATTATGCTCGCTATGATCCTAACGATCTTGGCAGTTCCGGCAACTCGCCCTATCTCCTCTTCAGCATAGCCACGAGGTACACCTTTCCGAGTGACGGCGAAATCGGCCCGGCTGCCCGGATGAGCCTGCGGTTCTGGAGCCCGTTCGCAAGCCGTTGGTTGTTGCAGGTCAATCCGATGAACCTGCTGGAACTGGAAAACATCGACGATATAATCCTCGAATTTACATTGAATTCGGGGATGCCGGATCCTTTACCCCAATGATGGGCAGGCCAAAGTCAGCGATGGGCACGTAGAGAGGAGCACTAGTGGCGAGAATACTTTGCAAGTTGACTATTATTGCGATCGTGGGCGCAGGCTCTATTTGGGGGCAAAACGTGCCCTCGGTGATTCCTTACCAGGGGAAGATGACCGATCAGCAGGGAGTGAGCACTGACAGTGCGAAGCCGATGGTACTGGTGTTCCGAATCTATCCGACCCCTATAGCAGGCGTTCCCGTCTGGCAGGAAGTGCACGAGAACGTCTCATTGCAGGATGGCTATTTCAGCGTGCTGCTAGGTTCGCGAACTTCTTTTCCGAGTGTCGAGATGTTCCAGAATGTTGTCTATCTGGGTATCACGATCGACGACGGCAAACCTGAAACTGCGGATATTGAGTTGCGGCCCCGACAGGCTATTACACCCGTGATTGCGGCAGTCCATGCACGGTCCTCCGATGATGCCAAGCGGGCCAAGGATGCTGTGCACGCCGAACGCGCCGATCTGGCTACAAAGGCGACTCTTGCGGATCGAACGCCTGGCGAAGTCCCGATTGGCGGTATTGTGCCATATTCGGGCGATCCCGTTTCCCTTCCAGAGAATTGGAAGTTGTGCAATAACGACCTAGTAAATGATCCCCGTTCGCCGTTTAACGGGAAACGAGTCCCCGATCTACGCGCGATGTTCATTCGAGGCGTTGACGCCAGCACTGCGCTGGGCGCGTCCGGCGGGCGTGACTCCTATCCCGATCATTCTCATTGGTTCGGAGGCACGGACAATCACGTTTGGATCCCCTTAGCCAGTATCAATGGATATGCCCCGGCCTATAACCCGGTAACCCGCGCCGAGGCTTTTGACAACAACCTGCGTAACCTGACCGCCCCAGATAACGCTCCTGCCGGGGCCGAGTCCCATGGGCACATCAACGGAGTGGCAAGCATTGGCGGCTACACAGTTGGCGCGGGCGGCTTTGATAATCGGCCGCGGTTTGTGGCTCTGCACTATATAATTCGCATTTGGTAGAGGAAAAATAACGTGTGCATGTTTAGCGTATACAGGGCGGCCGGTTTAATCGGTGCGCTTGCGGTTAGCGTTATGGCCCAGCCTCAGCGTGAATCGAAGCGTGAGATCTCTCAAGAAGTAGATAGAGATGCGTACTTTGCGGCCGCGACGGCCGATCGAAATCGGGGGTTGGTCCTCCCGTCATTGAATTACTGGGGGATCGATGGCATTTCATGGGGCTCCGCCGCGCCTGAAGTGTCGAAGTCGCGGACACCTCTGGCGAGTGCAGCCGCCGTTGCTGCCGGGCAGCCCACGAGTGCTCTTTCCAAGTGCGCTTTTGCCGGCCTGAATTGCTCGCTCACTCTCGACTTCAAGAAGCAGCCTAGCGCCCCTGCGGCACCGAGCGTCACAACCCTGCCGCAGCCGAGCTCCGGTCTGTCGGAGGTTCGGAGGAGTTTTGCGCAGGGAATCAAAGATCGGTCGGTGCGGTTAGGTATGTATATGAGACTCAAGGCCGAAATTGAGCGGTCTTACGGTTCGCCCACTCATAACATCGCCGCGGAAGACCAGGTGCGGGGCCAGGATGCCTACGTTCAGGGTTTGGATGCGAAATACCAAGTGGAGTGGCGCGGACGCGAAACGGTTGCTTCACTCGTCCTCAGCGATAATGAACTTGCCTTGTCCCTCAGGCCTGCCGCTACCTCGACTGCCCCGCGCCAGCAGCAACTTCTGCGCCAATTCGAATCCTCCGGAGCGTCCGTGCTGCGTACGCCCGGCCGTTAGCCTTCTAAGCGTTTATGCGCCTCGCCGCCGTCCTCGTCGTCGCTTCCGTTTTTTGCGGGGCCGTCTTCGCTCAGCCTGCAGCGGACAAGACTGGCACGTCGGCCAACGTGCTGTCGCTTCCGGCAGGTCCCGGCTCAATCGAAGGGCTCGGCAAGTCGTTTCAGCCTTTACTGAATACCGGGAGTGCCACCTACAGCGTGCCGCTTGAGTTGCCGCCTGGTGCCAACGGCTTCGCCCCGGCAATCTCGCTGGCCTACGATTCCGGGTACGGCAACTCGGCGGCCGGGCAAGGGTGGGCCCTCATCGCCGCACTGTCCATCGAGCGCCAGACATCCAAGGGTTTTCCGCGATATCGCGATAGCGACACCCCCTCCGAACACCGGGACGTCTTCGTCTTTAGAGGTGAAGAGATTGTTCCCCTCTCCGACCGGTCATATCGTTTGAAAAACGACGAAGAGTTCCGTCGCTTTCAGCCTGTTGCCGCCGAGGTGGGCGGTCCAATCACCTCCTGGCTCGTCGAGGACAGAAACGGCACGCGGCATTGGCTCGGCCGCTACTACGGAGAAGGCCCGGGCGCCAGACGCAGCCGGGTAATGCATCCATTCCCGGATTCCGGATTAGGCGACAGGACTGCGTTCGAACTGACGTACCAATGGTTAGAAGACGCCGCCGAGGACGTTAATGGAAATCGCATAGAGTTCGATTACGCCGCAGACTCTGAATCACCAGGAGTCCTCTACTTAGCGGCCGCTCGTTATTTCGCTAGAGGCACAGTCGATGCTTACCAAATCGTCGCTTTTTTCACGGAGCCCCGCGCAGACCGGCTGAACGACAATCAGGCGGGATTCTCACGACAAACAGCGAGGCGGTACCGCGAGATCGCTACCGGCAGCTACTACGAGGGAACCATACACACGGTACGATCCTATGTTCTGAGTTATCGCCCCGAGGACATGGTTCTGGGGAACCTCGTTGCATCGCTATCTCCCGCCGAGCGGCCGGTAGATCTCGGAGTCAGCCGAATTGCATCCGTCACCCGCTATGGGTCAGATCGGGAGTGGGGCGGGACCGGTGCACCCGGAACGCCTCTGCCTCCTACGCGCTTCGGTTACTCCGGGTTCTTCTTGACACCGTTCACGGGGCCTCTTCGAGAGGCGCTTCTACCACTTCAAGTTCGAAGGATGCCCTACGAACTCGACCCGCTGATGACTGGCCCGATGCGCAGCAGGCTGCAGCAGGATCGTGTCACCGGCGGTGCCAGCCCGATATTCGATACTCCCCTCGAGAGCCCGGAAGTGCAGTTCGTGGATCTCAACGGAGATGGGTTGCCGGACATCCTGGATACCCGCACGGGTTCACTCAAGCCCCACTACACCGTTGCTCTGAACAGAGGTGAAGGCAGCTTTGGACCGAGCCAGAGCATTTCGCATCCTCCAGGCATCGATCTCAGCCAATCGACGCCCGGGGCTAACGAAGTCCTGCTGGCGGATATGGACGGGAACGGTACAGCCGACCTGGTTCAGATCCTCGGTTCATCTTCGAATCGGACCACCAGAGTGTTTGCCAACCGTGCCGCATCGGCGCCGGGCCAACTTGGGTTCAACGCAGCCCCAGGCACCGAGGCTCAGAGCCCCCCTGATATTTCGATGCTTGACGCCGACGCCCGCATCGCTGATCTGAATTTCGATAAGCGCCCGGATGTACTGATTACTGACGCTTTCGGCATTCGTGGCATTGCCGCGACTGAAACGGGAGGATGGAGAAGCCTCGGTGCACAGCGATGGAGTCAGTCGACTGTGGGGACCGGCGTACCCGATAGCTACCGGTTCTCGATTATCACCGGCTCAAGCCGGATGGCGAATCCCTTAGTCCAACTCGCCGATATGAACGGCGACCGGCTTCCCGATCTGGTTCGGGTCGTGATACGTCAGTCCGGCATCGCGGAGGTTCGATATCGGCCGTTGACCGGGCCCATGTTGTGGGGAAAGGAAAGGACTCTGGAATTCGCACTTCCGGACGGATCTCCAAGCGGTGTGCCAGCCGAATTGCGAGTACCGGGTGTGAGCACCTCGCCGGACAGAAGCTGGGAGTCCATCCGCATCTTCGATGTAAATGGAGACGGCCTCGCGGATGTTGTCTATGTTGGAAGGAACCGTTCTGTCACTTATTACCTGAATTGCAGTGGTGTCGCTGTCGCAGGTCCATTTCTAATCAGAGATACACCGATCTACGCCCCAGACGATGCGGGAAATCCCACGATCCTGCGCGTCTCTGACGTCGACGGCGACGGCTCCAACGACCTGATCTTCTATCACGCCACAGGAGACAGTGACCGGCGCGGCTTTCAATTCGTTAAATTTCTGACAGGTCAGAAGGCGGGCCTCCTCCAGACCATCGATAACGGCATCGGCTTGAGGACCTGGATCCGTTACAAACCGACCACTTCCGACCTTGTGCGCGCTGAGCGTGCGGGCCACCCGTGGGCAACGGTATCTCCAATCCCAAACTGGGCGGTGGCTGCAGTCATCGATGACATCGGACTGGATCTGAATCAGGACGGTCGCCAGGATATACACGTCACTACTGTCGCCTATCGCGACGCGTTCTACGATGGCATACAGAAGCAATTTCGCGGATTCGCGTTCGTAGAGACCGTGGAATGGGGTGACGACGTGGATGAGGCTGGACTGCCACGCGCGAGCCCAGGCCTTGCTGCCCAGGCGACCTCCGTTACGCGGTATCGTTACCTGACCGGCGCACCCGACAAGATTGACAACGACGAATATATCGACGGCTTCGACACGGAACCCCGCCCGGTAGCTGCGACGGTCGACGAAACCAGCGACCTCGGTGGACACGAAGAGGAAGCGCTCAAAGGAAAGCAAGTACTGCGGGAGACTTCCCACGGAGCGCTGCTTCGCGACGGGGCCGCTGGCTTTGACTTATTGGCCTCACAGGCGGCGGCCGCCGCCTCCGCTGAGGGTCCATATTCGCCGGCGGCCCTGAGGTGCACTCCGGACACTTACACCTTCGAAAGGCGCGTGGACCATTGGAACGTGCGACGGCTGTATCGGCCTGCGGGAGCGACGGCACCGAAGGGACGTTTGCTTCGCACGACCACAGAGTGGGTTTCGCTCCCAGAGGTTTCTGTCTCTTGTCCCGTTCACCGGCAGTCGACGGTTGAGCTAATTGAAGCCAATCGCCTCATGCATGACTCGTTCACCGACGCAAAAGCTGAATTCCCCCTCGCAGCTCCGAAGGCTACGCGTACGGATTTCGATTACGACGACTACGGGAATGAGATTTTGAAACACGAGTTCGGAATCGTGGGGCTGAACAACGCCGAGGGGAAGGAAGCGCGGCTCCAGCGCACGGTTTACGTCATGCCGGGAACTGTGGCGGGGCGGGTACAGCCCTGGATCATCGACCGGCCATACTCCAGACGCGTGGAGGGAACAAATGGGACCTTCGCGAGTGAAGAAAGGTTCTACTACGACGGAGACGAACTGCTCGGGCTTCCTCTGGGTCAAATTGGGACTCGAGGCTTGCTGAAGCGGCGGCAGAAGCGGCAGTTCGATTCGAACTCTCCACCATCGGCACTGGACCGAATCCCTCAAACCACGACCGACGTTGCCTGGATTTCAAATCCGGGCGACCCGCGGCCGGATGCCGTCGAGTGGGTCGATGTGGACAAGTACGCGCACGATGCGTTCGGCAACAAACTCATCATCATGGACGGTCTGGGAAGGATCGATCCCAACGGCAATCCGGTGTTTGACGCCGGGCATTTTACTCAAGTTTCTTTTGACCCGCTCTTTCACGCTCTCCCGATTCGGGAGGAGAGGGTTGTAGGGGGAGGCCACGGGAGCCTCCTGTTCGAGGCCGGATATTTGATGTCTGGCACTGCCGCCTCCGCCGGGCTCCACTGGGGCTTTGGACTGCCCGTATACTACCTGGACCCAAACGGTAACCGGACTGACTTCAGATATGACCGCCATGGCCGGCTTACCGCTATCGTTCGACCGGGAGATACAGAGAACATTCCAACAACGGTATTTACTTATCGGCCGGGGGATCCGCATCGGGGGCTTATATACGAATACGACCGTGCGGGCACACTGACAATGACCAGGGTCCCGTCGACCGAGGCAGCGAATTCGGTGCAAACCGATCAGCGTGCCCGCTCAGGAAGTCCGGACATCATTTCCCACTTTAGCTTTACCGCGGGCGATGGCAACGAGGTACTGGTCCTTCAACAAGGTGAAGGTGGGTCTTACTATGCCATGACAGCCCGCCGGTACGGTGCGCGCGGGAGCGTCATTTTCGAGGCGCAGCCGTTTATTCAAACGGGTTTGGCTTTTCATGTACCCGCATCCGGTACCGAAGGAACAGATTTCTTTCGCGATCCGCTCGGCAGGGTCATTCGCACACGTTTGCCTGCGGAATCGACAGGAGCAGCAGGCCGGCGACTCGAAACCCGCGTGCAGAACCTGCCGTTCGAAGAGCGGCATCTCGATGCGGAAGACCTCGCCAATGCACTGGGAAAACCGGATCACTCCGGCACACCGACGATTCGCCATTTCGACGGTCTCGGAAGATTAGAAAGCATTGCGGAAACCGCCAAAAGAAACGGTGCCCTGGAGATATGGCTGACGCAGTACGGCTACGATCCGAACGATCAACTGACGTGGTTGCTCGACAGCCAAAGCAACCTTCGATGGACGCGTTTCGACGGACTTGGCCGAGCAATTGCGCTATTTGGCCTGAATCGAGGACCGGTGTTCCACCGGTATGACTTGGCCGGCAATCTCGTCGAAACCACCGATGCGAAAGCGCAACGCATCGTCTATTCCTACGATGGGCTGAACCGGCTCGCGAGCGAGCGGTATCTGACGGGTTCTGCCAACTCGCCGCGGCCGCAGAGCGCTGCGGACGTGGTTTATGAGTACGACGGTACCCATGGCACGATTGACGTGAATGGTCAGAGCAAGCTGCCGGCCAACCCGAAGGGGTATCTCACGTCAGTATCGGACACCTCAGGGGAAGAGCATAATTCCTACGATTCTCGCGGACGCTTGAGCTGGACCGCAAAACGTATCCGCCTTCCCGGAACCCAGGCAGACGCAACTACTCTTACAGGTCTTGAATACGACTCAATGGACCGGGTGCGGAGGATCGTGTACCCGGATGGCTCAGCAATTGACTATTCCTTTGACGCGCGCGGCAAAACGAAAGCAATTGCCGGATCGTTCGGAACGATCATCGCAGATCGGACCTATACGGCAGTCGGCCAGCGGGAACGCACGACTTTCGGGAACGGGATAATTGCGGAGCACAAGTACGACCCTCGGCTCCGGTTTGCTTCGATCGTGGTCAGAATACCCGGTCGTGCCGCGCCGCTGCTCGACTATAGCTACAGCTACGACGGCGCCTCGAACCTGGTCGCCACAAAAGATAACCGGCCGACCACGGAAATAGGGAGCCAGGATTCCCGCCGCAACGATCAGACCTTCACTTACGACGACGCCTATCGGCTGGTTCACGTGACCTATCCAGGCAGCGAACTTTCCTTCGCATACGATCGTTTGGGAAATATGCTGGGCGAGACTCCTACGAGAGCGCTCCGAAAGATGCCAGCCGCTCCTGCGCCGGCGGTCGCTTCGCGCTATGGCGGAACGCGTGGAACGTCGAACCGGATCGCCCGCGACGGCAATCAGCCTGGACCGCATGCATTGCGTTACGATGCCGCGGGCCACAGCTTGTCCTACGATCTCAATGGGAACCTCGAGACCGCGGGCGATCTGAAGCTTACGTGGGATGTAAAGGATCGGCTGACTGCGGCTGAGACACCGGCTTTCCGAGTTGAATACAACTACGACTACACCGGGCGCCGGGTACTGAAATCCGTGAGTCATTTGAGTCCGGACACGAGAGGTCCGCCCGTAGTCACTCGTTATCCGGATCGGCATTTCGAGGTCGTTGACAATGCACCGGTTCGCTACGTCTTCGACGGCGAAACCCGCATTGCACGGATTGATTCGCACGGGAACCGGATTTTCTACCATGGCGACGAACTTGGGTCCGCGACGCTCATAACTGCGGACACCGGGGTTGTTATTGAGGAGAACGCATTCTACCCGTTCGGCGCCTTGCGTAACCAATTTCGCACTGGGAGCGCACGTACCGATCTTCCGGAATATCTGTTCATCCAAAAGGAGTATTCTGCGGATCTAGGGTTGGCAGATTTCGAAGCACGCCAGTTGGTTTCTGTGCTAGGGCGATTCGCAGCGATAGATCCGGTATCCTCACGGCTGCCGTCGGCTGCCTTGATTAACCCGCAAACCCTGAATGAGTACGCCTATGCCGCCAACAGCCCGCTCAAGTTCACAGATTCGTCAGGAAAATGGATTGAAACGGCATGGGACTTGGCGAGCCTTGGACTGAGCATCAGAGCGGTCAGAGAAGATCCGTCACCGCTCAATATCGCGAGCGTTGTTGTTGACGCGGCTGCGGTTGCACTTCCTCTGGTGCCGGGGGGCGCGGGAGTCGCCATCAAAGGCGGTCGAGCCGTCAAAGCTGAAGTTGAAGTCGCCGCCGCCGTCACCGAGACCACCGCCGCAGCGAGAATTGCTACTCGGGCGGAGGCGGGCACCGCTGCGGTAGTGACCACTCAGTCGGCTGGCAGAAGCCTCGTTTACCGGTCTTTTGATGAAGCCGGCCGGGTCAACTATGTCGGCATGACAACTAGTTTTGAACGACGCGCCGAGGTGCACTGGGCTCAAAAGGGCATTCGCATTCAAGCTATTCCAGGTATCGCGAATCTATCTGTAAAAGACGCCAGAGCTGTGGAACAGGTATTGATAGAACGTTATGGACTAGCTCGAGATGGTGGTACTCTCCTGAACAAGATCAATAGTATTTCACCGACCAACCCGATCTATAAAGAGGCGAAAATCCGCGGCGAGGATTTGCTCCGGAACATACCTTAAGCTTATGGGCAGCGTTCGTCTTGGCGACATCATCGAGATCCCAACCAGAAATGGTTTGGCCTATGCGCAATATACTCACCAGCATCCCCAGTTTGGCGGGCTGATTAGAGTGTTCGACGGCCTTTTTCAGGAACGGCCCTCTGATTTTTCTAGGTTGGCAGAATCTCCCGTCCGGTTTAGCGTATTCTTCCCGGTCAGAGGCGCAGTTCGACGGAAAACGTTCGAAATTGCCGGTCGCAGTGAAATCGCTCCGCATAATCGGGAGTTTCCGATATTTCGTTCTGGTTTCGCAGAGCCTGGACATAAAGTGTCCAATTGGTGGTTCTGGGACGGAGAAAGAGAATGGAAAGTCGGAGCGATCACCGCTGAACAAAGAAAGTTGCCGATTAGGGAAGTTTGGAACGACACGATGCTTGTCCAACGTATCGAGTCCGGCTGGTCGCCAGCCAACGACCCTGAGTGAAGTGCCATGTGAAGAGAACCGGCAGCAGCTCGAATATATGCCCTACATATCGCCCACTGAAGGTTGCATATATCTTGTCAACAGTCGATAGCGAATGTAGGTAATCGCAAGCTGTTGTCTTTTTACCTCAATTGGAGTGCCTCGGAGACGGCGACCTGATTCAACAGTGGTTCAAGCCAATGGCGATCAGACGATGCTCCATAACGATCCCAACCCTGAAGCGCAGTTCGCATTCGCGCGATTTCGGCATTGGAGAACTCGAACTCTTTGGCCGGGATCGAGAGTGCGGGGTTCCAGACCACGTGCTCCTGGGCGGCAATAGTCTCTCGTTTCAGTTGGACCGCGTTCTCTTCGTCGACGTCGAGCGCGATGCGATCCTGGATGGACCAGATCGCGCGAATAGACCCCACGTCTGCCCGCTGCGCGCCTAGGAGCGCGTGCAGGTTCAGACGCTGGGTGTGATCCAGCGTTAATTTCATTGGGTTTTCCTTTACGGGTTGGAGTAGAGCAGGATGTATCCCGCCGTGACTCCAGCGGGGTTCTTCACTTTGATCACGCCGGACCATCCGGACGGATTGCTGGCACCCATGAGTTCGGCCAGCCGGTAGCCATTACCAGTGCCGCCGGCAATAATCAGTTCGCCTCCTGCCGTGACCTGCAAGAGGGTGTAATCAGCGAGGTTCGAGCCAGGCCCAGCGACGCGCAAAGGCGACTCGCTGCTATCCTTCGCCACGACCAGCATCTGGCCACACGCGACTCCGGCCGCAACTGGCGACGCCTGGTAGCCCCACGTTCTGGCGTAGCCCTTCTTCGGATCGTTGCCCTGCTGAAGGCACGCGCCCCACAGATAAACGTCGCCGGAGGTCCAGTTGTCGCCGTTGCCGGCGAACTGGCGCACGACGATCCAGAGGCCTGTCTGCCCGCCAGCCAGCGTGCCGGTGATCTTAAACCGCTGCCACGACGTCGTGAGCGTGATGCTGGTCGGGCCGGCGAGGTATCCGGCATAGGCGTTGTCCACGATGGCGATCGAGACCTGCTTCGTTCCGGACGGAACCTTCGCCCAGACATAGAACGTGTATTGCCCGCCCGGAACGAGGCCGGCGATCTGCTGCTGGAGCACCGGCGTCGAAGTGCTCGCGGTCACCGTATCTGCGGTCGCGTTACCGTCCGGCGCGGTAACGCTATTGGCTGTGACTGAGCAGGAGCCACCGTTCTTGTCCCAGATGCCAACGGAGAAGTCCTCCGAGAACTTCGCCATGTTCTCGAACGCTCCGCCGACCGTCTGGAACGCGCCGCAGTCCACAGATTGGAGGTGCGACTCGAGGTACGCCCACAGGTTGTTGGCGGCGACGTAGCCGAAATTGGCTCCCGCCGACCCGTCGCGCAGAACAACCGTGCTGGCAGTCGCGGCGGCGGTCGCATCGCTGATCTGCGAGGACGTGTGGGTGTGGACGCTCGCCGCCTTGCCGGCCAGATCGGTTACGAGATTCGTGATGTCCGACTGGGCGTGCGTGTGGCTGGCGTTCGCCTTGGCCGCGGTAGAACCATCCTGAAGCACGCAATCAGTGGCGTTTCCGACCGCCGCAGAGAGTTCGCCAGAGGAGTTGATGACAGCCGCACGGGAAGCCGTCCAACCTATCCCTTTTACTGGGCGCACAGCGAGATCCGAGACGAGGTTCGTCACGTCGCTTTCCGCGTGCGAGTGCGCCGGCAACGAGCCGAGAGCGACCGTTACCGTGACCCGATCGTTCCCCGAATCATCGGCGAACGAGAGCGCCATGTTCGCGCCTTGGATCAGATTCAGGGCCCGCCGTGTGCCGACCACGGACCCGTTGTTCTGGATCGCGAACGGCAGCGCACCGGAGACGATATCGCCGGCCACGTGCGTGTGGGCTGGCAGGTCGGCGGCGGATAGCGACGTTCCGCCCGTGGCGCGCCCCTTGGCATCGACAGCGAGCTTGGTATATGTGCCAGGCGTGACGCCAGACGACGCCACTGAAAGCACCCCTGCCGCAACGGCGAGGCCTCCTGTGGGATCTACCTGGACGATGCCTTTGCTGGTAGTCGTGGCGTCCGGATACGAGAACGCGCCGAAGGTTTGCCCGGGCGCGAAGTCGATGATCGCGTCCATGGCGATGTGGTCACTGGCACTGAGCGCCATTCCCAGGTCGCCGGAGTTGTCGGCCTTGCGCCACTTCACCGCGCCGGTATTCGGCAGCCTGACCAGGCCGGTTGCCGCTTGGTTGCCGGAACCGAACTCCGCACCGTCCTGGAAGGTCTTCAGTCCGGTGATCGTTACCGCGCCATCCTTCCGGACGTAGTTCCGCGCCGCCACGGTGCCCAACTCCGTCTCGATCGCGACCACCGCGGACTGGAGGGCGATTATGAAACCGGCGACCATATTCGCCCTCACCGTCGCCGGAGAATTGTGCTGCACCGCCGTGGTCCCGAACGCTCCACGCTGGCACCCGGTGAACTGGCTCGCGGTCTTGCTGGTGTAGATGACGAGCTCGTCGTTGATCGACAGGACGCCGTAGCTCGCTGCAAACCCCGCAGTAGAAGTTACGCTGATGCTGGTGTCGCCAACGAGGACCGTCTGCGTGGTCGTGGTCTCCAGCGGGGCCATCGAGAAGGCGTCCACCGGCGAATAGAGCGTCGAGGCGCTATCGACGGCAGTCGGGTAGCTGCTAGGCATTCAGCCTCCTCTGGTTCAACGGAAACCGGTTGAGCGCTCCGGCCGCCGCCGGAACGACCGCTACGGCGAGCGCTGCTTCAAACGCGCGCGCGGCGCGCGGCTTGTGGTACTGGCTGGCAGTCGCCGTGGCTTGCGTCCACATCTCCAACGGAACCGGACGGCTGTTCAGGCAGAACTGGTCGAAGGCCCAGAAACACATCGAGTAGAGCTTCTTGGCCCGCCACATCCCGTAGGCCTGTGCCATGGGCGGGTCCGGAGGACCATAGATGCCGGCGAGGTAAATGCACTCCGCGGCGGGCCGGTCGAGCGCGTCGAAAGGATAGGAAAGAGTCTCGTTCATCCGCTTGGCGTTCTTCTGCCAGACGTCATAGTCGAATCCTTCGCAGCGGAAATAGCCGATGCCGTAGCTCGAGGTCTTCCATTCGATCGGCAGGTTCACGTGCATCAGCAACCGACGGTAGGCCGGACCCGGCGACGGTTTCCCCTGATTCGCGTCGAGCGGCCACAGGCACTCGAACACGGCGGTCGGGTGAGCCTGGCGCACGTAGGCGATGACCTCCTGGCAGTACGACCAGATCCGGTCCCGCAGGAAATCCGCCGTCTCGTACTGGTGCGCCGGATCGCCAGCGGGATCGTCGTTGTTCGCGCGGAACGGCCAGATCTGGTGTCCCTTGGCGGCGGCGAAGTCGTCGATGGCTCCCTGGTCGTAGAAGCCCATGCCGCCGTTCGGGTCCTCGCCCCGGTTGTCGAAATACCAGTACTGCGTCTCGCCAAATTGCATGATGACCGGCGCGCCCGCTTGCGCGATCTCGTCGGCGCACTCCCGATACATCTGCTTCAGGTAGTTCCGGACGCGCGCGCCGAAGTGCATCTGGTGGGATGGAATCTGCAAGAACACGTCCGCGCCCGGACTGACCACGCCGCCCGAGTACGACAAGTACTTCGCACGCATGGATGCGGGCGGGTTATAGCACTCCATCGAAAAGGCGAAGGATGCCTTGATCCCACTTGTCTGGAATTGTCCGGCCAAATCCCGAATCCACCGGCGCGCGCCTTCGGTCATGACCGGCGAAACCGAATCGACCATCTCCCAGTCGCCCTCGGTTCCCGGCGCGCCCATCTGATCGTCGAGCGTGAGCGTCACGGAGTTCGGCTCGCTGACCGCCAGGCCGGTGAACGTCCACGAGGGCGCCTTCGACTGGATGCGGAGCGTGGTGCTCGTTCCGAAGTTGTCGTCGGCCCACACGCCGGAGAACATCCCGTTGATCGTGGCGCGCATGTGGGAGAGGATCTGCTGGAGCGTTTCGCCGTAGCCGATGGCGTGGTTGATTGTGGTTCCGCCAATCGAGATCGAGACCACGTCGCCGGGGGATGGCGTGCCGGAGAATTCGACCGTGGCGTACGGGTACGTCGCGCCGACGCGGCGGCGCTTGTTGTTCCAGAAGACGCCCATGTAGACGTCGGCGTGGCCCTCGAATCCAAGCCGCTTCAGTTGCCATAGGTGCCAGGCCGGGGGCTTCTTGTAGCCGTGGTCCGTGTCGAAATCGATAGCGAGCGAAACGTCAGGATAGACGGTGGGCGGGTCCGGAACGTCCTGCGGTTCGAGCGGCCACAGGTAATCGAAGTAGAAGTAATAGCCGGTGCTGGAGGTGTGTTTCTCAAACAGCGCCGTGATCACGGTGGTATGGTTCCCGGCGGCGACTCCGCTACGGAGCAGGATATTGGCGGTCGTGCCGCCATACTCGCTGAGGTAGAGGTCGTGCGTGGTCGGCGCGCCGCCATCGAGGACCACGGTGATCTTCCCGCAGTCGGTATTGAGGAACGTCCCAAGATACAGATCGTGCTGCTGTCCGTATGAATAGCGCAGGGAGACCTTCCGGACGTCCGGCGCGGAAGAAGGCGCACAGCGCCGCGCGTGCCCTTTCGCCCACCATCGGCTGGGCCAGCCCGTGTTGTAGGAGTACTTCTCCCAATAACCCGTATAGGTGCATCGCGAGTCCGATTCCTCGATCCGGTTGGAGCCGCCGCCGACCTTCAGACTGCCGTCGCCTGTGATCGCGATGTTCGAGATCGTCGCGCCCCATTCGGCGTCGCTCGCAAACCCCGAGACCGGCGAGAGCTTCTTCATCCGCGCGCCGCTCGACCAGGTGCCAGGCGTCGAACCCTGGTAGCCGCGCTCGACCGTGATTTGCGTCGCCGAATCGACCGCGATGAGGCGAACGCGCTCTTCGGTGGTCGGCGACCCGATGAAGTACCGGCCACCGGAGAGCTTCGAGGAGTCGTCCACCTGCCACACCGTATCGGACGGCCCCACGCCGGACGTGAGGAAGCAGCCATCGGCAAGCTCGCCCTCGGTTTGCTCGAACCGCGGCGCGAAGACCAGATACATCTTCCGGCAGTCGTTCATCGGAACGGTGCGGCTTTGCTTATCGGTGAGCGGTTGCGTGAACTCGAGGGTGATGTGGTACCTCGTGTCGTTGTCGCCGCCGGTAAAGGGATATGTACCGGGCGAGAACCACGTGAGCGCCAACGCCCCCGCGCCGGTGTGATCACACGTCACGAGTACCCGGTCGAGGTTCCCGAGCTTGCCGTATCGCGCGGCCGGAAGCGCCGCCGCCTTGAACCCGAGAGTGATCGTCCCGCCACCGGTGTAGCCCGTAGCGGTCGCCTCGATCACCGCCGTCTGGTCCGGACCAAACCTGCCGGCGACCGTGTCGCCTGGCGTGTTGATCAACTCGACGAACTTCTGCGCGGCATGCTTGGCTTGCGTCTTGCGCGTGACGTAGCTGTCCTCGGCGTGTGTCATCGTGATTCGTGCGCGGATGAAGCCGAGGACCACATTGACCTCCTGAACGACAACCAACTCCTCGTTGGCGCCGGTACGCTCGATCCACACCATGTCCCACTGCTCGAACGCGCTCGCGTCGGCCACATGCAGATCCACGGTGAGCAGGTTCCCGCTCCCATCGGTGGCCGGCTCGACCGAGGCGGTCAGTTGCGTCTCGAACCGGCAATCGAGGCTGGTGATCGTGTACCGGGTATCGCGGAAGTGAAGGTGGAGATAGTCGATGCCCTCGGCGGGCTCCTCGCCGTTCAGATCGATATCGACGCTGGCCTGGCTCTCGCTGCCGGCGACCTCGGTGGCGTGATCGAGCAGGCGCACCTCGTAGACGTCGTCCGGCGCGATCCCCTTGCCACAGACGAACGTCATGGCGTCCCAGGAGACGGAAGGGTACTTCGCGGCGTCCAGCCGCACCGCGCCATCGAGCGCGTGGTCGTACTCGATGTCGAATTCCAGCTTCAGGCCGGAGAGATCCGTCTTCGGCAGGTGCTTTAACCGCAGGTGATTGTAATAGTCGTAGGCGTTCCAGAAGCCCAGGACCGCGAAGTCCTCGGCGGCTTGGAAAATGCCCGAGATGCTCGCGCCGGTCTCGGTGGCGTCGTGGATCGTCGTCGTCGCGGCCTTGCCGGTGAAGCCTTGCGTCTGGAAGTTCCGCCGCGGATCGAAGATGTGAAGCGGTTCGGCGGCCATATTAGGTTTGAATCGCCACGGTCAGATCGGAACCCGGGTCCGGCGACGCCACGCTCAGGATGTCGAAGGCGAGGTCATCGCCTTCGTTCAAGATCGGTGTGGGCCAGATGGTCGGCCGCACACTCTCGCCGGCAGCGTGGTCCTTGGTGAAGATCGCGTCGAACGTCTGGTTGTCCGGATCGGCGGCAAGGACCTCCACATACTCCTCGTTGTCACCGCCCAGATCGATGTGAACAAACTCGCCGACGTCGAGGCCGAGACGGTTCGCGCCGTAAGAAGCGACCTGTACCGTCTGCGGCGATCCGCTCGCGGTCACGTCGCCGAATAGAGCCATCCCGTAATCGTTGTAGGGCAGGCGTCTGGTGTCCGGCTTGCCGTAGCCCTCGTTGTTCACCAGGAAGTCATAGGTGTTCTTGTACGCGGTGGGAAGCGCCTGCGCGATGCCCATATATTCGAGCGGCTCCCAGGTCGCGCCCTCGTCCCGGCTCACCTTGACCAGATACGCGCTCTGGCCGTCGCTCGTGCCCTGCTGAACGTAGGCATAGACGCATCGGATCGAAGCGGCGTCCTGGACCCGCATGGGAATAGCGACGTTCTCCGCGATCGCCAGTGCGCCGGGGATCTGGAACGTATATGCGCCACCGTTGCACGTCCGGTCTCCCGGCATGAACGGTTCGTTGTGGTGCCCGAGGGGGAACACCGTGAACGGCCCGTAGCCGTAGTGGTTGGCGACGCCGACCAGAGCGGCGACCACACACACCGAGGGAATCTTTGCTTCGATGCGCGCCGGGATTCCTGGCGTCCGGAAGAAGCCCTTCTTTACCGACAGCGTGAAGATCTTTAGATCGAGCTTGTAGAACCGGATGCCGGCCTTGTGCGCGCACCGGTACGTCAGGAACGTCGCCTCCCCCGGCAGTACTCCCGGCCACTCGCGTTGCAGAACGAAGTTGCCCGTGGGGACCACATCTCCTTCGTCGCCGGGGCCGGTGATCTGGGCGCACTCATACGAGCGCCTCCCGCCGTGGCCGGCATCCGCGGCCTCGTCGTTGAACACGATGAAGTCTCCGACGCGGAACACGCGCGGCGTGTCCGCATTCACCGTGCACGCGACCGTGGCCGGATCGGTCGAATCGTCGAGGTCCGCGTCGAGGCTGGCCCACAGATCCGTGGCGAGCTCGTCGACGTAGTACAGCCCCATCGCGACCTCGTAAGCACCGGCGATGTTCATGTTGCCGGAGGCGTCCGGTTGCACCTCGAGGTTGTCCACCGCGAACGTGCCGTAGTCGGCCAGCTTCGGTGTGCCCGTGACCACGCCTGGCACTCCGGTGTCGATCAGGATCTCCTCCGTTACCGGGTCCGGAACGACGTCGGCGGGCTTAGGGCCGGCGACCAGATCGTACATGCTGTCCGTGGTCGTGCGGCCCTGGATGTCAATCGAGTAATCCGGATTGAGCCGCCAGGAAAGCACCCGAAATTCTCCGGACCCGTTCGGCATGTCCGGATGCGTCATCGAACAGACCATGCCGGGTTCGGTGTTGAGGGCGAGGACCGTAGTCTTGAAGTTCACTTGGCGCGCGCGCTTCCATTCGGTCGGTGTGATGCCGCCGAGCTCCTCGCGCATCCGGACTGAAATGATCCGCGCAGCCTGACTCTTGGTGAACGTGCCCGCGAGGTTGACGTTCGACTTCAGGAAGAGCGCCCCAGCAGTTCCGCCGATCTGGGCGGCGTGATCGATGTCGTAGACGGTGACGCTGTTGCCGACGAAGTTGTAATCCTCGTCGGCGAAGTTCGTCGTCAGGTGGTTGAACGACGGCTTGGCTGGGGCCAACTGGAGCGACTGGAAGATGGTATTTCCCTCGGTGAAGGCCTCGACCGCCGACGAGTTCACGCGCACGCCGATCTTGAGCTTGCCGAACGTGAACGTGTAATACCCGAGGCAGTTCATCAGCACTTCCTGAATCCAGTCGCGGAGCGGCTTCTCCTCCTGGAGGATGCCCCGGAACCTGAACTGCGTCTCGCTTCCGGAACCAACGAGCTTGGTGACCGACTCGTCGCAGATGCTCGCGGCCGCGAGCGCGGCATCCACGTCGAACAGAGTCTCGGCGAGGTCCAGCTGCTCAGTGGTCGCATCGGCGCCCAACCGCATCCCGCGCGCGCGCAGGAGCATGTTGACGGCGATCCACACCGGGTTGGTGAGCGGAGGACCGTAGAACCGGACGCCGCCGCCGGTCCACACCCAGCCTTTCATCCCCTGGTTGACGATGACCTCCATCTGGTGCTCGCCCAAGCGGGTTAGCTGAAGGCCCTTGGCGTCGGCGCGGCGGATGACCACAAACGCGGTTCCGGCCGCGAAGTTGTCGAGATAGGTGCTGTTGCCCGAGTAGACGTACCGCCACTGCTTGTCCGGCGGCTTGCTGGGGATGCTGTTGCCGGACTCGTCGAGCGAGAACCAGTCGTTCGCGCCAGCCGGATCGTTGCCGGCGACGGTGCGTGGGCTGTACGGGACGTGGTTCTCCTGGCCGTCGATCTTGTGGCCGGTCCCGAAACCGACTGGCCCTTCGCAGACGATTCCCATGCCCTCATAGAAGTCGCTCTCGTCGCGGCCCGCCGCCATCTTCGCGTTCACCGGCATGTCGCCGTCGGTGTACACCTCCGGCACGATCTGGTCATAGATCGAGTCGGCGACGAGCGAGACGCTGGTGATCGTGGACCGCCCGAATCCCCACGTGCCGGTCGAATTGTCCTTGATCCGGACGGCCTGCGGCTCCGCGAGGATCGCGCCGTAGTATCGCTTCATGCCGTGCGCGAGGCATCCGTTCGGCGTATCGTACCCCTTGTCGCACTTGGTTGCATCGGCACCGGGGAAGTGGACGAGATCGAGCGCGCCTTGCGCCGAGTACGGGCACGCGCCGAAGTCGAACTGCTTCCAGCACGAGCGCGTGATCTTGCGGCAGGGATAGGGCAGGTTCAGTTCGTACAAGCCGTCCGCGGCGGTCACCCGGAACTCCGGACCAGCGTCGAGCGACCAGTCGGTGATCTCGCCCTTCCACAGATCGAGCTTGATCCCGGCGGTCTGGCCAACAGGAACGTGCAGGAGCGAGAACTCAACCGTGGCGCGGAACAGATCCACATCGTTCGAGAGGTCCCGCATGACGCGGTCGGCGTTGCCGAAGGTGAACGTCGCCTGGTCGGCCTCGTTGCCCATGCCCTGCTGGATGCCGTCGAACTGGAGGAGGCGCGCATGGTACAACGTGCCGGCGACCGTGCACCGACGATCCGAGACGTAGATGTTGGGATAGCCCGCCTGGCGCGGAAGGATTCGAATCAGCGGGATGAGCTGCTGGACCTGGGACAGGAGAGCGGTCTTGAGCGCCTCGGAGGGGAACCGCAAGACGGTGGAGGAGACGGTGTAGGTAGGCGAGCTCGCCGGGATCTCGATCAACGTGACGCCGGTCGAACACAGGTCGTCGCGGACCATTTCCCAGGACAGAGGCTCGTTGGCGAACCGGCAGGTGTAAGCGGTGGTCCCGAGGCCGTTGTCGTTCGGCGCGTTGTAAGTGAACGCGCCATAGGGACCGTATTTCGACTCCCAGAAGTTCCGGAGAGCGATGCGATCCGAATCCTTCATCAAACGGCGCCGCACCGAGAAGCGCTTCGAGCCGTTGCCCAACAGAAAGCGCTGCTCGACCTTGACGTTCCCGCTGCCGAACTGATGAACTGCGACGTCCGGACGGACCGCATGGCCGTAGCCATAATCCGGGACTATCGGGAACGTTCCGGAAGGGACGATCTCCGGCACTTCGATGTTGCCGATGTGGTCAGGCATGAACTGCCCTTGCGGCTTCTATTGCCGTTGTGATGTTCGCCTGCCCGGCAATCTGTTTAACCAAGTGCGCGTAGTTCGGATCAGTCGCGTAGACTCGGGCCACCGATTCGATCAGTTGGGCAACATCGCGAGTTTGCTGATACTGCCGCCATGCCGCACGGTATGGCGCGCCGCGAGTAATGAGCCAGGCGTAATCGCGGCATGCCGCATCGAGAGAGTCGTATTCCGCGAATTCGCACACGCGCCTCACTTCCTTTCCGTCGATCACCTCGCGGGTTTCGACGGCACAGAAGCGCTTATGCCGGCTGGCGCGCTTCACGCCGAAGACGTTGAAGTTGCCGACAGGCCGTGCACCCCAGCGCGATTCGGTGGCCCATTGCGCAATGAGCATCCGCGCGGGAATGCCGGTCTCGTCTTCGACGCGCACTGCGATTTGGGCGACTTCTGCAAGTCGCTGGTTTCTGCTGCTGTTCATGGCACACTGCTCAGGCTGCTTTTCAAATTCGCGTCTGGTCCAAACAGATCGAGGGCGATGTGGCGAAAGTGCTTCCACGCGCGAGCAACGGCGGTGAGCGCACGCCACCGCGCCGCGTACGCCGGGTCCGCTCGCCGTTTCCTGGCCTCGAGTGCGTACCGGCGACGCCGGCAGCGAATGCATTCGAGCACTCGCCGCCTATAGCGCGATTCATACACGCGCCCACACACGCATTCGTGCAGGTACGGCTTTAACCGCGCGGCCTCGCTCTTCGTCACGGCGTTGTCGAGTCGAAATCGCAGGTGACCTGCATATCCGGAAGCATGTTGTCGAACTGCGCCTTGACGACTCCGCTCGTGATCGCATAGTCGTAACCTTGCCGGTAACGGAGGCCGTTCACATAGACTGCGATATTGGTCGCAGTGGCGGGAAGCTTCCAACCGGCTGCGGCCGTGTCATAAACCAGCAGCACGTCGGTGTGGCGCACCAGAACCGGCGGCAAGAGAATGTCCAGTTGATTGCCATTGAGCACCAGTGATGGGCCGAGCCTTGCGAAGACATATCTGGCGCCCGTCCACACCGGGATGACCAACGGCGATCCGCTTTGCGCGGCGATCATCACCGCCA
This sequence comes from Bryobacterales bacterium, assembly GCA_020847975.1. Classification (GTDB taxonomy): domain Bacteria; phylum Acidobacteriota; class Terriglobia; order Bryobacterales; family Bryobacteraceae; genus CADEFT01. The sequence goes on along the minus strand of JADLBD010000008.1, from coordinate 8,288 downwards.
TTGCGAGACACAACACGGCGAGCACAATTCCACGTTTCATGGATGTTCCTTTCCTGGTTGAAATTGGGGTTTAGCGTTCTGCGATCTTCACGTCGAAGGAGCGGTCTTCGGTGCGGCCGCCCGCCGTCGTGATTCGGTTGGTGACTCGATACGTCTCGCCCACAACGCCTCCGGACAGCCACACGGTCGCTGCCGTCGTGGTGTGGGTATCATTGGCGACGGTCAAGCCCGCCGTCACCGCCCACACGCTCGTGGCGATCGCGTCGCCGTTGAGCCATCGGGTCCAGTCGACGTAGTAATCGAGGACTGCATTCGGGTCTTTGACGAAAATCATGCCTCGATGCCCCGGTCTTCTCGCCGAACAGCGAGCGTGCGTAGTTCCGGCGCAGGCGAGATGGAGCGGCTTTCCGGCCGGATTGAGATCGTGCGCTCTGGCGCTGAAGGCGGCCGGCGATACCCCACGAGCGTTGCAGATCCTGCGATCACTCCGCTCCTGGGCACGCCGCGGAAGCGGACACCGGCTACGGATGAGTGGCCCGCGATCCCGGCATCACGGTAAGCGAGAAACGGACCGTACCAGAAGGCTTGCCGCTTTGCCAGCAACACGCGCGGTCCGGATACCAGTTGACGCATCTCCTCCGGGTACAACGCGCGCGTCCACGAAGCGATGCCGAAGATCTCGACGAACATGCCTGGCGTCGAGGAGGACAGCGGGAAGACCGAAGCGCTGCCCGACGCGGAACTGGCGTTGGGAATCGTCCCCTGCGCGGCGAGAACTCCGTTGTGGTAAATGCTCGACGTCGCGTTCGCATCGACCGGGAGGACGAACGAGATGCAGTTGACCTTTCGGAAATCACCACTGTAGGCGCCCCACTCGAACGGACCATATGGCGATGTACTGTTGCGAAAGATGGCTTTGTACTTTCCCGTGCTCGTTCGCAGACCCAGCCACCAGCCGGTCGTATAGCTGGTGCTGCAGATGGTAGGGAAGCCCGTCCCGTTCAGCCGGTTGATCCGGAACCACACGCAGACAGAGATTGTCTTGCCTGTTCCATCGCCTATGAACGCCGGCGCGTCGGCCATAGAACTGCCGGACCAACTGACCTGTTCGTTGCTGCACGCGAGAGCTGCGCCGAACGGTGTTGGAGTGTTCCCGCCTGATCCCGTCGGCACGGTGAGACCGGATGCCGCGGCACCGAACAGCATCCGCCGCTGGAAGTATGCGGGCGAGTACTCGAATGGGATTGCAGCACGCTTGGCGTTCAGCCGCCAGGGATTGAACCACATCCTCGGATCGCGCGTCGGCAGCCAGAGCGCATACAGGCCATTGCCGAGTGGTGCGTTGAAGTCAGGATGCGGTTCGCACACTCCACTTGGGAACAGCGTCTCCGAGGTGGGGTTCAGTGGAAGGCGCCGCATCAGATCACCTCGAACTGCACGCCGCGCCAGAAGGCGGTGTTGTCCGTCGCGTCGAGTGCGAGGCCGCAGCGGTTGACGGCGACCACTCCCCACACTGGCGGGAGGACATTGCCGAAGGCCTGCGCGACCGAGAACGGCGGGCTGATCAGAATACCCGACGCTGGGACATATAGCGATCCGATTTCGCGAATGGAGAGCGTTTCGAGGGTGACCGATACTGCCTCATCGACGCCAGTCACTCCCGCCGGATAGATCGGAGACGCATCGTCTGCTGCGCCCCACGCGAAAAAGTAAACGCCGTAACGATCGCCGAGGCTGCCCGACGCGGGCTTGATCTTGAACTGGCAGATCGCGTCAACGTAGCGCAAGTTCTGGTTCTCGATTTTCGCCGAACTGCGGGCCGCGCCGGTGGCAAGTCCGTTAAGCGTAATCTCGAAATTCGTGACCGGCCCGAATTGCGTGCAGATCGTGGACACGTGCGCCCCCTAGTCCTGCAAGATCGAGAGATCGTTCTCGCGAATGATCACGAAGTCGCCGTCGCCCACCGTGGCCGGCGAGGAGAGCGCGCCGCCACCCAGGAAGTTGCCGCCGCTTTGCGCGTCCCAAAGACCGATGTGGGTGTACGTGCCAGCCGGAACCTGGAAAGAAAGGACGATGCTGCTCCGGACCCGCTTCGAGTTCCCGCTATCATCGACTGGCGTGTACGAATCCGCCGACTGCCTGACATACGGCCCTCCCGCAGCTTCGTTCGCTCCGGTCTTGCCGGGATCGGTCGTGTGAAGGCTGCACCAACGCGCGGCAATCGAGAAGTCCTGCCCGAGGAAAGCCTTCTCAAGGATCTTCTGGTCGAGGTAAGCGGAAAACGCCATGCGGTCTTTCTCCTGCGGCCTATGCGAGTTCGATCAGCTCGATGTTCACGTCCGAGCGGCCAGGGCCACATGTCTGGTTCCACTCGCAATCGAAGCGGACGGTGTATCTGCCGGTCGTCGCTGAGCCCGCAGGGTCGTGTGAGAACTTCGGGCTGGTGTCATACGGATCATAGAAGTAGAACGATTCGGTCGGGCCTCTGCGCGCATCGTAGAAGTCGCGGAGCACCTGCAACAGCGCTGGCGTCAGTCTCTTTGCGAGCCGCCACCGTTTGCGGCTGGTCGTGGCCAGTGCCGCGCGTTGCGACTCGCCGTTCCGGTACTCGTTCTCGACCACCGGGTAGGTTTGCGCACGCGTGAACGCGCGGCACAGACTGTTCGGCAGGACGGTCGCCGGCACCGCGTTCTGAACCGATCCGGGCATCAGGCAGTCACCAATCCGACGCCGGTCTGAAGCGCCGCCATTTCTCGCCGGCCAGCGTTTTGCTTCGTCGCGGTCATCGTCGCCGACTGGACGGCGCGCGGATTCTCGACGACCACCCGCACCGTTTCCTTCTCGAAGAATTCCTTCGCGCCCGGAACGGTGATGTTGACCACGAGCCCGCCGCCGGACGGCGCGCCCCTGCCGATGGTATCGAGCGACGGCAAGCCGCCCAACGACGAGAGCGCGGCCCCGTTCGAATAGTTCGGCGCTTGGAAAAGCGACCCTCCGGACTGCGCCAGCGACACCGGTTGAACCTGCGTCGACTTGACGCCATAGGTCTGGCCCGTCGTCATCGCGTAGAGCTCCACGAACTCGCGGACCTGCTGGCTCTGGATCGCAACGTCGAGGTTGCCGCCGTATGCCGATTTCGCGGTATCGACGATCTGCTTCAAGATCGCCTTGTCGGAGATGTCGACGCCGTAGACGGCTTTAATCTTCTCGCGGGCCTTCTCCTGCGCGCCTTTGACAAACAGGCGCACGATACCAGCCGCCGCGCCAGCGATCCCTCCGATGGCGGCGCCAAGAGGACCACCGTACTTGAAACCGATCAGCGCTCCGCCCGCCGCGGACATGCCAACTCCGGCCGCGCCGCCACGGCGCAGACCTTCGTAGACCAGCAAACCACCGCCCAAGAGCGCGGCGTTCGATTTGCCGATGGACGCAAGCTTCTGCCCCATCGTCGCGGCCTGCCACGTGGTGGCCACACCAGGCGCCAACTGGATGCTGCCGCCAATGCCGGCGAACGACTTCAGGTTCGCGAGCGACGCCGCCCAGTTCGCGCCGGAGAGGATTCCACCGGCACCACCGGTACCGGAAACGCCGCCGGCACCAGGAACAAAAGGCGGCGTGCCCCATCCACCGGCAGATCCGCCAGGGATTGGCCCGCCTCCGCCGCCACCACCGAACATCCCGATGCCGCCGAACAGCGCACCGAGAACACCGCCGCCACCGCCCGCGCCAGCAGGGGCGTACCCACGCGTGCCGCCGAACAGCCCCATCAGAGCGCGCGCCACCTGGGACGTCACCACTTCCTTGATCGCGGTCAGCATTGCGGTCTTGAAGGAGTTCCCAATTGCGGACCACACCGACTGCGACTTGGTGACGAGCGCATCGAAGACGCCCTCGGCCTGGCGTTTCAAGGAATCGAAGATCCGCTGGTTGTGGTCGCGGATCAAATCCGCAGTCCTGTTGGCGGCGTTCTGGCGCGCCGCGTCGATGGCCGCGTCCGTGGCCTCCTGGTTCGCTTGGCGGATGGCCTCCCGCTGCTGGGTGTACTCCGCGATCCGCGCCTGGATCTCGTCGGCGCGGTAACCGAGCCGCTTCATTTCGAGTTCGTAGTCCAGAACCCGCTGCGAAGTTTCGAGGTCGAAGAGTCGCTGCTTGATCTCGTGAACCTGTTCGATATAGTCGATCTCGATCTGCGCCTTCTGCTGCTCCACCCAGACCTTCTGCTCGATGGTTCTGGCGTCATAACCTTCGAGTGTCCGGAGACGTGCGTCGCGCGCAAAGCCAGCCCGCTGCTCCTGGATCTGCATCAGTTCCTTGACGTGATCCAGGTTCTGCTGGGCGATTTCCTCGTTGTACTGAAGCCGCTTCTGGAACAGTTCACTCTCCAACTCCATCCGCCGGTGAGCAGCTTCCTCTTCCGCCTTGATGTAGTCCGCAATCGCCTCGCGATTGCCCTTGTCCAGCTTCTCCTTGAACGTTTTCCACTTCGTGGACAGTTCATCTATGACCGCATCCCACGCCTTCTTGGTTAGACGAACCTGATGCTCGGCACCCTTGTCGTCGGTGAACGTGGTCCACGTCCGAATCTTGTTGTTCAACTCCGCAATCTCGCCGGCGAATCCTGGCAGCGCCTTGGCGCGCGCCTGCGCGGCGGAATCAATGGCGTCCTTTTCCGCCTTCCGCTGAAATTCGCCCATTTCCTTGGCGAGCTTCAGCCGCGCGACTACGGCGTCGACGTTCTCCTTCTTGCCTGGCTTGCCGATGGTAATCTTCGGCCCAAACTCGAAACCGCTGAAATCAAGACCGCCCTCCTCCATGCCGGGAATCAACCGCCGCCTGCCGCCCAGCACCAGTTCGCGGACCTGATCGTCCGACATTCCGCGCGCCTTCTTGAGGTCCTCGATCTTGAGCTTGCCGCTCAGGAGATCCTGGCGTAACGCCATCTCTTCCATCTCTTTGAAGCGCCGCTCGTTTTCCTCAACCATGTCGGTGTACTGGTTGTAGATGATGGCGCCTGCGGCGACCCCGCCCGTGATCGCCAACGCCATGGGATTCGCAACCGTCGCAAGCCGGCCCGCGACCATCGCGGCGGTAAGCCCCTTCACCGCCTCCGTGATTCCCATGATCATGGTGACGATCTTGTAGGTGGCCAACGCCGTGCCGACCAGCAGAATTCCCTGAGCAAACTTCTTGAGCAGGTCGGTGTTCTCGCCCAGCCACTTCACCATGTCGCGCAAGGCCTGAATGATGGCGCGCCACTCGTCCACGAACTCCTTGCCGATTTCCTTCCGGAGGTCGCGGATCTCCTGTTCGAGCCGCTTCATCTTCGACTCGGCGGTTTCGGCGGCAGACGCAGCAACGCCCTGGATTGCCGCGCCAGCCTTCATCACGGCTTGCCGGCGAGGTTCGACCTTCTCGTTCTCCGACATCGCACGGCCAAGCTTCAGTTCGGCCAGCTCGAGTTCCTTGTCGAACTGGACCTTGATCCCGAGTTGCTTGAGCGCGCGCTCCTGACCGAATTCAATGGCGCGCAGGATGCCTTCGAGCGCTTCCGGCGCAGTGAGATTTTCGTCAAGGATGGCAGCGTTTTTGGCGAGCTTGGCGAGGCCTTCCGCCTTCTCCAAACCGATGTCCGCGACGATCAGACGGTTGATCGTCCGGAGGGCGACCTCGTCTTCGAGGTTCAAATCCTGGATGGCTTGGGAGGTCTTCCTGACCACCGCCGCCGAGATGCCGTGCGCCTTGGCCAGCGCGAGCGTGGCCTGCTCCAACCGCTCGACGTGCGCGGCGTCCTTCACCGCGTCGATGGTGAATTCCTTCACCCACCGCAAGGCGGTCTTGATGGCGTCGGCCAGCAGGTTCCCGGCGGTCGCGCCCTTGACCATTGCCGCCGTCATTCCGTCGATGCCCGCCGCCGCGCCGCGCGCACTCTTTGCGGCGGTGCTCTCGATGCTCGACAGGTTGGCGTTGACGCTCTTGATCGACTGGTTCGCCTTGTCGACTTCGACGGTGACGACCAGTTCAACCTGATTACTCGCCATGGTTGGGAAGCTTCTCCCGCTCGTGCCGGTCCCGCTCTTCTTCGAGAATCTGCATGGCGATGAATTCGTCGGCGCGGATCTCGTCGAGCGAGATTCGGATTCCGAGCTTCAGTGCCGTCCGCATGTCCAGAGCGCGCCGGATCAAGATTCCGGTCTCGCTGTTCTGCGCTTCATCGATCCGGTTCAGCGGGCAGTGATCACAGCGTTCGCCATCAGGCGCGTCGGGACACAGTTGCGGATTGCACAGGTCATCGCGCCGCAGGGCCCAATGGACGAGATACCGGAGTGACGGGCTGTCCGGCCACTCACCGTTCAGAAGTTTGGGTCGCGCTCCTCCTGGAATCCGGCGTCGAGCGCGTCGATCGCGGCTTTGATGGCGACGGCCTGGTGAATGATGGGCGCCTCGCCAGCGTAACCCTCGGTCGCCTGACGGAGCTTCTTATACAGGTCGCCGGCAGCATGCAGATTGATGGTCAACTCCTGCTTGTTGAACGGCAGATCGAGCACCCGCGCGAACGCCCGCCGGTAGTCGAACACATCCTTCGCAGAAGGCATGCGCAGTAAATGGACGGTCGTGCCACCCAGCACACGTGTGGTCACGCGGAATGCATCGCCAACGTGGACCACATCGTCCACCTCGGCTTGCGCCAGCTGCTCGACGCACTTCACGGCCTCGAAGGGATCGACCTCAGCCGGCGTCTCCTCTTCAATGCGGATCTTCGTGAGCAGCGCGGCGTCCACATCCTCGGCGTTCGGGATGATCGTCTCGGAGATCCCGCGCCCCAGATTCTTGATGATGACTTTGCGGCGCCGCTGCCGCTCCGCCCATTGGTCGTCGGAAGGGAACCGGACTCGGACGGTCTTGACGCCGCCGGGAGTACGGAGTTGTAAAGCGACCGGCACGGTCGCATCAAAAACAGGAGTGGTGGTTTCCATAAAAGCTCCCTTACTGGCAGATGCCATCGACGCCGCACTTCGCGACCGCCGAGATGATGCCCGCCTGGTACATCGGCGCGCACTCGACCGATACCGTCACGCGCCCATCCGTATCGACGACCTCGGCCATCGAGAATGACACTTTCGCGAACGTCACCTCCAGCGAATTGTTCGCATCGTAGGTGAGCGTGATGACGGCGGTCCCGCTGGACTGGTTCTTGAGCTTCGTCAGTTCATCCGATCCGTTCACGAACCGCGCAACGAATTTCAGAGTGAATTGCCTGTTGCCGTACTCCATGCGGCCGCGGATCGCGCCACTGGTGGAATCTGCGGGAGTCTGGAAACCAGAGCCAGGGTAGAATCCGTCGTCCAATCGGATGTTGTTCTTGCCGCCGAACTCGAGCGAGATGATGTTCTTGTTGGTGACGTAGTTCGTGCCGTTGATCGTGAGCGCGAGAGACGCGGACGGCAGCAGTTTCTCAACGATTGCCGCGGGTAGTGTGATGCCGGAGGGTTCTGTGAGTTTGCCAGATCCAACGAACTCAATCGTGATCTTCGAGTTCGCGCGGCCGGGACCGCTGGCCACCGCGATCTGCCAGGATTCAACGGCACACCCTACGGCCGTGCGGTCGAGTACAACGGCGGCACCCGGGCGAATCTGTTCAATGAACAAGAAGAACGGCAGTTCGACAGCATCGCCGTTGGATGGATTCGGTGGTGTGCAAGTGTACGTGAAGTTCGGGTTCGTGCCCGACTTCACGACCTTGCCCAAACCGAAGGCCATCGCCCAGGCTGCAATCTCCGCACTCAGGTATTTCTCGATCGTGCCGCTCACATCCCAGGAAGTTTTGAATACCTCGGTGATGTACTCGTGGCCCTTACCGAACTCCTCGGCGTCATTCTCGGTGTTGAGCTTCGGATTAGCGAGCGCCGCGTTGAGCTTCTTCAACTGCCAGATGCCGCCGACCACGTTTGCGGTTGCGATGTCCGTCTGCTTGGCCTTGCCGAAACCGATCAGAATCTCCTGTGTTCTAACCGACATGTTCGGTCACCTCCTCTGCGCCCGCGGACGGCGGGGCACACTGCGACCAACCGGTATTCATCAACGGCACGAGCACTTCGGGCTTTGCTTCAACTTCACGCGGCTCACCCTGCCCGAAAGGAGGGGCAAGCCATACCGTCTCTTCAGTCATCGCCGATCTCCGTAAAGGTAATGGGCACTTCGAAGTAATCGAGCCCTTCCGCATCTGTCTGTCGCTGAATGAGCGGAAGGTCCATCGGATGGCACGATGGGTGGACCGTCGCATTCAGCAT